>JBBQHX010000172.1:0-8085 GCA_038324385.1 Gemmatimonadales bacterium | reverse complement strand
CGCCCACGGCAGCGCGACCAGCAGCTCCAGCACGCGACGCCCGCGGAAGCGGCGCAGCACGACCAGATACGCCGCAACGAAGCACACCACGACGTTGGCCGCGGTCGCCACGAGCGCCATCAGCACGCTGTTGCGAATCGGACGCGCAAGCTGACTGTCGGAGAACATCCGTCCGAAGTTCTCGAGCGTATACGACGGCGGCAGCGCCTGCGTCGTCCACGTCCCATCCTCGGCGAACGAGACCAGCAGCACCATCAGGTGCGGCAGGATCAGCACCAGCACGACCACCCCGGCAAGCAGCGGCGCGAGCCGGCGCAGCAGTGGGGATCGTACGATGCGCCGCGACCCGCCTCCCTTTCCCGAGACGACATAGTTGCGCCGTCGCTCGAGCCAGCGGAGGAGGAGGAGTGCGGCGACGGCACTGAGTGCGAGCACCGTTGTCTCGACGTACGCCATCCCCATGTTGCCATTGAGCTTCGACGCGACGATCTGTGTCGACAGCACGCGGATGCCGCCGCCGAACACATAGGGCGCCGAGAACGAGCCGAGGCTGCTCATGAACACCAGCAGCATCGCGCCCGCGATCGCCGGCGTGAGCAGCGGCAGCGTCACCCGCGTGAGGCGCCGCCAGGGGCTCGCGCCAAGCCCGGCGGCCGCCTCCTCCAGCGATCCATCGAGTCGCTCCAGTCCCGCCGAGACGAACAGGTAGACGTAGACATACATCGTGTACGCGTGGACAAAAACGATCGCCCACACACCGGTCAGCGACCAGGGCGCGCTCGTCAGGCCGAACAGCCGCTGCACGCCGCGCGCGACCACACCGCTCTCGCCATACAGGAAGAGAAAGGCGACGACGCCGACCAGCGGCGGAAGCGCCGCGGGAAGCGTCGCGACCACGCCGAGCATGCGCCGCCCCGGGAACTCGAGTCGCGTGAGGAGAAAGGCGAGCGGCAGCCCGATCCCGGTGGCGAACAGCACCGAGAGCACCGAGATCCAGAGGCTGGTGACGAGTGCCTCACGATCGGTCGGACTGTCGGCGAAGGCACGCCAGTGGTCGAGTCCCTCGCCGAAGCTCCCCGCGACGACGGCCGCGTTGGGGAGGACGACGCTCCAGCCGAGCAGGAGGAGGATCGGAAGGGCGAGCCAGAAGGCGCCGCCACCGTGCCAGGAACGACGCGCACGCCCCGCCGGCGTTCGACTCTCGGGCTCCGCCATGGCGTTAGGCCCGCACCAGCGCCACCGGCTCGCGCATCACACGAACGCCGACGCGCGCACCGATCTGCGCATCGCGCTCCGGCGAGACGATCTCGACCCGATCGCCGCCGTCGGCACCGGTCGGCAGGGCGACGGTATAGACGGTGAGGCCCGCGGCGAACCGGCGTGCCCGGATCTCGCCGACCCAGGCGTCGGTCGCGTCAGGCGGTGCAAGCGCCAGCGCCTCCGGACGGATCACCACCGACGCCGCGCCATCACCGGCCGTCTGCTCGGGCGGCCGGGTGACGCGGAGCCGCAAGGTGCGATCGCCGACGCGGACATCGGCGTGGGTGCCGTGATCGGCGGCCGGCAGCAGTGCGCCGCGACCGATGAACTCGGCGACCGCGCGCGACGCCGGCCGGTCGTAGAGCGCCTCGGGCGTCCCCAGTTGCAGCAGCACGCCATGGCGCAGCAGGGCGACGCGATCGGCGACGGCGAAGGCGTCTTCCTGATCGTGCGTCACGAACACCGCCGTCACGCCCAGTCGCTGGAGCATCTGGCGGAGCTCGTCGCGCATCGTCTCGCGGAGCGTCGGATCGAGATTGGAGAGCGGCTCATCGAGCAGCAGCACCGGCGGCTCGATGACCACCGCCCGGGCCAGCGCGACGCGCTGCTGCTCGCCGCCGGAGAGCGACTGCACCTGGCGCCGTCCCGCACCCTCGAGCCCCACCCCGGCCAGCGCCTGACGAGCCCGCGTCAGGCGTTCGGACCGGCGCACGCCGCGTGCCTCGAGCCCGAAGGCGACGTTGTCCTCGACCGAGAGGTGCGGAAAGAGTGCGTAGTGCTGGAACACCATCCCGAATCCGCGCCGTTGCGGCGGGAGAGCGGTGATGTCGCGTCCGTCGAGCACGACGCGCCCGCCGTCGGGGACCTCGTAGCCGGCGATCATGCGCAGCGTGGTGCTCTTCCCCGAGCCCGACGCACCGACGAGCGCCAGCAGCTCGCCGCGCGCGACCTCCAGCGTCAGGCGGTCGACCGCGGGCGGGCCGTCGGCATAGCGTCGCGTCAGGCCGTCGAGTGCGAGCGCGCCCGCGCTCACAACCCCTGCCTCACGCGCCGGACCACGGACGCGCACACCCGCAGGGTCACTGACGGCCGCCCTGGTTGCGGATTCGGGCGTCCCACTGCGTCATCCACGAATCGAGGCTGTCGGCGAGCAGCCGCGCGTCGAGCGGCATCGGCGTAATCTCCTCGCGTGCCTCACGAATCCAGGCTGGGAGCGAATCGGCCGGGATGTCGGTGCGCGCGGGGATGCGCAGGAACGCGTTGGCGGCATGCAGTAGCGCGTCGGACGAGGTGACGAACTCGTAGTAGCGCTGGGCGATCTCCGGGTGCGCGCTGCCCTGGACGATGGCGATGCCGTCGACGAGCAGGGGCGTGCCGCTCGCCGGGATGACGTAGCTGATCGGGGCGTTGCGGCGCTGCTCGAGCATCGCGATGTCGGGCATGTTGTACAGCGTGATCACCCCTTCCTGTCGCTCCAGCTTCAGGTAGAGAATGGTCGGATTGACCGTGTACTCGCGCGTGTTCGCGTCGAGCTGGCGCAGCCACTCCCACCCCGCCTCGGTGTTCCCCGTCTCGCGGATGGAGCGGGCGAGCTGAGCACCGAAGATCGCGCGCATCGAGCCCGATGCGATCGGATCGCGGATGATGACGCGTCCGGCCCACTTCGGATCGAGCACGTCGTCCCAGTCCTGCGGCACGTCGCCGGCGGGAATCGCATCGCGATTGTAGCCGATCACTTCGGGGGTGAGGTAGGTGCCGTACCAGCGGTCCTCGGTGTCGCGCGACTCCGCCGACACCTGATCGGCCCAGGTCGGACGGTACGGGGCGAGGAGATTGGCGGCGGCGGCCTTCTCGAACATGTCGGACGGCGCGCCAAACCAGACGTCCGCCTGCGGATTCACCGATTCCGCGCCGAGTCGCTCGAACACTTCCTGCGAGCCCATGTCCACCCACTGCACGTCGACGTCCGGATTCGCCGCCTCGAAGCCCTGCTCGTAATACTCGAGCAGCTCCTTGCCGTGGGGAGAGTAAACGGTAAGCACGGTCCGACCGTCGCCGGCGCAGGCGGCGAGGGAGAGCACCGCGCCAGCGAGCAGGGCGCTCAGCCGGGTGAACCGCCCCAACTCCCGGCTGTTGCGTGGTGGCGCGACGAGTGGCGGCGTTGTGGTGATGGAGCGATCGGGATGTGGGGCGATATTCCCGGTGGGGGGGCCCCCCCACCACGGAATACCAGTGTCGCGCGTTCCCAATCCCGCGAAACCATCTGCGACACGAGCGGAGTTCGATCGATCGGCCACGAGTCAGGCTGGTTGTCGGCCGGACGGGACCGGCGTGAGCCTTCTGGGCGGTCACCTGTGGCAGGCACCGCGTGAGAACGCCGCCGCGCCGAGGTCGATCCTGGCGCGTCGCGATCGCCCGCCAACGGCCCGGGCGGCAGCGGAGAATCTAATCCCCGGGCACGAGCGGCGAGATTCGACGCACCGGCCGCATCACACCGTCGTCGCCGTCCACTCGCCGCGACCCTACATCGCCGACGGCCGCTCCCGCGCGCCCGCGCTCAACAGGTTCACGAACAGCCGCGCCGCACCCGGCACGCCGGCCGGCAGCTGCCGGAACAGCGCCAGCGTCGTGAAGATGTACGTCCCCTCGCCATACGGCGCGATCAGCAGCGCGCCGCGGCCGGGCGCCTCCCCGGGATCGTTCATCTCCAGCGGCGCACGATAGCGCACGTCGAACACGCTCGGCATGTAGAGCGCCCGCTCCTGCACCCACCCGGCAAAGTCGCGCTCCCCGATCGCATTCGGCCAGGTGAGCAGCCGCTCCGCTGGGTCGACGATCCGCACCGGCGCCTCCTCGACCGTCACCCGTACGATCGGGCGCGGCACGGTCAGCGGATACGGTGTGAGCAAGGCCGCGTCGACGGCGTCTGCCTCACGCGGGGCGCCCGCGGGCGCGTTCGCCACCGCCGCCGCCGCCGGTGCGTTGAGCGCATCCTGTTGATACTGCACCACCAGCGTGCCGCCGCCGCGCGCATAGTCCAGCAGCCGGGGCGTTGCCGCGGCGATCTGCGCCGACGCCTCATAGACGCGTGGACCCAGGACGACCGCGTCGAAACGCGACAGGTCGGTGCCGGCGAGCTCGCCCGCGGCGAGCATCGTCAGCCCCACACCGAGTTCCTCCAACATCGGCGCGACATTGTCGCTGACGCCGCGCACGTAGGCTACCGTCAGGCCGGCGGGAATCGTCACGTCCACCGCCTCGATCGCGACCTCGGCGGGCCGATAGAGCCGCTGCGGTCGGATGTGCTCGTAGTCGATCAGTTCGTAGCCGGTGGTGAACCGCTCGCCACCGCTGGTCGCCACGGCGCGGACGAGGTGTCGGCCGGCCGCCAGTTGGCCGCGGATCGTGAACGCCACACTCGCCTCGGCACCGGCGCCAGCGAGCGTGAGCTCACGGGTCACCGAATCGGCGCGCAAGCCGCGCGGAAGCTCCAGCGCCACGCGCACCACGCGTGCTGCCGTGTCGGCCGACCGCAGCCGCACGCGCACGACGCGCTCGATGTCGCGCCCGGCCGGCGCGTAGGCGACCGCGCGATCAAGCGCGACCGCGACCGCGGGCGCGGCGGCCACCGGCACGCTGACGTCGCCGCGCACCGCATCGGCCGCGCGCTGCACCACCGGAACGTCGAGCGGAACGCCAACACCTCCGCCCGCGCCGCCGACCTGCACCGTGAGCGAGACCGTCGCCGCGCTGGCCACCCGCGCGTCCTCCGGCGACGGTGACCCACGCGTGAACACGCCATCCCGGCGCGGTTCGGCGAGCCACCAGGGCGCCGTCGGCCCCGCTGCCTCGACGCGCACCGTGTCCACGCGTACCGACGCCGGAGCCAGCGGGCGATCGTCGACGATGACGCTGTCATCGCCCTGGTTGTAGACGCGCACCACTACCTGAACGGGCCGACCCGCCACGACCACCGCGTGCGATGCCTCGGCTTCCACGGCCACGCCGGCCGCGGCGAGCAGGGCGGCGTTCACGCGCGCCAGTGCGGTCTCATGCGACCGCTGCAAGTCACGCGCGACGGGCTCGCCCTCGCCGGAGCAGCCGCCTGACGCGGGACAGATCGTATCGAGTAGACGCCGCACGCGGACGAGCGCGGGGATCGACGCGCCGGGGTCTCGGAAATCGACGCCGGCACGCGCCGCCGCGACCGCCGCCGCCAGCGAATCGAAGGCGGCGCGTCGCCCTGCCCCGGTCACCGCGCCCTGAAAGCGCGTCCAGCTCGTGTCGATCCCGTCGAACAGCGACCGTTCGGCGGACGCGTCGTCAGGCGCCGCGACCCGTGAGGCCTCACGCGCGACGAACGTCGACGCGGGACCGCGCCGCTCCAGCGAGCCGAACCCCTGGCTCTTGTGCTGCGAGCGGCTCGCCCCGGCCACCTCGGCGAGGCTCCGCCCGAGGATCGGGTCGTACTCGCCCACCGGGACTTCCAGCGTGGCGGCGACGCGATTGAACCGCGCACTCCGGTAGAACTTGGCTGGATCCCACGCCCGCCCGAACTCGGCGACGGGAAAGCGCAGCGTATCGCCGGCGAGGTCGTATGCCTCACGCGCGAGGATTCCCGCGACCTGATGGTGTCCATGCCCGTCGCGCGGCGTCCCGGAGAACACGCTCACGATCACGTGCGGCCGGAACTGCCGCACGACGCGCACGACGTCCCCCAGCACGGCCTCACGCGGCCACTTCTCGAATGTCTCGGCGGCGGTCTTGGAGAAACCGAAATCGTAGGCGCGCGAGAAATACTGCCGTCCGCCGTCGATCCGGCGAGCGGCCAGCAGCTCCTCGCTCCGAATCACGCCCAGCCCCTCTCCCAACTCGTCGCCGATCAGATTCTGCCCGCCGTCGCCGCGGGTAAGCGAGAGATACGCCGTCTCGACATGCCGCCCCCGCGCCAGCCAGGCGATGAGCTGCGTGTCCTCGTCGTCCGGGTGCGCAGCGATCATCAGCACCCGCGCCGACACGCCCATCCCGTCGATGAGACGCGCCAGCTCGGCGGCACCGCGCTCCTGCGCCTGCGCCGGCGCGATCGCCGAGAGGACGGCGGCCATGACAAGGGCGACGGTCTGCACGGCGTGCCGACGCAGCGGCACGCGGATGGTCCAGCGAAAATCGGAAGACATGCGCAACGGGCGTCGGACGAACGGTGGTGTGAGCGGCATTCTGGAGTGCCCCGGGGGGGGCACCGCGCGGAAGATACCAGCCCGGTCCGAGCACCGGGAGCAACCGAGGCGAGCGACCCGAAAACGAGGAAGGACGGTGAGCGCACGAGCGCCCCCGTCCTTCCTCGTCATCCATCGCGCGTGACCCTTCGAGCCGATCACCGCCCCGCGCTGGCCTTCTCCCGTTCCCGTTTCGGCTTGGCCGCGGCCGTCGCGGGATCGCCGAGTGCTTCGGCGACGATGCGCGCCTGCTCCTGCTGATGCACCGAGAGATGCCCCTCGGCCGGACTCGCCCGCTTGCTCCGCCCGACGTAGAGCAGCGGCCGGAGCGTGCCGATCGACGTCGGGATGAGCGGCGCCGCGTAGCTCCACCCGCCCATGTTCTGCGGCTCTTCCTGCGCCCACACCACGTCGACCACGTTCGGGTAGCGCTGCACGATGCGTGTCAGCTCCTCGTGCGGCCACGGATACAGCTCCTCGATCCGCACGAGGGCGACGTGCGTGAGGCCGCCGGCGTCGCGCTCCTTCGCCAGATCGTAGTAGATCTTCCCCGAGCAGAGCACCACGCGGCGCACGGCGTCGATGGACGCGGACGCCGTCGGATCGTCGAGCACCGGATGGAATCGGCCCTCCGCTAGCGCCGCGAGCTGACTCGACGCGGCCGGAAGACGCAGGAGGCTTTTCGGCGTCATCAGCACCAGCGGACGACGCGGGTCGAGCTTTGCCTGACGACGAAGGACGTGATAATACTGCGCCGGCGTCGTCGGGTAGCCGACGCGCAGGCTGCCCTCCGCGCACGACTGGAGGAAGCGTTCGAGACGCGCGCTCGAATGCTCGGGTCCCTGCCCCTCGTAACCGTGCGGCAGCAGCAGCACCACGCCCGAGTCCTGGCCCCACTTTGCCCGATCAGCGACGATGAACTGGTCGATGATCGGCTGGGCGACGTTTACGAAGTCGCCGAACTGCGCCTCCCAGAGCACCAGGGCATGCGGGGCGGCCGTGCTGAAGCCGTATTCAAACCCGAGAATCGCGGTCTCCGAGAGCGGACTGTTGTACACCTCGAAGAACGCCTCACCGGTGGCGAGTCCGGCGAGCGGCACGTACGTGCTGCCGTTCTCGGAATCGCTGAGCACGGCGTGGCGCTGCGAGAACGTGCCGCGTTCGGCGTCCTGTCCCGTCAGGCGCACGGAAGTACCCTCGGCGAGGATCGACGCGAACGCCAGCGCCTCGGCGTGCCCCCAGTCGACCCCCTGGTCGCCCACCAGCGCCTCACGACGCCGCTCGAGCTGCCGCTGCAGCCGCGGATGCGGCGTGAAGTCGGCCGGGTACTGCAGCAACTGCTCGTTGAGCGAGATGAGCTGTTCGGCCGGCACGCGCGTGTCGACTTCGCCGAACTTCGGCGCACCGGCGAAATCGCCGGCCTCATCGGCTTCAGGCTGCTCGGGCTCCGTTTCCGCCTTGAGCTCCGTGTGAATCCCCTCGAGCCGTTCGCGCACCTCGCGCTCCATCGTCTCGACGTCGTCAGGCGCGAGCACGCCGTCGGCGACCAGTCGTTCGGCCCAGACCAGGCGCGGCGTCGGATGCGCCTTGATGCGGGCGTAGAGCTGCG
>JBBQHX010000171.1:0-8112 GCA_038324385.1 Gemmatimonadales bacterium | reverse complement strand
ATCCGCCGCGTGCCGTGCCGCCGCGAGCGTGTCCGCCACGAGCATCAGCGTCCCCCCGGCGCGCCGTGCTTCACGAGCCAGCCGGTCGATCGCTTCCGAACGCTTGCGCGATCGTGTCACGTCGCGGATGTAGACCGCCAGAATCCGCCCAGGATGATCCTGCAGCACTGACGCGTAGATCTCCGGGTCTTCCTGCCCGCTGTCGCCGATCAGGATGAATGGCAGCGATGGATAGCGATCCATGATCCGATTGATTGCCGCCCGCTTGTGCGAGCCGTGCGCGAGCGGGATGCCGCCGCCCCCGACGCCCCAGTCGCGCAGGAGGAGCGGGCCGTGCGGAACCTCCTGCAGTCGGAGGAAGTCGGCCAGCAGATCGTACAGGTTCCACGGGCTGCTCGAGACATAGAACAGCGGATTGGGCGCGTTCGCCCCGTCGCGCAACGCGCGATAGAAGGCGGCGACACCTTCGAACGGCAACCGGGTGTGCGCATTGCGAAGCGCAAGCGTGAGCACCATCCGCAACGGCCGGGTGACGTCGCTCCGAATGACCGTGTCGTCCAGGTCACTCACCACGCCGAACGCGGCGGCGGGGGAGGGAACCAACAGTCTGACGCGCGCAACCCGCGCCGGTTCACGGCGGCGTGGACTGAGCAGGCTGACGCGCGCGTTCGCCCATCCCCCCAGCGCGTCAGACGGCCCCGAAAGTGGAACGTCGGCGGCGACGTGACCATCGACGTCAGCCGCTGCCTCGACCGAGGCGTGTCCGACCGTGATGCGCACGCGCGCATGCGCGACCTCGTCGGTGCGAAAGCGGCGGATCGTGTCGCGTACATTGCGCCACCGGCCGTCATGCTCCGACGGAACGCGCGGAGGCGGGTTGCGGAGCACCCGGGCATGCACCGTCGCGAGCGTGTCGTTCGCGTAGCCGGTAAAGGCCGCGATCCAGGGGGCGGCCTCGTCGTCGGAGCGGTCGCCCTCGCGGGCGCGGGGAAGCCGGTCGAGCAGGTCGCCCGCGCCGGTCAGCGAGCGCCGCGCGATGTCTGGCGATGGGGTCATCGCGGCGTCGTTTCCACGGAGTTGGGTCGGTTCAGCGCTCGGACGGCGTCGCGCGCGGGCCGGCGCCACCCGACGCGGTGGCTCGGCTCGCGGCGGCCATGTAAGTTTCCCGAATGACTGCGATTAGCATACCCGACCCGTCCTCGACGGACGCATCCGGCTGGTCCATCGAGGCCGCCCGTGAACTGTACAACATCGGCGGCTGGGGCGCCGGCTACTTCGACGTGAACGAACGTGGTCACGTCGTCGTCCGCCCCGACCGCGAGCGTCCGACGCTCGAGCTCGATCTCTACGATCTGGCGCAGGACCTCGAGGCGCAGGGCGTGGCGCTTCCGGTCCTGCTGCGCTTTTCGGACGTCCTGCGCTCCCGCGTGCGGCAGCTCACGGAGCGATTCCGCTCGGCGATGAAGGAGTACGGCTACGAGGGCGGCTACACGACGGTCTATCCGATCAAGGTCAATCAGCAGCGGCATGTGGTCGAGGAAATCGTGGCCTATGGCCGCGGCCTCGGCGTCGGGCTGGAATGCGGATCGAAGCCTGAGCTGCAGGCGGTGCTCGCGCTCGACGATAGCACCGACCCGATGATCATCTGTAACGGGTATAAGGATCACGAGTTCATCCGCCTCGCGCTGATGGGGCAGAAGCTCGGGCACCAGGTCTTCATCGTGCTCGAGCAGTTGAGCGAGCTCGATGTGCTCCTCGAAGTCGCCGACGAACTCGGCGTCGTCCCGACGGCCGGCGTGCGCATCAAGCTCGCCTCGGCGGGCTTCGGCCGATGGGCGCAGTCGGGCGGGGAGCGGTCCAAGTTCGGGCTCAACATCCAGCAGCTCGTGCGGCTCGTCGAACGTCTGAAGGGCGAGGGACGGCTCGACATCCTCAAGCTGATCCACTTCCACCTCGGCAGCCAGATCACCGACATCCGCTACATCAAGAGCGGGCTGCAGGAGATCACGCGCTTCTATGCCGAGCTGCGGGCGATGGGGGTCGACATCTCGCACGTCGACGTCGGCGGCGGGCTGGGCGTGGACTACGACGGCACCAACTCGACGTCCGACGCGAGCGTCAATTACTCGCTGCAGGAATACGCCAACGACGTGATCTACACGATCGCCGAGGCGTGTCGTGAGGCAGAGCTGCCGATGCCGCACATCATCAGCGAGTCCGGGCGCGCGCTCACGGCGCATCACGCGCTGCTGTTGCTCAAGGCGATCGACGTCGAGTCGCAGATCGATCCGACGGTGTCGGAGCTCGAGGACGAGGACCACCCGCTGGTGCACGAGATGGCCGAGGATTTCGCCCTCGTGATGAAGCCCGGCCTCCCCCCGCGGAAGGTGCTCGAGGCCTACCACGACGCGACCTTCGACAAGGATCGCGCGCGGCAGCTCTTCAACAGCGGCGTGCTCACCCTGCCGCAGCTGGCCAAGGCCGAGACGCTGCATTTCGCCACGATCAGCCAGATCGGTCGGGTGGCGGAAGCGAATCCGGACGATTTCGAGGAAGTGATCGCCGACATCCGCGCGTCGCTGGTGGACCGGTACTTCTGCAACTTCTCACTCTTCCAGTCGCTGCCCGACTCGTGGGCGATCGACCAGCTCTTTCCGATCATGCCCGTGCATCGCCTCGACGAGCAGCCGACGCGTCGCGGCACGCTGCAGGACGTGACATGCGACTCGGACGGCAAGATCGACCGGTTCGTCGGCCAGCGGAACGGCGCACCCAGCCTCGAGCTGCACGAGATGCGCGACGCCGAGGACTACATCCTGGGCATCTTTTTGACCGGTGCCTATCAGGAGATTCTCGGCGATCTGCACAACCTGTTCGGCGACACCAACGCCGTGCACATCCGCCTGCGCGACGACGGCAGCTACGAGATCCACGATCTCGTTCACGGCGATACCGTGACCGAAGTGCTCGCCTACGTCCAGTTCGCGGCCTCGACGCTGCTTGCCACCTTCCGCCGCAAGGTGAGCAACGCCAAGGACATCACCCGCCAGGAAGCCAACGCCTTCATCGCCGACTACGTCGCCGCACTGGAAGGCTACACGTACCTGGAAGGCGAAGCAGCGAGATAAACAGCTATGGGCTGTGGGCTTCAGGGCGTTGCCCAGAGCCCATAGCCCACAGCCGCTGTTATCCCATGCGCTTCGCGACCTCGCCCCAGTTCACGACGTTCCACCACCCCTTCACGTAGTCCGGGCGACGGTTCTGGTAGTTGAGGTAGTAGGCGTGTTCCCACACGTCGAGCCCGAGGAGGATATCGCGGGCGGCGACGCCGTCCATGAGCGGGTTGTCCTGGTTGGGCGTGCTCGTGATGCGGAGCTTGGTGCCGTCGCGGAGCAGCCAGACCCAGCCTGAGCCAAAGCGCCCGCCGGCGGCCTTGCCGAACTCCTCCTTGAACGCGTCGAGGCCGCCGAAGCTCGCGTCGATCGCCGACGCGACCGTGCCGTCGGGCTTGCCCGTGCCGTTCGGGCCCATGAGCGTCCAGAACAACGAGTGATTCCAGTGCCCGCCGCCGTTGTTGCGCACCGCGGTGCGCACGCCTTCCGGAACGGCGTTGAGGTTCGCGAGTAGCGACTCGATGTCCCGACCCTGCTGGTCGGGCGCCTTCTCGAGCGCGGCATTGAGATTCGTCACGTACGCCTGATGATGCTTCCCGTGGTGAATCTCCATGGTCCTGGCATCGATGTGCGGTTCGAGCGCGTCGAACGCGTAAGGCAACGGGGGCAACGTGTGCGCCATGGTAGATCTCCGGTTCTGGTGAGTGTGGTGCGGAACTAATGCCGCCGCGGTCCACGGGGCCAGCGGCACGAGCGGCGCGGGGACCGAGCGGCGGTGAGCATCTGTCGGCGTCGAAGGTGCAACGAGCGCCCGCCGATCCATCTGCCGTTTCCCGTCCGTCTCAACATCCATGCCGACCCCCGCCACTCACGGCGTCTGCCGTGGCCGCCACACCACCCACCCCCCCCGTCGATCCACCCCGGCGGCCCGGCGCCATCCGTCGTCTTTACGGCTAGCCTTCGCGGAGTTCTCATTCTTCCCGATTCCCCCCGATGTGCTCCTGATGGCGCTCAGCCTCGGCCGGCCGGCCCGGGCCCTCTGGTTCGCGACGATCGCGACCGGTGCGTCGGTGCTGGGTGGCGTGCTCCGCTACTTCATCGGGATGGGGCTGCCCGAACAAATCAGTCGCCCGATTCTCGAGCGGTAGGGCGCCACCGGTAGGTTCGACCGCGGTGGGTAGCTGGACCGGGAGCATCTGGTGGTCGCGCTCGGTACCGCCGGCTTCACCCCGATACGGTATAGGGTGTTCACGATCGCGGGCGGCGCGTTCGGGGTGCTACTTCACCCTTTCATCATGATCTCCGTGGTGTGCCGGGTCTCCGCTGCTTCCTCGTTGCCGGACTCATCCGATTGTTCGGCCCGCAGGTAAAGGCGTTCATCGATCGGTACTTCAACCTGCTGACGATCCTGTTCATGGTCCTGCTCGTCGGCGGATTCGCGCTCATCCGGCTGGTCGTCCACTGATCGGCGCGGCGCGCCCCGCGCGCCCGGAGGACCCGGCTCGGGCAGGGCGGTTCAATCCTTGCCCATTGGAGACGGCATGGCGAATCGTACCTCCTCAGATGACCGGCCAGCCGGCGAGCAGGTCGAGATCCCCCTGGACGAACGGATCGCGCACACGACCCACGCGCTCTGGAACGCCGTCCAGGACACGCTGACCTTCCCCGAAGATGTCCATCCCCGGGGATTGGGACCTCGCGCGACGCGCGCGGTGCACGCCGGCTCGGTCGCGCTGCTTCTGCTGTTTGCGGTGGGCTGGAGCTGGGCGATCGCCGATGTGCGCGCCGACGTCGGCGATCCGTCCACACGCGGCGGGCGAGCGGAGCGGGCGTTGCCGGTGACGGCCCGCCTGGTCAGTGGGATCGTCGCGCCATCGGGGACCGCGCTGAGCTACCTGATGGTTGCTGCGACCGCTGCGGCCGCACCTCCCCGCGGGCTGAGCGGTAAGCTCGCCGCGGCCATTCAGGCGCCGGGGGCGCGCCTCCCGACGGCCTCGCTCCCGCATGGCGCCGGTTACGTGCTGGCCGCTGACAGCGCCCCCGCCGCCCCGGTCCACCCAATCGGCATCGCCTCGCCACCGGCCGGCGTATGGCGGCTTGCCGTGGCCCTCGGCGATCTCGTGCGCCCTCTCGACGATTTCCGGGTCATCACGCTGCGGCCGCTCGCCGAACGGCGGAAGGGGAGAATGGGGCAGTACGTCGTGGGGACTTGGCCAAGTGAGTACGAGGCGCGGAAGGGATACCGGACGCCCGATGGACTGATCGAGGTGACTCCCGCAAACCAGCACACGCCGCTCTCCGAGCATTTCACCCTGCGGGACTTCCTGACGAAGGGGCAGGCCGACGTCTGGCCCAAGTACCTGCTCATCGACACGCGCCTGGTCGACAAGCTCGAGCTGGTGATGAGCGAGTTGCAGCGTCAGGGGATCCGGACCGAGGGGGTCGTCGTGATGAGCGGCTTTCGCACGCCGCAGTACAACGTCGCCGGGGGCGATCCGCGGGGGCGAGCGCAGTACAGCCGCCACGTCTACGGCGACGCGGCCGACGTCTTCATCGATAACGATGGCAACGGGGTCATGGACGATCTCGATGGGGACGGCCGATCGACGCTTGCTGACGCGCGGCTGATCCTGCGCGCGGTTGAGCGCGTGGAGCAGCAGCATCCGTCGCTCGTGGGCGGCACCGGGCTGTATGCCGCGGCGTCGGGACACGGGCCATTCGTCCACATCGACACGCGCGGTTCCGTCGCGCGATGGATTGAAGGAGCGAGCGAGTGACGCCACTGCCTGACGATCGATCCCGGTTCCCACACCCACACCCCCACACCGATGCCGACGCGGCGGCGGTGGCGCTCGCCGCTGCCGAACGAGCGGCCGACGCCGAAGGCGCCGATGGGAACTTCGCCCGGCGCAAGGACGTCGAGGCGGCCGTTCGCATTCGGGACACGGACATGGAGCCGTACGTCGGACTCCGCTACCTGTCGAAGCTGTTCAAGCTGATGGCGCTGATCCTGGTGGTGCTCCTGTTCGCCGAGGTCGTGACCGGGCTCAGCCTCGAAGGCGGCATGTCCGTCCCAATGCTGCTGGCGGAATCGAGCCGGCTGATCGTGCTGGCCGGGCTCCTGTGGGGCGCGGGTGATCTGGCAATCTTGATGATCGACGTCGGTCACGATGTCCGGGCGACGCGAATCCTCATCGGGCGTCAGGCGGCGCACCATCTGATCGAGCATCACGATGGTGATCCGGCCGACGGACATGCCGTCCCTGTCGGCACGCCGTCGCGGCCGGATCGCGGAAACTCGTGACGGGCCGAATGTCACTTGGCGGGTCGCCGCGGTACGATGGTTGCTCTAGTAGGCGGTATCACTAACCACGAACGCGGGAGGAGCGGTGCTCTGGACTATTGCGATCATTCTGCTGGTGCTGTGGCTGTTGGGCGGATTCGTGTTCAATGTGGCCGGTGGCCTCATCCACATTCTGCTCGTGCTCGCCGTCATCGTCGTGCTCTACCGCGTGATTACGGGACGTCGTCCCGTATAGCGAGTCGAAGAACGTCGATATTTCGGGAACGGCCTCGCCAGACGGCGGGGCCGTTTTCGTTGGTGGCCAGTCCGCACGGGGCGGCGCTGGACTTTGCGTGTGGGTCGCGCCAGCATTCCCTCGCTCTTTCGTCGAGCACCCAACCTCCATGGTGGTTCACCGAGCCTTCCCGAGGTCGTCGTGGACGTCGTCGTCGTCGCACACACCCACTGGGACCGCGAGTGGTATCACCCGCTTGGCCGCTTCCGCCAACGCCTCGTCGCCCTGGTCGACGAACTGCTGGATGCGCCGGACGGGGAGCCCTTCCTCCTCGACGGACAGGCGATCGCGCTCGACGACTATCTGAGTGTCCGCCCCGACCGCGAGCACGTACTCCGAGAGGCGCTACGCACCGGCGCGATCGAAGCCGGGCCCTGGTACGTGCTGGCCGACGGGTTGATTCCGTCGGGCGAAGCGCTTGTGCGCAACCTGCTCATCGGACGCGCTACGCTCGCCAGGCTCGGCGCGACCCCGCCGGCCGTGCTGTACTGCCCCGACGCGTTCGGCCATCCCGCGATGCTGCCGATGCTCGCCCAGGGGTTCGGCTGCCCCGTGATCGTCGCCTGGCGCGGATATGGAAGCGCACGCTGGCCCACGGGCGATTCGGTCTGGTGGACGGCTCCGTCAGGCGAGCGCGCGCTGTTGCACCATCTCCCGCGGGACGGCTACGAGACGGGGTCGACGCTGCCGCTCGACGCCGCGGGAGCCCAGGCGCGGTGGACGCGGCTCCGCGCCGAACTCGCCCCGCGCGCGGCTCTTGGCGCGACGCTCTTGCCGAGTGGAGCCGATCATCATGCGAGGCAGGCCGGTCTCGCACACGCGATCGATCAACTGCGCGCCGCCGCCACGCCTGACGAGATCCGCCGCGACTCGCTGGGCGGCTTCGCGACGACGCTGCTCGAACGCGCAGAGGGCGTTGCACTGCCGACGATCAGCGGGGAGCTGCGCGACTCGTACGGCTACACCTGGACGTTGCAGGGGACGTTCGGCGTTCGCGCGCATCAGAAGCGTGCGGCGGCCCGCCGTGACGCGGAGCTCCGGTGGGACGCGGAACCGTGGATCGCGGCCGCCCGCGCGATCGAGCTGCGCCCGTCGCTGGACGCCGCGTGGCGCGCGTTGCTGGCGTGCCACCCCCACGACACCCTGTGCGGCTGCAGCATCGACGACGTCGCGCGCGCGATGGACGATCGTCTGCGCGACGTGCGAGCTCAGGCCCATGGTCTCCGCACCGACGCGCTCGAGCGCCTGCTCGGGGTCGACACCGCTGCCACACGCGGCCAGCGCCCGACCTGGCGGCCCGTGCTGGTCGTCCGCAACGGGATCCCGCGCCCTCGCGGCGGCGTGGTCGAGATCGAGCTGCTGGCGACGATCGCTGACGAGCCCGTGGGGCCCGGATCCGGGGCGGGCGCGGCCGCGGCGCG
>JBBQHX010000170.1:0-8116 GCA_038324385.1 Gemmatimonadales bacterium | reverse complement strand
GTCGCCGTCGCGCTGGTCGCTGTCCTGCTCGTGGGGATGGTGGCGCTGCTCTGGTGGCGGCAGGAACGGATGGTATTCTTCCCGCCTGGTCCGGCGGCCGCGCCACCCCGGGCGGTGCGGGTGGAGTACGTGGCCGATGATGGGGTGGGGTTGCACGGCTATCTCGTGCGTCCACCCGGTGCGGTTGGGGAGCTGACGCCGGCCGCGGACGCGCCAGTGATCCTCCACTTCCACGGGAACGCCGACCTCGCCGTCTGGCAGCTGCCGTGGGCGGAGGAGGTCGCGCGGCGTACGGGGGCGTGGGTGGTGGCGGCCGAGTATCGCGGGTATGACGGGATCGCGGGGCCGGCGACGTACGATGGCGTACAGCGCGACGCACAGGCGGCCGCCCGATGGCTGCGGGACTCGCTCGATGTCGCCCCGGTGCGCCTGATCCTCAGCGGGCACTCGCTCGGTGCGGCGGTGGCGGCGCAGCTCGGCGCCGAGCTGCAGGGGGCGGGCGCGGCGCCCAGGGCGCTGCTGCTGCACGCACCGTTCACCACCGCGCGGGCGATGGCCAGCCGCGTGATCGGGGTGTTCGCCGTGGTCTATCCGCTTATCGGGCGGCTGCACTGGGATACGCCGGCGGCGGTGCGGGCGGTCGCCGCACCGGTGCACGTCGTCCACGGCGCGGACGACTCGGTGATCCCGGCCGCGATGGGGCGCGCGGTGCACGCGGCGGCACGTACGCCGGGCCACCTGCTGATCGTTCCTGGCGCCGACCATGCCGACCTGCTGCAGGGCGCGCAATACTGGGCGCTGGTGGAGGCCGTGGCGAGCGGCGCGGCGATGTAACTTTCGGCACGCGGCACGGCTGCCGCACGAATTGGTCACCCACCCCACCTCGCCCTCGATGCGCACCTCGAATCCAGCCCTCAAGGAACAGTACTTCGGCGCGCCCGCCGCCGTCGGCGCGGAGACGATGACGCTCGGCGGCGTCGTTGCCAAGTCGCTCTTCCTGCTCCTGCTCCTGCTCTTCGCCGCCGGCTTCGGCTGGGCGACCGTCAACAACGGCACGCTGCCGTCGACCGGGCTGATCTTCGGTACGCTCATCGGCGCCTTCATCGTCGCGATCGCGACCGTGATGCGCCCGCACTGGGCGCCCATCACGGCGCCGCTGTACGCGGTGCTCGAAGGGTGCGTGCTGGGCGCGATCTCGGCGGTCTACGACGCGCGCTACGCCGGCCTCCCGCTGCAGGCACTCGGCCTGACGACGATGGTCTTCCTGGCGATGCTGTTCGTCTACCAGACGGGGATGATCAAGGTCACCCCCGGCTTCCGCCAGGGCGTCGTGATCGCCACCGGCGCGATCATGCTGTTCTACATCGCGAGCATCGTCATGAGCTTCTTCGGCATGCAGATGCCGCTGCTCCACGACTCGGGCCCGATCGGCATCGGCATCAGCCTCGTCATCATCGGCGTCGCGGCGATGAACCTGATGCTCGACTTCGACCTCATCGGCCGCGGCGTCGGGCGTGCGCCCAAGGTGATGGAGTGGTACGGCGGTTTCACGTTGATGGTCACGCTCGTGTGGCTGTATCTCGAGATGTTGCGGCTGCTGTCGAAGTTGCGGCGGTAGGTGTGGTCTTGTTTCGCCCGGTGAGTCCGGCGGCCGGTGTGGGCGGATTCATCTCGACCGCGGAGGACGCGGAGGACTGCTCGCGAAGGCTGGGACTCGGCGTGGGGCACGCAGGGCATCGGCGGCGTCGCGGAGACGGCGCGCCCAGCTCGTGAAGCGTGAGCCTGTCCGGTCGGTGTCGTGTTCGGGAGTGCATGCGTCGTGGTCTCCAACGCGCCACGTCGCGCTGGAGCCGTACCTCGTACCTGCGACTCGATCGAGGGCGCCCCGGACGTTGCGCGACTCGATGGCCACGCGTCAGCGCTCTGGTGGGAGGGTCGACACCACGATGGAGGCGTGTTGCGCGCTCCGTGACCCACAGTGGCTGTGTGTCTTCCAACGAACGTTGAGGCTTCCGAAGCATGTCGAAGACACCACACGTCGTCCGTCCAGCGCCAGTGCAGGCGTACGACCCGGCGTTACTGCAATCCCGTCTGACGGATCCGCGCCGTCTGGAGGCGTTGCGCGCCAGTGCACTGCTGGACGGCGCGCAGAATCAAGTGCTGGACCGGTTGACAAGGCTGGTCACACGATTTTTGGACGTGCCGGTCTCGCTGGTATCACTCGTGGACGACCGTGGACAGCACTTTCCTGGACTCACCGGGCTTTGCGGCTGGGCCGGAGAACGACGAGGGACGCCGCTCACCCACTCGTTCTGTCAGCACGTGGTTGGACGTGATGAAATGCTGGTTGTCCAGGACGCTGCCCGTGACCCGCTGGTCATGAGCAATTTGGCCTTCCGCGAGTTGGGTGTGGTCGCGTATCTCGGGGTCCCGCTGCGTACGTCGTCGGGCGACACCCTCGGCGCGCTGTGCGCTATCGATACGAAGCCACTCCATTGGACCGACGAGCAGATCGCGACCCTCGAAGATCTCGCCGTGGCCGCCATGGCCGAAATCGAGCTGCGCGCGACGACTCTCGCGTTGATCACCGCGCACGACAAGCTCCGCACACAAGCCACGCGCGACGCACTGACCGGCCTACTCAACCGCCACGGATTCAGTGAAAGTGCGCACCAGACGATTGCGCTGGCGAAGCGGACGAGGATGCCATTGGCGGTCGCTGCCCTCGATCTTGACGGATTCAAGCAGATCAATGACACGCACGGCCACGACGCCGGTGACGAGGCGCTGATCGAAATGGCAACCGTTCTGCGAGAGCAGAGTCGCGCCGCGGATCTTGTTGGTCGAATGGGCGGCGATGAATTCGTTATTCTCTGTCCGAATACGGGCGCCGATGACATCGCGCGGCTAGGGCAGCGTATTGCGACCGCGTTGGATGCGTTGAATGCGGAACCACACCGCGACTACCTGCTGGCGACGAGCGTCGGCGTTGCGGCGTGGGAGACCACTGAACCGCTGTCGATAGCGGCGCTCCTCAGCGCGGCAGACTCCTCGATGTACGAGAACAAACGGTTGCGTAAGTCGTCCGTGCGGGTGGCGGCCGCATGACGGTCCCAACCGTGCCGCCGGTCGTGAGTCCGCCGCTTCTGGAACGCGGGTCGAAATCGGAGTCAGTGTCCCCTGCCGGTCCTCGCACCGTCCTGGTCGTCGATGACTATCCCGCAGTCCTCGCGTGGGCGTCGAGAGCGTTCGACCGCGTTGGGTGGCGTATCCTGACGGCCACCGATGGCCCCGAAGCGCTCGCCCTTTTCGTTGACGCGGCGGATCGAGGCCAGCCAGTCGACTTGCTCATCACCGATCTGCAACTGCAGGCGGTGAGCGGTGCAGCGCTCGTGCGGCGGATGCGCGCGCTGAACCCGACATTGCCGGTTATCGCCCTCTTCACGGGCAACGCGCACGACGATGGCTGGCACGGCCCGATGCTCGACCACACCTCGTTCTTTCAGAAACCGGTGCGTGCCGGCACGCTGTTGGCCGCAGCGAATGCGCTCGTACTCGTGTCGGCGAACGTCGATGACGAGCCCTGTCCGAACGAGTCGACCTGATCGCGTGGATCGATGCCGAGGACAAACGGGACGCGATCGCCGTCCTCGCCGAGTACATCGCCGAGGTTGAGTCCGGGCTGATCCGTTGGCTCTCCCCGTCGCAGAATGTGGACGGGACATTACTGCCCGCCACCGATGGCGCCCCGTGGTCGGAGGGGCGGTCATCGACCGCGGCCGCTGGGGTAGCGCGGCGTACGGTCATGCCTGACAGGGTAATTCTGCTCGACTCTGGCAGACCACTGAGACGTCGACCGTCGAACGCGAGTAGTTATCCGCGTCCTCCGCGCCCTCCGTGGTCAAATCAGTAGTCCCCCACCCCAACACCCGAGCGGCCGCCGCCAACACCGAACCGCCCGGCGCATGATGTGCGAAGGCAAGCCCGATCCGCCAGTTTTCTCGCACCCCGGACCCATGCTCCATTCCGCCCGTGTCGGCTACCACTGCTCGCACGAGCAGTTCGCCCCCGACGAGCTCCTGCGCCTCGTCCGCCGCGCCGAGTCGGCGGGGTTCACGTCGGCGATGTGCTCCGATCACTTCCATCCGTGGAGCCCCGAGCAGGGGCAGGCGGGCTTCGCCTGGAGCTTTCTCGGCGCTGCGCTGCAGGCCACGTCGCTCGCCTTCGGGGTCGTGACCGTCCCCGGCGGGTGGCGCTACAGCCCGGCGATCATCGCCCAGGCGGCGGCAACGCTCGACTGCATGTATCCGGGGCGGTTCTGGATCGCGCCCGGCAGTGGCGAGGCGCTTAACGAGCGGATCACGGGGCTGCCGTGGCCGATCAAGGCGGAGCGGAACGCGCGGCTGCGCGAGGCCGTGGACATCATCCGCGCACTCTGGGCGGGGGAGACCGTCACCCACGCGGGGCTGCTCACCGTGGAGGAGGCGACGCTCTACACGCGGCCCCGTGGGGCGCCGCCGCTGATCGTCGGGGCGGCGCTGAGCGAGCCGACGGCGCAGTGGATGGGTGAGTGGGCGGACGGGCTCATCACCGTGGCCGCCGAACGCGAGACGATGACCGGCATCATCGATGCCTTCCGGCGCGGCGGCGGCGAGGGGAAGCCGATCTTCCTGCAGGCGCAGCACGCCTGGGCGCCTGACGACGAGACCGCCGCGCGTGAGGCCTGGGAGCAGTGGCGCACGGTCAGCTTCGACAGCGGGGTGCTGGCCGAGTTGCGCACGCCGCAGCACTTTCGCGATGCGGCGCGCTACGTGCGGCCCGAGGATCTGCAGGGACAGATCCGCATCTCCGCCGATCCCGCGCGACATACCGCGTGGATCCGCGAATACATCGACCTTGGCTTCGAGGAGATCAACGTGCACAACGTGACCACCCACCAGGACGGTTTCATCGATCTCTTCGGCGAGCACGTGCTTCCCGAACTGGGCGACGCGGTGCGTCCGGCGGGGACGATGCGATGATCGGACGCACGGATCTCTGGTACAAGGACGCCGTCATCTACTGCCTCGACGTCGAGACTTATCAGGACAGCGACGGCGACGGCGTGGGCGATTTCATCGGGCTCACCGCGCGGCTGGATTACCTCGTGGAGCTGGGGATCACCTGCATCTGGCTCTCCCCCTTCTTCCCGAGCCCCAACCGCGACAACGGCTACGACATCGCCGACTACTACGGCGTCGACGAGCGACTCGGCACGTTAGGTGACTTCGTCGATTTCGCACGGGCGGCGCGGGAGCGCGGCATCCGTCTCATCGCCGACCTCGTCGTCAACCACACCTCGGATCAGCACCCCTGGTTCCAGGCGGCGCGACGCGACCCGGAGTCGCGCTATCGCGACTTCTACGTCTGGTCGAAGACACTTCCCGCCGACGCCACCGAGGGGATCATCTTTCCCGGCGAGCAGGAGAGCATCTGGACCTGGGACGAGGAGGCGGAGCTCTACTACATGCACCGCTTCTACAACCATCAGCCCGATCTCAACGTCGCCAACGATGCCGTGCGCGAGGAGATCCGCAAGATCATGGGCTACTGGCTCGAGCTCGGCGTCTCCGGCTTTCGGGTCGACGCCGTGCCCTTCTTCATCGAGCACAAGGGGATCCACCCCGAGCACATCGACGAGGACGAGAACCCGTTCGGCTATCTCGACCAGATGCGCGAGTTTCTGCAGTGGCGCAAGGGGGACGCCGTCCTGCTGGCCGAGGCGAACATTCCGATGACGGAGGCGATCGACTACTTCGGCGAGAGCGGGCAGCGGATGCACCTCATCTTCCACTTCCCGGCCAACCAGGCGCTCTTCCTCTCGCTCGCGCGTCGTGAGGCAACGCCGCTCGCCCGCGTGCTCGCCGCCAATCCCGAGATCCCGCGGACATCGCAGTGGGCGCAGTTCCTCCGCAACCACGACGAGCTCGACATCGGCCGTTTGAGCGACGCCGAACGCGCGGACGTGTTCGCCGACATGGGGCCTGACGAGGACATGCAGTTGTTCGAGCGCGGCATCCGCCGCCGTCTCGCGCCGATGCTTGGCGGCGACCGCGCCCGCATCGAGCTCGCCTACTCGCTGATGCTCTCGATGCCCGGCACGCCAGTCTTCTGGTACGGGCAGGAGATCGGAATGGGCGACAACCTCGGCCTCGAGGGACGCGCCGCGGTGCGCACGCCGATGCAGTGGTCGCCGGAGCGAAACGGCGGCTTCTCCAGCGTGCAGTCGAACGAGGTGTTCCGCCCGGTGAACGTGGAGGGGGAGTACGGTTATCCCGTGCTCAACGTCCGCGACCAGCGGCGCGATCCCGATTCGCTCCTGCGGTGGATGAAGCGAATGATCCACGTCAGGCGCGACTGCCCCGAATGGGGATGGGGCCGCTGCGTCGTGCTCGACACCGCCAACCCCGCCGTGCTCGCCTACGGCGCCCAGTGGGAGGATGGCCGCGTCGTCGCCGTCCACAACATGGCCGACGCCGGCTGCACCGTCACCATCGCCCTCGATGGCTGCGCCGGCGGCGAGATCACCGACCTCCTGCGCCACGAGCCTTACGAACTGGACGGCGACAGCCTGACGATCGATCTCGAGCCGTACGCCTATCGCTGGTTCCGGGTGATCACCCGGAACGGCAGGCCGCCGCTGCGGAGTGCGTTGTGAACTAGTGTAGTGAAGCCAAAGTCGCGTTCGCCCGTTTGACCTTGGCGAGGATGGTGCGAACGGAGGCGGTCCAGGTGAACGGGGTGGGATGGGCGTTGCGGTGGGTGATATAGTCGCGGATCGCCTGTTCGAGTTCACCGACGGAGGTCACGGCGAGGCGGCGCAGTTGACGCGTCGTCAGTTCGCGGAAGAAGCGCTCCACCAAGTTCAGCCACGAGGCGGACGTCGGCGTGAAGTGGAAATGCACCCGCGGGTGTTTCCGGAGCCAGGCGGCGACTTCCGGCGTCTTGTGGGTGGCGTAGTTATCGAGAATGACATGCACACTGAGCCCCGTGGGCACCCGGCGCTCGAGCTGCGTCATGAAGCGGAGGAACTCATCGCGGCGATGCCGCGGGAGGCAGGCGTGTTCGACGTGGCCCGTCGCGACGTTGAGGGCGGCAAAGAGCGTCGTCGTGCCGTGCCGCTCGTAATCGTGCGTCATCGTCCCGGCCCGGCCTTTCTTGAGCGGCAGACCCGGCTGCGTGCGATTCAACGCTTGGATCTGACTCTTCTCATCCACCGAGAACACTACGGCCCGCTTGGGCGGATCGACATAGAGACCGACCACGTCGCGCAGCTTGGCAACGAAGTGCGGATCGGTCGAAACCTTGAACGTGTTCACCAGATGTGGCTTTACGCCGTGGGCGCGCCAGATCCGGGCGACCGTGGTCTGATGCACCCCGGCCTGGGCCGCCATCACCCGTGTGCTCCAATGGGTGCCGTGATCGGGTGGGGCCGTATGCAGGGTGGCGTCGATGATCGCGGCCTCCTGCTCGTGCGAGATCTGCTTGGGTCGTCCGGCCCGCGGCCGATCCGCGACGAGGCCCGCGGCGCCCTCGGCCTCGTAGCGATCCAACCACCGACTGACGGTGGGGCGAGACACGCCCAGCAGGGTGCAGATCGCCGTGCCCGCGTGGCCGTCGGCCGACGCCAACACGATGCGCGCGCGCTCCAACAGCCGACGGGGCGTCGTGCGCGCCCGCACCCAGTGCTCGAGGCGGGCCCGATCTCCGCGCCGCAGCTTGGTCACGCGAATAGGCAGTGGCATGGGAACGAATATACCACCACACGCATCATTATGCACGATGTTTCTGCTTCACTACACTAGGAGACAGAAGACGGAAGACAGAAGGGACAAGCTTGTCATCCCGCAGGAGGGAGCGCAGCGACCGAGTGTCGGGACGGGCTTTCACTGCCCATTGGCCAGCTATAGGCGAGGGAGAGCCCGCCCCGACATTCGCGCCTGACGGCGCTCCTGCGGGATGACAGAAGTTGCGCGGGGCCATTGTCGTCCCGCAGGAGGGAGCGCAGCGACCGAGTGTCGGGACGGGCTTTCACTGCCCTTTGGCCCGCTATAGGCGAGGGAGAGCCCGTCCCGAC
>JBBQHX010000169.1:0-8127 GCA_038324385.1 Gemmatimonadales bacterium | reverse complement strand
CTGGTTCACCGACTGGGGCCGCGACACGATGATCAGTCTCGAGGGGTTGACCCTCACGACCGGACGCTGGAACGAAGCCGGCCACATCCTGCGCACCTTCGGCCGCTACGTTCGCGACGGCCTCGTACCCAACATGTTCCCCGAAGGGCAGGCCGACGGCCTCTATCACACGGCCGACGCGACGCTCTGGTTCTTCCACGCCGTGCACCGGTATGTAGAGATCACCGGCGACCGGTGGACGCTCAAGGCGCTGCTGCCCACGTTGCAGGACATCGTCAGGCATCACGTCGCTGGCACCCGGTTCGGCATCGGTGTCGATCCCGCCGACGGCCTGCTGCGCCAGGGCGCCGAGGGCTACCAGCTCACCTGGATGGACGCGAAGGTCGACGGATGGGTGGTCACCCCGCGGCGGGGCAAGGCGGTCGAGATCAACGGCCTCTGGTACAACGCGCTCTGCCTGCTGGAGCAGTGGTTGCGCGATGAACGGGACAACGCCGACGCGGACGAGATCGCCCGACTGGCCGATCGCGCCCGCACGTCGTTCAACAAGCGGTTCTGGTACGACGCCGGCGGCTACTGCTACGACGTCGTCGATGGCGAGGACGGAGACGACTCCGCCTGCCGCCCCAATCAGATCATCACAATCGCGCTCGATCATCCGGTGCTCGACGAGTCTCGCTGGGCGTCGGCGACCGACGTCGTGCGCGAACGGCTCGTCACCCCGGTCGGACTTCGCTCGCTCGATCCGACGCACCCGGACTACAAGCCGCGCTACTACGGCGATCTCCGGACGCGGGACGCCGCCTACCATCAGGGCACTGTCTGGGGCTGGCTGATCGGACCGTGGATCGATGCCTATCTCAAGGTTCACCCCGACGACTCAGCAGGAGCGCGGGCATTCCTCGACGGGTTCGTGGCGCACCTAGACGAGTTCGGTGTCGGCTCGGTCGCCGAGATTTTCGACGCCGAGCCTCCGTTCACGCCGCGGGGATGTATCGCGCAGGCGTGGAGCGTTGCCGAATTCCTCCGTTGCTGGGTCGCGACCGCGCCCGCGCCCGCGGCCACGACGTCCGCTCGCAACGAGGTCGCCGAACTGGTGTAGTCGCCCTGGCGGTTCGTCAGGCGAACTGGCTCGTCAGGCGGTACGGATTCGTTGACGGCGAGATCGGCGTCGATGCGGCGGGCGCGTTGCCCCTCGCCGTCGATCCGATCGACGCCGAGGTCGGCGGGCGGCCGCGCACGTTCAACGTCAGCCCCGGAACGTTGCGATGAGCGGATCTGGCCGCCGCCGCGCCTGACGCGCCGCGAGCGGGACTGGTGCGGTGAACCGGCCCTCAGTCGTTCGCGAAGTACGCCGTCAGCGCCGCGTCCACCACCCGGATCCGGCGCTCTTCGGTCGATCCCCGCGTCGCCCCACGCGGGGGCCACGGGCACGTCCCCCAGGCCCGGTCGAGCATGAACGTCAACGCACGCAGCAGCCGATCGGGGCCGATGCGCGCGGTGCGCGCATGACGAGCCAGCCGCGCCACCGTGACGATCAAATCGAGATCGTGCTCGTCAGGCGACCACTCGGCGGCCAGCTGTCCGACCCGCACGAGCGACAGATGGATCCAGTGCGGTAGTGCCTCGGACAACACGGAGGAGGCCGCTTCCCCTTCCGACACGCGACGGATCGTGACCTGCGACATGGGTGCAGCGACGGGGGAAACGGTGTGGGCGGTTCGTCTCGTGGCGTGTGTGGTCGATGATGGGCACACGTCAGGCGGTTCGCGATCCCTCGTACAGCCTATTTCGCAACGATTCTGTAGCGACTCGTGATGCACGTCACATCAAATCAGGCTCCTGATAGGGATGGACGAGCGCACAGTGGTTCCCGCCAGCCCCACGGTCCAGGAAAAGGATTCTGGCGGCCATGCAAGAAGAGGCCGCCGGAATCTCCGGCAGCCTCGTCTCCCGCGTCTGGTCGCTCGAACCGGGTCAGCCGTCGCCCCCCGGGAACCGCACTGTCCGATGCGCACCGTTGGGGGTGCCGCGCCACCCGAAGATCCGGAGGGTGCCGAACGCGGCGGGCGATCCCGGCCGCTGCCGCGGTATCCCCGAACGTGCTACTTACCCCCTCGCGGCCACCTGCTCCGGTGTGCTTGTCCGCTAGCTCAGCGGGCGGACGGCAACCGGCGTGCGACGCAGCAACGCCTGCAGACCGTCGCCGAACGCACCCATCACGTTCGATCCCCAGCAGCGCGTTCCGCCGGCCGCGAGCACCGCGCACGCATGCCGCTCTCCAGCCGTGAGCGTCGTGACCGCCTCGCTCAGGACCGTCGTAATCGAGGTGCTCCCGGCGGCGACTCCTTCCTTACCCAGCCTGCCAAGGTTGTAGCGTCCCCAGCAGCTCACGCCGTTCGAACTCGCGGCGCAGGTGTGCGATCCGCCGGCGGCGACCCGCGTCCAGATTCCCGGGACCTGAACCGGTGTGGCCATGTTCAGTGATTCCGTGCCCGTGAGCCGACCATCGGCACCAGCGCCCCAGCAGTAGAGCTGCCCGCCAGCCGCGAGCGCGCAGCTATGATCGCGCCCGGCCGAGATCGCCGTGAATCGGAGGCCCGTCTGGACAGCCACTGGTGTGAGCGAGCCGCCTTCAGATCCGTTTCCAAGCTGCTGTGCCGTATCGGAACCCCAGCACAGTGCCTCTCCCTCAGTCGTGATCCCGCAGGTGTGCAACCATCCAGCCGAGATCGCCTGGAACGCCCGCCCACCGTCAACCGGAATCGGCGTCGTGCTGGAGGCCGGGAGCGTATTACCCAGCTGCCCCAACGTGTCCAGCCCCCAGCACCAGGCGGAGCCGGCCGCGGTCAGCGCACAACTGTGCTTTCCGCCCGTCGTCACGCTCACGAAGCGATGGGCACCGCTCACGAGCGTCGGCTCGGCGCGGTCGGCGGTCGTGCCGTTGCCCAGCCGACCATCTACACCGCTCCCCCAGCAGAACGCCCGCCCGTCGACGCGGATGGCGCAGGCGTGTTCATCGCCACTCGCAACCTGCAGGTAGGGACCGCCCGCGGCCCGCACGGGGATCAGGGCACACGGCTCCTCGTCGCGGTTCAGGTACTCGTTGACGCAGACCGTATCCGGCTGCAGCCCGCCGAGCTGTCCGACGCTGTTGCGCCCCCAGCAGTAGACGCGATCGCGTTCCGTCAAGCCACAGCTGAAAGCGTCCCCGCCACTGACCGAGACGAGAACGTTCGAGAGGGTGTCCGCCTCGAACATCGGCGCGACCGTGACGCGCGCCGTGCCCACCCGGGAAGCGCTGGCCGAGATCACGGTCGTGCCGTAGCCGCGCGCGGTCACGAGCCCCTTGTCATCGACCGTCGCCACGGACGGCTCGCTGGAGCTCCAGGCGATCGGCAAATCCGTTCGCGGGCCCGCCCGCGTCTCCACGATGGCCACCAGGGTGAGCTGCTCGCCGCCACTGATCGTGTCCGGCACGAACAGCGTGTCGACCCCCGGAATGACGGTGACGTCGAGAATCGACACGGGGTTGATGCCGGTCAGATTTGGCCCTCCCGCGTCGGAGCACGCCACAACGGAGGCGGCGGCGAGCAGTGCGGCGAGCAGATGGGTGGGGCGCATGGTGTGGGCTCGAGGGGGAGCGTGGTGCTTGGACTGGCGTCAGGCGGCTGCCGGACGGTGGGATTCGGGACGATCGGACGGGGCCCGAACTTGGCACCATTCGGGACCTCTGTCACAGGACGACCCGGCGGGCGATCCGCAAACGGCGCCCCACCGATCTGCCACCACGCGGGGTCGCGGAGGGGCCGATCCACGTCAGGCGGATTGCGTGGCAACGTACGCCTCGGCTTGCCAGGCACCAGTGGGACGAACATCCCATCGCGCCATGTGAGCCGACGGCGCGGCTGCCGAATCGTGCGAACCGAGCGTGGTCGCCGCCCACACGCACAACGCGCGTCCCCTGCCAACGGCGATTGGCTGGCTCTCCGACCTGCGCGGGCGGGTTGCACGGCCATAATCGATGCTTCCGCGCGTGATCTGGCTTGACTGCGGTGTGACAGAATCCAGCGGTCAAGCACTGTCGAGCCACCCGCCCGCGAACCCCGCCCGACGCAGCCCCCGCACGAGCGGTGCACATCCGCGCATGAGCCGCCACGGCTGCCCCGAGAGGTAGTTCTCGATCATGAGCACGATGGGGCCCTGGTCGAGCCCGTAGTACCCTTGCGAAATCCAGCCGCCCTCGGACGTCTCGTCTCCGGGAAACGTTGGGTTGAACGAGCACTTGAAGCCGTACGTGCTCGTGATCTCGGGGTGGTGCTCGTTGACGTGGGCGAGGGCCGGAAGCACGATCTCCGGAGCGAAGGGCAGGCTTGCCACGACGGCCCACGGCGACAGCGTCCCGTCGTCAGGACCAAAGGGGACGCCGCGCGCGCGGTACGCCCAGAAGCTTCGCGCCTTGCCGTCGACCGTGTGCTTCGCGGGGCCCGGGCCGTCGCTCGCCGTCACACCCCAGGCGTTCTCGCCGTAGCCCAATAGCCCGCGCGGGTTCCGAATGGCGTACTCCCGCTGCACGTACGTTGCTCGGCGGCTGTTCTCGAAGTAATCAATTCCTCTTGCGCGGACGAAGTCGTCCTGGAGGCCCCGGAAGTCGATCCAGGCGTGGGAGAGCTGGTGGATGAACAACGGCCCGGCGTAGAGGTGCTCGATATCGTAGATCGTCCGCCAGTCGTAGCTCTCCAGCCAGGCAGCGTAGCTGGCCTCGGTGATCTGGTGCGTCGGCGAGCCGAGGGCGAGCGCGTAGAGAAGCAGCGCCTCGCTGTAGCCGTTCCACCGGTGTCGAATGAACCCGTGCTCCGGCGTCCATCCGTGGCTGACGGCCGGAGCCGGACACTCCGCACCGGCGATGTCGAGGGCCCAGTCCCACTCGACGCGGCGGTAGAGCGCGTCGGCCAGCGCGCGGATTTCCTCTTCGCGATCGTCGGCGCCGTCGAAGTATTGCGCGGCGAGCAACCCGCCCGCGATGAGGAACGTCGTGTCGACCGTCGAGAGTTCGCTCTGCCACGCCCGGCGGCCGGAGTCCATGTGGAGGAAGTGGTAGTAGAACCCGCGATGGCCGGTCGCGTCCGGGGACTCGCTCTGCTCGCTCTCTCGGAAGAAGCGGAGCGTCGTGAGCACGCGTTCGACCGCCTCGGCGCGGTCGATGTAGCCTCGTTCCACGCCCACGGGGAAACAGGCCAGCGCGAGGCCCACGGCCGTGATGCTCGCGTGGGCGTCCTTGCGCGTGTTGTCCTTGACGAGACCGTTGGCGGGATTGATCTCATGCAGGAAGTAGTCGAACGTGGCGCGCTCAAGTTCGAGGAGGGCATCGTCGCTGAGGGGCGCTCCGTGAGCCTGTTCGGTATGCATCCCGTCAGGTGGCGAAGGTGAACGTGAGCGCGGCAACGGCGTGCGCAGGGAGATCCAGTTCCACAACCAGCGCGTCGCGCTCCCGGGTCCACACGTGCGGCTCCGCGACGAGCGCGCTCGCGGCGTGGAGCACCTCGACGTCGTCGGCGCTCAGGTAAGCCGGCGCCCCCATCTCCTCCCAGCGTTTCCGCGAGTTCGCGTGGTCGTCGTCGATACGCTCGACTACGAGCGAGGCCGGCTCCTGCAGCCCGTCGAGCACCAACCGCACGCGCTCGGCCACGATGGGATGGTCCGGGAGCGCGTGGTTCGTCAGCAGGCCAACGACGCTGCCGTCGTCGGCCCGCGTGATCGTGCAATCCACGGTCGTGTGGAGGCCATCCACGAGAAGCCGCTCCGTCCCGGCACGGGAGAGGAGCTCCGCGGCTCGGTACGTCGGCTTCGCGACGCCGTGGATGGTGAGGAGTCCGAACTTCCCCGCGAACGGACGCGAGTCGAAGTAGACCTCCTCGAAGATGTCGGTGAACGTCCAGATGCTGTAGCCCTCGACGACGCCGGCCACGTCGAGCCACGACTTCATCAGGAAGGCGGCGGCATAGGGCCAGTCGTGCAGGTCGAAGAACGGGTTCGATGACGCGTTCCACTCCGTGTAGTACAGCGGCCGACCGGCAGCCTCGCGCGCGGCGTCGAGCGCCTGCTCGCGAAGCACGCCGCGCCGCCCGTCGGCGAGCTGTGCGCGCGTGTCGTCCTCCGGTTTGCCAAAGGCGTCGGTCGGATAGTGGTGCGTGGACACGAAGTCCAGCGGGAGGCCCTCGTCCTCGCAGAAGGAGACCAGCGCCGCGATCCACTCGTTCTTCGCCGTCGCGGGACCGCCCACGCGGAGCGCCGGGTCCACCCGCTTGAGCGCCTCGGCGGTGTGACGATACAGCTCGAAATACTCAGCCTGCGTGCCGGTCCAGAAGTGCTCGAGGTTGGGCTCGTTCCACACCTCGAAGAACCACGCGCGGACCTCGTCGACACCGTAGCGCTCGACCCAGTGCCGCGCCAATCGCTCGATGAGCTCGCCCCACGCAGCGGGGTCCTTCGGCGGCGTCACGTTGCCACGATAGTGGAATACCGTTTTGGACCCCGAGGCAAGCGCCTGTGGCATCAGGCTCAATTCCACAAATGGCCGCATCCCGATCGAGACGAGGAAGTCCATGATCTGGTCGGCGTTGAAGAACGAGTAGATGAGCTCGCCCGCGTGATCCACGAGCGTGCCGACGTCGTCGCTCAGGAGGCCGTGGAAGCGGACGTGGCGGACGCCCAGCTCGGCGCGACAACGACGGAGCTGGGCTTGCCAGTCGGCGCGCAGAGCCAGGGTCGCGTGACCGCTCCCGACGGTGTGGCTCCAGACGTGAGGCAGGGGCTCGCCGATCTGGCCGAGGTCGCAGCGAAACGTGGGCATGTAAATGGGGCCGGGGAAAGGGAGCCGGCGTGCGACGTGACTTCGTCACCCGGCGCCGACGTACCCATGCACGTCTGCTGCCGTCATCGGCGCGCGGCAGCGGAGGCGGCGCCGCACGCGCCGCGACAGGCGGTGACTCAAGGCCGGTGGTGCCGCGCACCACCGGCCTCCGTCGTGCCGCCGGTCAGTCGATCCCCTGCCCGCCCGCTGTTGCACCCTCCCGTTCGTAGCGCGACTGCTCCCACATCACGTGCAGCACGCCGCCCGGCACCTCGTACGGGGTGCCCTGCGGCGGCGGCAGCATGAGGTGCAGCTGCTCGATCGGGTTGCCGGTGCAGTTCCAGCACTTGTACGCGAAGTCGTCGCCGCGCGTGTCCGAGGTCATCATGACGTGGGCGGGTGCTGCGTCCGACACGAGCGTCCCGTTGCGGTAGACGTGCGCCATGCCCCAATACGAGACGGCGCTGCGCACCGTCGGCACGAGCGGCGTGTGAATGCCGGTGGCGCCATGATAGCCGAGGTCCGTCCCGACGCCGCCGAACGTCGGTTCCATCGGAGAGAGATCCTCCGCCGCGACCCGGTCGAGCACCACGCGCCAGGCCGCGCCGTCCTGGCTCCGGAACTCCGCGACACCGGCGACGGAATCGCCGATCGCGCCGCGATCCCAGAACGTTGCGGCGAAGGTCCCATCGACGCGCGCGACAGTCGGAGAATCTCTTCAGTCCGGCTCGGCGTCAGCCCGAAAATCACCGCGCTGGCGACGCTGATGATCGACGCCGCTCGGCGCCGTGATGATCGCCGCGCTGATCGACTGGTGGCGCGTGACGAGAAGCGGCGACGGCGGGATCGACAGACGGCCGCGCAGACGGGCTGAAAGCCATACGGGACTGCCCCCCGGCTGCTATCGCTCGACCCGGCGGACGGTGCCGGCGCTGCCGTTCACCTCGACCCAGTCACCGTCGCTGAAGGCCTTGGCGATGCCGGCAATACCGGCGACGCAGGGCTTGCCGAACTCGCGCGCGACCACCGCCCCGTGCTGCAGCACGCCGCCGACTTCGAGCACCACGGCCGCGGCATTGACGAACAGCGGCGTCCAGCCAGGGTCGGTGGTGTATGCAATCAGGATGTCGCCGGGGGCAATGCTTGCGCCGTCGGCGCTGTGCAGGGTCCTAACCGGACCGCGAACGGTGCCCGCCGACACCGCCATGCCGCGCAGCACGCCCGGCTCTTCCGGCCCCGGCAACGGCGCCAGCACGCGACCGCGCGAATCGATC
>JBBQHX010000168.1:0-8133 GCA_038324385.1 Gemmatimonadales bacterium | reverse complement strand
AAGGGGAACAAGGTGATGCCGCTGCCCGTGAACGAGGGCTTCAACCAGCCGTCGTTGCGCAAGCTGCTGGCGAACCCTCGTGCCCGGCAGCGCGCCATCGACTCGATGGTGCGGCTTTGCCAGGACAACGGCTACTGGGGTTTCCAGTTCGACGTCGAGAACGTGAACATCGAGGACACCGACCTGTTCGTGTCCTGGTACGAGGAAGCGGCGAAGGCGCTACATGCGGCGGGCTTCACGATCAGCATCGCGGTTGTCCATCGAATCGAGGAAGAGGCGGGGCCGAGCGGCTACCATCGCTTTCTGCAGGACTCGTGGCGTGGCGCCTTCGACATGGCCCGCATAGGGCGCGCGAGCGACTTCGTCACGGTCATGACCTACGACCAGCACACGCGCCGCACGCCGCCAGGCCCGGTCTCGTCGCTTCCCTGGATGCGCGACGTCATGACGTACTTCCTCAAACACGTACCTGCCGAGAAACTCTCGTTGGGTATCCCGACATACAGCGAGCGGTGGCTCGTCCGGTACGACGGTACCAACCCCGCCCGCGCCGCGTCAGGCTCCGAAGTGCTCACCTACGGTCGCGCGCGCCAGATCGTCGACCGGTACAACGCCACGAACGTCAAGTGGGACCCCGAACTTGGCGTGGAGTGGGGCTACTATGTGAACGGCGGCCTGTTCGAGTGGATCTTCATCGAGGATGCGCGCGCCTTCGACGCTCGCGTGAAGCTCGCCCGCGAACTGGGCCTGCGCGGCTTCTCGGCGTGGGTGCTCGGGCCCGAGGATCCGGGGATTTGGACGGTGTTGGGGGGGAGCTAGGCAAACGGTGCACAGCGTAAGCGCAGGCCAGGAGGTACCATACATCGGCTCGATGTCGCGCCGGATGCCTGATTCCTGACGCTGACTGGCGCCGCCTGGCGCCGACTGGCGCCGGTTTCATTGGTACTCGGACGCACGGTGCTGTTTGGGACGTCGCTTCAGCCGATCTGATCGACCCACGTCTTCCCGTCCCAAACGCGTGTGGCTCGACGGGTCACTCAGGTCCGGTGCGAGTCCGGCAGTGCGATGGGTCCCCGAGTCGCACCCTATGGGCCATCCTCGGCGCGGCCCTTGCACCTTTCGCAACGGTGCGGGTGTTCGGAACACCAACGGTCGAGGAAGGAGGAACCGATGGCGAATCGAGACAATGTGCCTGACGCGTGCCACCTCGCGTGGGCTGCGTGCCGGTTCCTGACGGGACATTCGCGCGTCGCACCCGATCGCCGCGCTCCTGCCTTACGCGGCGGGAGCGTATGAGGCCCACCGCTCTCCCGCCTGGAGCCCTCCATGGCCAATCGTCATACGTGGCGCATCGTTTTCACCACCATCGTCGCGTGCGCGGCGCTGGTGGTGCTGGGCGGAGTCGCCTTCCTCTACTCGGGGGCGTACAACGTTGCCGCGTCCGAGCCACACACGGGTGTGATGCGGTGGGCGCTGGGCACGCTGCAGGAACGGTCGGTCGCCATGCGCGCCGCCGGCGTGCCGTCAGCCCCGCCGATCGATTCGGCGATGCTCCAGCATGGACTCGAGCACTATGTCGCGATGTGCGTGATGTGCCACGGCGCACCGGGAGTCGACCGGGGAGAGGTGGGGCAGGGTCTGACCCCGCGCCCGCCGAATCTCGCCCGGGCCGCGACACGGCTGAGCGAACGCGAGACCTACTGGATCCTCGATCACGGAATAAAGCTGGCAGGCATGCCAGCGTTCGGTGAGACACACTCCCCCGAAGAACTATGGGGATTGGTCGGCTTCATGCGCCTGCTGCCAGACATGACCCCCGACGAATACCGGCAGATGGTGCAGAAGGCCGGACTTGGGGTAGGGGTAGACGGAGGGGCCGATAGTACGGCGGGGCACGCCCACGCACCGGGAGCCGGGGCTCACGACCACTGATCGGATCGTAACGAATCGCCCGCTCGCAGAGGCTCTGCTGTTGCCGTGGCAGGACCCTTGCGACTCTGCCCCATATGCTGACGCTAACTCTGCTGAACCAATTCATTCACCGGTGGTGCCGTCCTGACGATCGTGTGCGATTATGCGCAGCGGATCCGGGCACGCGTCACTTACCGGGCCCCACGGGAGGATCATACTGATGCGCAACATCTGCAAACGAGCTATCGCCCTCGGCTTTGCCGCTCTGACGCTCAGCGCCTGCGCTGGCGACGCCGACGTCGAGGACACGACGATTGGCGATGCTGAACCGGCCATGGCCTCGTACCCCTACGCCGCCTGGGATACCGACCGGAACCAGATGCTGACCGACACCGAATTCCGAACGGTGGCCAGCGAGCGCGGCTACACGCGCTGGAACACGAACAACGACACCGGTATCGACCGGGATGAGTTCGGCACGGGACTGTTCGGTCTCTGGGATCGCGACCGCAACAACGAACTGACGGAGCAGGAGTGGCGCGATGGCGCGGGCCGCTGGTACGGGGCGGACGGCAACTTCGGTGAGTTCTCGGCCTGGGATACCAACCGCGACGGGATGCTCGACATGAACGAGTACAACCTGGGCATCGGCACGACGGGATATTATGACCGTTGGGATGCGGACCGGAACAGCTTCGTTGATGAGAACGAGTTCGGCACCGGGCTCTTCAGCACCTGGGACACGAATCGCGACAGCAACATCGACGCGAACGAGTGGGACTTCGGAGCGGGTGGCGTCGACTGGTTCTAGTCGCCCGGACGATTAACGATCGATGTGGCCGGTACACGCGGCCGGAACGGGGAGCCGAGTCGGCTCCCCGTTTCTCGTCACGCGCATGCAGGCGCCGCGCTGCGCAGCGCCGTTTGACGACCGCCAGACGTGAGGCGCACGACAGCTTGTGCGCTGTCCGCACTGGTGCCCGCCGGCCCAGCGGGTCACGCTTCCAAACCGTTCGCTTCACCTCATGATGGCTGCACGCCGCGGCGATCGAGCGCATGCACCCCTCCCAACAGGAACACGCACATGAACGACCTCATCGCACAGCTCACGCAGCGCGTCGGGCTCACCCCTGATCAGGCTCGCCAGGCCGCGGAAACGATGCTCGGATTCATGAAGAGCCGCCTGCCCGCACCGATCGCCAGTCAACTCGAGGCCGCCCTCGTTGATACGGGTGGGGCTGGCGGTGCCGACGGTGGCATCGGCGGAATCGCCAAGGGGCTCGGCGGCATGCTGGGCCGCTAGCTGTGGCTGACGACCAGGTTGTTCACTGAGCCGTAGCGGCTACAAACCGGGGGTGTTTGGAATCCACACCGACCGGCACCCGCCAGCGGACTCCGTGAACAACCCGCACAGGAATGCACGGGGAGCGCCCGAGGGGCGTGCGGTGCTCGTCCGCCGCATGCGCCAGCGCGGCGCCGGCTGGGAGTCGAGCGCGTGATGACCTTCAACGGCTGGGAATGGCTGTGCGCCTTGGGCTCCGTGATATACAGAAGACCGTAGGCAGACGATGCGGAATGCCACCTGCTGTCGGCCCACGCCCCCTTGCCCGTCGCCCAGACCCGTGACGACGAAGCCCTGGCGAGCATGCTCGCCAGGGCTTCGTTGTCACTCACCGCTCCCCGCCCTTACGGCGAGATCGGCGTGATCTGCACCGTGCCCGCCGTCGCGCCATTGGTCATGACAAGGGTGGTGGATCCACCGCCGATTGCGGGCGGCGTGAGCGTCGCGTCGTACAGGGGCGTCTTGCTTCCCGCCGGCGTCAGCACGACACGGGTCGTCGTGTTCAGCGCCCGATTGACCGAGTAAACGCCGCCGAGCGTGACGGCGGCGGCGTCGGGCTGCGCCGTTGTGAGGTTGGCGGCGGTCGTGATCACGTACACGTCGATCGCCCCGATCGAGGGCGAGGCATGCGCCACGCGAACACGGAACTGATTCGCCCCGGGTAGGTCGGCCCCGTCGTTCAGGATGATCGGCTGGATCGTGGCGCCCGTCCCCGCGAACAGCAGGGTGTAGATCTGGCCCGCCTGCGCGATGTTCACGGGGCCGTCGAACAGCGCGACGCCTCGATCACTCGACTGGAGGATCCGCACCGTGCGCTGTCCCGTCAGGATGGCGCGATACGGGATGTTCGAGGCCGCCACGTTGCGGTAGCCAACCCCGCCCCGGTACGGCACCCCTTCCACCTGGATGTCGACCGTGGCGGCTCTCGGGTCGCCAATGAAGTTGAGAACCCGGAACTGGGACTGCGGCTCCGTGTTCGACGGAATGTTCTCGGTGATCTGCTGGTCTCCGCAGCCGGCGAGCAATACCGTGCCGGCAGTCAGGACCGCGAGTGTATGTCGGAAGTTCATCACGTGTATTAAGCCTCGCGGGACGTCAGGAGCACTGAGCCGGGAAGGCGGGCGGATCGTCGCCCTCCGGACTCGGCGGAACTAGCGAACTGGCGTTGCGCTCGATCAGGGGGTACTGCAGCCAGCAGCGACGCGCCGTCGACGTCCGGACGATCGGGTTCGGAACGGTCACACCGATCTGGTTCAATCGGCGCGCGTCTTCCCAGCTGAGCCCCGTCGCGAACAGCTCATAGCGACGCTGGCGGTAGATCTCGGCGCGCAGCTCCGCGGCCGAGAGCGTTCCCGTCAGGGCGGGGAGACAGGCTCGCGGCTGCGCCACCGGTCCGGTGCAGTCCGTCCGAACGGAATCCAGTACCGCCTGAGCCTGCGGCAGGGCGCCCGTCTCGAGCAGCGCTTCCGCGGCGATCAGGCGCATCTCGTCAGGGTACCACACCGGGATCGGATCGGTGGCGACCGTGTAGCGGGCGTAATCGTCCAGCGGCTGCAGGAAGCCGGTGAGCGGCACCGGGATCACGTGGAAGCGGGTACGGATCGTATCCGCCGGCTCCGCCGCCAGACGCCAGGCATCTGCCGGGCGCACGTAGATCGTCAGGTTGAGCAACGGGTTGATCGCGTTCGCGGAGAACGGAAAGACATTTACCGTCGTCCGCGACACGGCATTCGCCGCGGCGAGCGCCTGCGGCCAGGCATTCGCCTGACGCGCGTAGCGGGCACGCATGGCGAGGATCATCTGCTGCAGATCCAGCCCGCGCACGAGAATGTTGCTCGTGAACTCGGCACTGGCCGGCGCCGCTGCGAGGACGGCATCGGCGGAGTCGAGCAGTGCCTGCACCCGCGCCAACGCCGTCATCCGATTCACGAACGGCGATTGGCCGCTCGCGACGGGATCCACGACCACCTGCTGATAGCCCTGCGTTAGCTGACCGATCACGGCGGCCTTGATCGTGTACGCGAGCGCCAGTAGCCCACTCCGCGTTCCCGCGGCGAGGGTGACGTTGTCGACATTCTGGATGAGGTCGTTCGTCGACTTGATCGTCAGATAATGCGACGACCAGAGGTCGCTCGCGGCCGCCGAGTTGTCGGCGACCACGCCCACCTCGGTCTCGCGATAGCTGATCAACGAGCCGGTGGTCGCCCCGAGCTCCCCGGTCAGCAACCCCGCCGGAAAGATGAATGAATCGAGTGCGTTACCGTACCGCGCCTGCATGCCCACGGCAGCAGCGAACAGCCCTTCCTGCGTCGTCAGGGCCGTCTCCGCGCTCGGAGCGTTCGGGTTGGTGAAGTCGAGGTCGCAGCCGGTGAGCGCGAGCGCGCCCGCCAGGAGACCGGTGGCGCCGACTCGGCGCATCACGCCGCTGAGCGGCCGGAGATCAGTATGCGAAGCGAGCACTGAACGCGACGGTGCGAGGAATGGGATACGTGGCGAAGTCGAAGCCACGACCGACCGTGTTCTGACCGAACAGGTTCAGCTCGGGGTCGTAGCCGGTGTAGTCGGTCCACGTGTACAGATTCCGACCGGCGATGGTGAGTTCCACGCCGCCGGGCAGGTATCGCGTGACGAACGGCTGCGTGAGGTTGTAGCTCAACGAGATCTCACGAAGCTTCACGAAGCTGCCATCCTCGACATACTCCTCGAAGATCGCGGCACGGCCTGAGAAACGCCCGTTGGCGACCCGCCGCGGATCGCCGAACGGCAGCAGCTCGAACTCCGTGTCCGCGCCGGCCAGGAAGATGTCGGTGATGCGCCGCGTCAGGTTGACGACGTCGTTGCCGAACGTGCCGTCGAACAGCACGCGCATCCGCACGTTGTCGCGGAAGGCGAACTCGTTGAGCACCGATCCCGTCCACTGCGGATTGGGATCTCCGATCACGCGCTGGTTAGCGCTGCCACTGCCGATCGGGGCACCGTTGGCGTTCGTCTGGATCGAGCCGTCCTCGTTCCGCAGATAGTACTGGCCGTAAAAGATACCGACCGGTTGCCCCTCTTCGACACGATTGGGATAGCCGGCGATACCGACGAACGACGGAATCGTCAGCGTCTCGACGCGGTTCTTGTTGGTCGAGTAGTTGAACGTGGTCGTCCACTGATACTCGTCCGAATTGATGTTCTGCGTCGTGACCAGCGCTTCCCATCCCTTGTTCGACATCGAGCCGATATTTGCGAACTGCGTCGCGAATCCCGAGCTGCGCGCGATCGGACGGAAGAGCAGAAGGTCGTCGACGAGCTTGTCGTAATACGTCACCTCGGCGTTGATGCGGTTCGTGAGGATGCCGAAGTCGACACCCACCTCGAACTCGCGCTGCCGCTCCGGCCGCAGATCCTCGTTGCCGCGCGTCGTGCTGTTGACGAGTCCGACGCGGCCATCGGCCACCGCGCGGTTGTAGACGTCGAAGCGCGAGTAGGCGTTGGCCGCCGACGGCTGGTTACCGGCGTAACCGATTGCGGTACGAAAGCGGAACGTGCCGAACGCGTCGCCGAGGAAGGAGTCCTGGAACCAGCTCTCCTCACCGACGACATACGACAGCTGCGCCTTGGGATAGAGCTGCCACCGCTCGTTCGCGCCGAAGTTCGAGGCGGCGTCGGCCCGGAGGCTACCGTTGATCGTGAGGATGTCGCGCCAGGTCGCCACCTGCTCGCCGTAGAAGCCGAGCGTGGCCACTTCGATCTCCGACTGCGCGGCAGCCGGCGTTCCGCCCGACACCAGGTCGACGGTCGGCAGGAGGTCGAACGTGGCGGCCGTGGTCGTGCGCAACTGCTGATTCGTGTAGTTCATACCCGCCGACGTGCGCATGCGCAGCGACGAGCTGAGATCGTAGCCTGACGTCGCGACGAGATCCTGATTGACGATTCGCGAGTCCCGGATGGCGGTGGCCGACAGGCCGAGCGCCGTCTGCTGCGACGGATTCACCGCGCCGCGCGGGATGAACTCGCTCGCATCGGTCGAGTACGTGTCGAAACCGATGTTGTAGTCCAGCGCGAACCGCTCCGACGCCGACCACCGGGTCCGCGCACTCCCGATGAAGCGGTTGGTGACTTCCGGGTACTCGAACCGATCGATGGCGAGCAGCGGATTCGCGAACACACCGCCGGTCGGCGGCAGCGGATAGACGCCCGACTCGTTCGGGAAGAAGTTGAAGTCGGTCGGCGTGAAGACGAGTGCGGTCAGCACACCGCCCGGCCGCTCACCGTTCGGCAGGAAGTTCGCCTGGTTGTTGATGTAGTTCGCGCCGACGTCGATGCGCAACGATGACGCGAGCTCCTGGCCGAGATTCAGCCGCACGCTCTGCCGCGTCGCGCTGGTCGCATCGACGATCCCCTGCTGGTTCAGCAGGCCGCCACTCAGATAGTACGTGGTGGCCTGTGTTCCGCCCGAGATGCTCAGGTTCGTCTCCACGACGTCGGCCGTGCGGAAGATCTGGTCCTGATAGTCGAAGCGCTGCACCGGAGCCCCGGCCGTATTGAGCGCGGCCATGTTCATGCCCAACCGGCGCGGCAGCGCGTCCTGGCCGTAGCGCACGTTGAGTGTCGCGCGCGGCCGTCCTTCCGAGCCGCGCTTCGTGAAGATCTGCACGACGCCGTTGTTGGCGCGCGAGCCATACAGCGCCGCCGCGGCGGCCCCGCGAATCACCTCGATCCGCTCGATGTCGGCTGGGTTGATGTCGGCGAGGCGGTTCTGCACCGAGCTCCGGGCACCGAGATCGCGAAGCTGCGCCGAGCTGTTGTCGACGATCACGCCATCGACGATGTACAGCGGGTCACTCCCCGAGATGATCGAGCTCGTGCCGCGCATGCGGACCGTGATGCCGCCG
>JBBQHX010000167.1:0-8189 GCA_038324385.1 Gemmatimonadales bacterium | reverse complement strand
TGACGCTCCGGGCCTCACTGCCGTGATCCGCGCGGCTGTTCTCTCCGCGCTCGATCGAGGGTGGGATGTGCTCGGGATCGTTCGCGGATACGCGGGCCTCCTCGGCGACGACGAGATCATGCGCCTGACGCGGGAGTCCGTGCGCGGCATCGCCCACATGGGCGGCACGATCCTGCGGACGACCAACCGGGGGAGCCCATTCAACTATCCTGTCCTGCGGCCTGACGGCGGCTACGATTACATCGATCGGTCGGACGAACTCATCGCCAACGCGCGCGATCTGGGGATCGATGCGATCATCGCCATCGGCGGCGACGGGTCGCTCAAGATCGCCCAGCAACTGGGCGCGAAGGGAATGAACGTCGTCTGTGTACCGAAGACGATTGACAACGATGTGTCGGGCACCGTCTCGACCTTCGGTTTCGACACCGCGGTGCAGACCGCGCTCGAAGCGATCGACAAGTTGCACACCACCGCGGAGAGCCATGACCGGGTGATGGTGCTGGAGGTGATGGGGCGGAATGCCGGCTTCATCGCCCTGCATGCGGGGCTCGCGGGCACCGCCGACGTGATTCTGATTCCCGAGATCCCGTACGACATCGGCGTGGTGTGCGAGAAGGTCCGCGCCCGCGACCGGGCGGGCCGTCGCTTCTCGATCATCGTGGTCGCCGAGGGCGCATATCCGCAGGGCGGGGAGGAATCCACTCTCGGCGCGTCGATGCCGGGGCAGGCCAAGCGCGTGGGCGGACTGTCCGAGAACATCGCGCGACAGATCCAGGAGCAGACGGGGAAGGAGACCCGCTCCCTGATCCTCGGGCATCTGCAGCGCGGCGGGATGCCGACCGGCTACGACCGGCTGCTGGCGACCCGTTTCGGTGGCGCGGCGGTGCGGGCGGTGGCCGACGGGAAGTTCGGCGAGATGGTGGCGCTCCAATCGCCGTACATCGTGACCATCCCGATCGAGGAAGCGCTGCGCGAAACCAAGCGGGTGGATCCGAACCATGACGTTGTCCAGACGGCGCGCTCGACCGGTATCTCGTTCGGGGACTGAGGCAGCAGGAGCCGGCAGGCGCAGCAGGCGGCCGCCGGCCGATGGCGTGCCGATCGACCGAACACTGGAGCGCCTGGGCGCCCATGGGGTAGTATTGTGCGGGTGAGGGGGGCGGTGCACGATCTCGCCGATCGTCCCCTGAGCCGCCGGTCGGGTGTCCTCACGACGGGACGCGGACCCGGCGACGCGGCGGGGACGGATAGCCAACTCTTTGCGCGACAAGCAGTTGGTCGTCGAGGTTGGAACGAAACGAGTTGGCACCGCCCGTGCACCTGACGTTGTTGCGCGCCGCGAACGATTTCCGTTCGCCGCGCCCTGGAGGATCTGCATGCTTCGATTCCTGATGTCCGTCGCATTCGCCGCCCTGGCGCTGGGTGGGGTCTCGGTCGGCAGCGCGGACGCTCAGCGTCCGCGCCCGCCCGAGCCCCCGCGATCCGAGCGCGGCGGTGAGGAGCGGTCGGACGACGCCAAGGTCCCGAAGGAGCACATGCCGCCGCCGGGCATGTGCCGGATCTGGCTGGATGGCGTGCCGGCCAGCCAGCAGCCGGCCCCAACCGACTGCGCGACCGCGATCCGCAAGCGGCCCGCGAACGGCAAGGTGGTGTTCGGGCCGCGTGAGAAGAGCGGCGCCGAGGACCGCCGTCCGCCGGTGAAAAAGGACCTGCGCGGCACGCCACCGCCGGTGCGCGTTCGGATCCCGCCGTTCGGCTAGGCGCGACAGCCGCGATCGACCACGATCGACCACGATCGACCACGATCGACCACGATCCATCCGGCCCCCGACGACATGCGTCCTCGGGGGCCGGCATGCGTCCGGCCCCCCATTCCGCTCCCGGCACCGAGCGTGCACCTTGCGGCCATATGCGCACAGTCCGCGATCAGTACCTCCCGCCCGACCACGACGCCTTCGTCGCGGCCGAACCGCCCACGGGGCGCGTCATTGTCATCGCCCCCACCCGGGCCGCCTGCGAGACGATCGAGCTGGCGCTCGGCCTGCACCTCGACACCTATCTCGAGCGCGTCGCTGGTGAGCGCGTGCGCACGCTCGCCCGCGAACGACAGGGATTCGGGATCGTCGCCGGCACGGGCACCGGCAAGACGCTCGCCGTGCGGCCGATCGCCGAGGAGATCCTCCAGGCGCCGCTGCGCGTGGGGGTGGTCAATCGCGAGCGTGAGGCGACGCCCGAGATGCCGACGTGGAACGTCGTCATCGTCACCACGGGCATCGCCCGACGCTGGTTCCAGGACGGCGATATCCTGCCGCACGACACACTGATCGTCGACGAGATCCACCAGACGTCGGCCGAACTGGAGCTCTGTCTGGCGCTCGGCAAGCGCGTCGGCTGCCGGTTCATCTGGCTCTCGGCGACCGTCGATCCGACCTTCTACCGCAACTACCTGAACGCCGACGACGTGGTCGAGGTCTACTCCTTCGATCCCGCCAAGGCGGCCAAGGTCAAGGTGGTGAACTCGGCGCCAGGCGACTTTCTGGATGACAAGTTCCTGCGCGGGGTGGCGAAAGACCGGCGCGGCGTCGGCGTCTTTCTCCCGACGCGTGCGATGGTGGAGCAGGCGGCGGAACTCGTGCAGCAGCGCTTTCCGCGCATCAACGCCGCGTACTATCACGGCGGCGAGCCGATTCGCGTCATCCGATCATTCCTGGAAGGCGGCGAGCAGCGGCCCTATGTGCTCTCGATGACGGCGGCCGGCCAGAGCGCGCTCAACGTGCAGGGGCTCGACACGGTCGTCATCGACGATACGCGGTTCACGAACGTGATCGAGCGCGGCAAGAACGTGCTCACCAAGACGCACCTCGGCGCCAACGAGATTCTGCAGATGGCGGGACGCGTCCACGGGCGTGTGGCCGGCGGACGCGTCTTCATTCTCAGCGACCGCGCGATCGAGTTCAGCGCGCTGCGTCCGACCGCGCCCGACTTTCAGCTCGCCGGCGACAGCGAGCGCGTCGCCCTCACCTGTGCGGGACTCGGCGTCCGGGCCGACGACCTCGATCTGCCCGTGGCGCTCGACCGGCGCGCCTATCGTGAGGCGATGGCGGCGCTCGAGGCGCGCGGCATCATCGAACACGGTCGCCTGTCGACCTACGGCAAGGCGGTCGAGGCGCTGCCGTGCGACCGTGCGTGGGCCGAGCTGATCGTGCATGCCGAGGACGAGCTGCTTCCCTTTCTCGCGGCGATGAGCTCCATCGACAGCCTGCACCGCATGACGCGAGACGATCGCGACCTCGAAGGGCTCGTCATTCCGGGGAGCGATCACCTGACGTCGTACAACCTGTACGCCGACGCCTACCGCGCGGCCGGCTACATGGGCGAGGTGTATGGACTGCCGCGCCACCTGTTCGACCCGGAGCGGATCGAGCAGTGGTCGGAGCGGCGCGGCGCGCTCGTCAAGTCCGTCGAGGACGCGGCGCTGGCGATGGCGAGCGTCTATCGCGGCGTCGACGTCTCGCTGCCTGACGACATGCCGATGGCGACCCAGGAGACGTATCGCCGCTTCGCCGATCTGCTCGCCCGCTACATGCCGTTCAACCTCGTCATTGACGAGGAGACGGCCGAGGGACACCCGGCGCGCGTGTCGAAGACGAGCGTGTGCGGAAGCTGGGGGGCGATCGCCGGCACGATCCGCTACTTCGCCGATCGGCAGGGGATTCCCCGCGCGGGGATCGAGGGAACACAGGTTCCGGCCGACCTGATCCGCCGCTACGCCGTCCATGGTCCGCCCGACATCATCTACGACGCGCGGCGGAAGGCCGCGCCGCTCGTCAGGCGCCGGATCATCAGCTTCTTCGGCTTCGATCTCGACCGCGAGGCGGAGCCCTTCGAGCGCTGGGAGGACGACGAGGTCGGTGCCAGGGCACGGCGCGCGATCGCCGACGCGCTCGCGCGCGGCGAGGCCCGCCATGTGGCGGTGAAGCGCAACCTTCCGATCATCGACGAGATCCGCGAGGTGCATCGCCGCCTCGCCGGCCGCACTCCTCGCCTCGGTCAGCGCGAGCTGGCGGACGTGTACCACGCGATGCTCGCCGACGTGTATTCACTGTCGGATCTTCGCGCGGCACCGCTGCGCCTTGATCGCAGCCAGTGGATCAGCGACGCCGAGGTCGAGGAGGCGCTGGCGTTGCCGGGACGCGTCCTGATTCGCGAGCAACCGGTGTCGATCCACTACGACGTCGACGACACGCTCGACGGCCCCGTCGGCGTGGCGCGGCTGCAGTTGCCGGAGAAGCTGGCGCGGACGCTCGTGGCCGAGGAGATGCCGCCGCTCGACCGACCCATTCGGTTCGCCGTCATGCGTGGGCAGCGAGGCGCCGTACGGGCCGACACGCTGGACGAGCTGCAGGACCTGCTCGACCGTCCGTGGTCCCCCGAGGAAGTGCCGGACGACGAGACCGGGCCGTACCGGCGTGGCCGCGCCGAACGGGAGGTCCGCGGGCTGGAACGCGCGCTGCGCGAGGGTGCCACGCGTCAGGGCGGCAAGCGCGGCAAACCGCGCGACGCGAGCGGTGGCTCGCGAGGCGGTGGCGGCGGATCGCGCGGCACTGGCGGTCCACGCCCCGACGGGGGACGCGGGCGACCTGTGAGCGGCGGGCGGAAGAAGCGGCGGTAGTGCGGGGTGTGGCGTGTGGCAGTGGCCCGTCCCGCGCCGGTGCGGTTTGACGGCGCGGCTGGCCGTTTCGTCCCCGCCGGGCTGTCGCAGTGGCGGCCGCGGCGGCATCTTGCGGCGGCGCCGCTTCACACCGGTCCGGTATCCGCGCCGTTTCGCGCCGGGCCTTTCAGTCGTCCGCCAGCGACGCCCTGCGACCGCCATGACCGCACCCACTCCGTCCGACACCGACGCCCGGCTCACGGCCGCCCTCGGCGCGACTTACGACGTCGTGCGCCTCCTCGGCGTCGGCGGCATGGGGCGTGTCTACCTGGGACACGACCGGACGCTCGACCGCCCGGTGGCGATCAAGGTGATCGTTGACGAGCTCGCGGCCAACGTGACGTTTCGCGAGCGATTTCTGCGTGAGGCGCGCACGGTCGCCCGGCTGCGCCACCCGAACATCGTCAGTGTCTACGCGGCGGGCGAAGCTGACGGGCTCCTCTACTTCGTCATGGAGTATGTGGACGGGGAGAGCCTTCGCGAGCTGATCGGGCGTGAGCGCGTGCTGCCAGCCGAACGTGCCGTGCCGCTCCTGGCCGACGTCGCGCGCGCACTCGCCTACGCACATGCGCACGGCGTCGTTCATCGCGATCTCAAGCCCGAGAACGTGCTGGTCGAGCAGGGGAGCGGGCGGGCGATGCTGACCGACTTCGGCGTCGCACATGGCGTCGCCCCCGGAGACGGGCGCATGACGGCGACCGGGATGGTCGTCGGGTCGCCGCGCTACATGAGTCCCGAACAGGCCGTGGGCGAGCGTGATCTCGACGGTCGCAGCGATCTCTACGCCCTCGGCCTCGTCGGCTACGAACTGCTGTCGGGCGCGGTGGCGTTCGAGGGCGGCTCGGCCGGCTCGATGCTCGCGAAGCGCCTCACGAGCAGCCCCGATCCCATCCTCGCCCGCGCGCCCAACACGCCGCCGGGCGTCGCGGCGGCCGTGGAGCGTGCCGTGGAGCGGGAGCCTGAGGCGAGGTGGGCGGATGGCGATGCGATGGCCGACGCGCTCGAGGATGGACTCACCACCGCGGGACGGACGCCGGTGAGTCGTGTGCTCCCCGGTGCGCGCCGCGCGCCAGGCGCCTTCCCCGCCGCTGGTGCCGCGGGTGGTGGCCGCGGTCGCTGGCTGCCCGTGGCCCTCGCTGCCGCGCTGGTAGCCGTCGTGGCGGGGCTGTGGGGCCTTCGCGGCGGTTCGACCGGGCCCGATCGGCGGACGGTGATGGTGCTGCCGTTCGAACTGGTCGGCAACGAGGGCGACCACGGCTGGCTGCGCGAGGGCGCCGTCAGCATGTTGACGCTGGACCTGTCGCAGTGGCAGGACCTCGGCGTGATCGACTACGAGCGCACGCTCGATCTGCTGCGCGCCGAGGGTGTCGGGGACGACCGGCGCATCTCGCTCACCGATGCGCAGCGCATCGCGCGTGAGGCAGGCGCGACGGCCGTGGTGCTCGGCCAGATCCAGCGCGTCGGCGACTCGCTCACCGTGACCGCCCGCAGCTACGACGCGGCGACCGGCACGCGCGAGCACGAGTTCAGTCAGGCCGCACTGGCCAGCGCCGATCCGCGCCCGTTGTTCGATCTCCTCGCCCGCGAGCTGTTGCAGATCGCCGGCGCGCCCGAACTGTCGTCGACGCTGGCCCAGACGACGACGTCGTCGCTTGCCGCCTACCGCGCGTATCTGGGCGGTGTGCGGTCACTCAATCGGTGGGACACCGACAGCGCGCAGGCGTATCTGACGCGCGCCATCGAGCTCGACTCGACGTTCGCGCTCGCGCATTACAAGCTGGCCCTCGCGCTGGGCTGGGGCCGCAACCCCACGGATACCATGCAGATCGTTGCCGCACGACGCGCCGTGCAGCATGCGTCGCGGCTGCGGCCGAGCGATCGCGGCCTCGTCGAGGCGTACCTGCCGCTGGTGCTCGGACTCGACGCCAGCAATGTCGCCGATCTTCCGCGTGCGCGTCAGCTGCTCGACGATGCCCGACGCCGCTACGCCGATCTCGTCTCGCGCGACTCGACGCACGCCGAAGCGTGGTACGGGTTGGGCGACGCCAACTTCCACTACCCGTCGGCGGACGCGCGCGTAAACGACATGCGCTCGGCGCTGCGCGCATTCGATCGGACGCTGGCGCTCGACTCGTCGTTTCACCTGGCCTACGCCCATAAGCTGCAGATTTATCAGTCCGCGGCCACGCGCGGTGTGCCGTTCATGCTCGACGGTGACTCGCTGCTGCAGCTCACACCCGGATCGCCGCTCGCCGCCGACACGGCGCGCATACGTGCGGCGCGGCGCCTCGCGAGCAGCCTGACGATTCGTGAGGCGCGACGGTGGGCCGACAGCGATCCCGACGCGGCGCAGGCCCATCTCGCCGTCGCACAGGCCTATGCGACGGCGCAGGATTATCCGGCGGCCGCGGCCGCCATTCGCCACGCGATGCAGCTCCCGCGCGTGCGGCGTCCGGACTTCGCCTATCTGGCGGCGACCTATGAACTGATGGGGGGCCGCCACCAGGGTGCCGCCACGACGCTGGCCGCTGCCCGTCAGGCGGCGCCGGCGGAATCGCTGGTGGCCGATGTGGGCTTCCCCGGGGTCGTCGCGCTGGTGAACGCGTCGGCGGTACCGCTGCACGGGGGGCAGCTGCGCCTGATGGAGGCGATGCTGGACGACGCGGCACGCGTCGCCCCTCCGGTGCCCTTCTTCACGGCAGCCGGATTTTCGGTTTCGGAGCTGTTCCGGGCTAACGCGGCGATGGCACGTGCCGGGGCGGGGGTGCCGTGGCGTACCGCGCGTCCGGTGGTAGACGCGATGTTGGACCGGCTCAGCCGGATCGACGCGCCCGAGTTGACCGAGCTTCGGTCGCAGTTGCCGATGATCGCCTTCCTGCTCAGCCGGGATACGAGCTATCTCGCACGCCTCCCCGATGCCTCACGCGCGCAGGTGATGGCCGCACCGTCCGTTCAGGCCCATTTCGCCCTGGTCCGGGGTGATACGGCCGCCGCCGAACGAGCGGCGACCGCGTTTGCCCGCGGCGACACGCTGACGGGACGCAACATGGGCGTGATGGCGCTGGAAGCCGACGTCCTCGTGGCACTCGGCGACCTGCGCGGCGCGGCGTCGACGTACGAGGCCATGAGTCCGCGCCTTCTCTCGACGGGTTCCGGCCTCTTCCTCGATCCCGGGTGGGCGGTCTACGCACGGAGCTTCGCCGACCGCGGCGCAGTGTACGAAGCGCTGGGCGACCAGGGGGCCGCGCTGCGCGCGTACGACGAGTTTGCCGCGCGGTGGGCGAACGCCGATCCACCGTTGCAGGCCCAGCTGCGCCTCGCCCGGAGCCGGGCTGCCGCACTCCGCGACCCGGTGACGACGATCCCCGTTCCCGAGCGCCCCCGCCGACAACGCCGGCCGTAAGGGACGGCGTCAGATCCCTCGCCCGCTGTCGAGGCCCCCCGTTGGACCATATGGTCCGCCGGGGGGCTTCTC
>JBBQHX010000166.1:0-8198 GCA_038324385.1 Gemmatimonadales bacterium | reverse complement strand
GACAGCCTCCCCTCGCGCCTCGCGGCGCTCCTGCGGGATGACAGCCTCCCCTCGCGCCTCGCGGCGCTCCTGCGGGATGACAGCCTCCCCTCGCGCCTCGCGGCGCTCCTGCGGGATGACAGACTCCCCTCGCAGCTTCTGTCTTCTGTCTTGTGGCTTCTACCTTCTGCCGTTCTACAGCAGCCCCTCCACCAGCTCCCAGCTCCGCTCCGCCGCGCCGAGTCCGGCGCGGACGGTCGCGCGGGCGGCGCCGCCCGCGGGGATGCGGTGGCCTGGGCCGCCGAGCCAGCTTCTGAGGGCGTCGGCGAGTTCGGATTCCGAGTTGGCGGAACGGCCGCCGCCGCTTCGGAGGAGGAGGCAGGCGTCGCGGCTGCTCGTGTGGCGGGGGCCGAACAGGACGGGGGCGCCGAAGGCGGCGGGCTCGAGGACCGAGTGCAAACCGGCCGCGTGGAAGCCGCCACCGACGTAGGCCGCGTCGGCGAGGGCGTACAGGTCGCCCAGCACGCCGACGCGGTCGACCACCACCACGTCAGCGGAGCTCGCCGCCTCCGTGCCGAGACGAGCCGTCGTCAGGCTGGCGGCCGCGGCCCACTGTTCGATCGGCGCCAGGTGCGACTCGCGGGGCTCGTGCGGCGCGACGATCAGCCGCGCGTCGGGCACGCGGGCGCGGAGCCGTTCCCACGCCGGCAGGAGCACCGCCTCGTCCGCGGGCCACGTCGAGCCGGCGACGAGCGTCGGGCGGTCGGAGGCGAGGGGGGCGAGCAGGTCGCCGGTGCGGTCCGCCTGACGCGCACGCTCCCACACCTGATCGTAGCGCGTGTCGCCGGTGACGGTGATCGTGTTGGAACGAACGCCTAACGCGACCAGGCGGTCCGCGTCGGCCTCGTCGATCGCGCCGACGCGGTCGAGGCGCGCGTAGGCCTCGCGCAGCAGCGACGTCGCCCAACTCGAGCGGCGCGACGAGCCGGCCGCCAGCGTGGCGCTGATCAGGCCAAGGGCGACACCGCGCGCCGACGCCTCGCGCACGAGGATCGGCCAGACATCGAGCTTGCTGAACACCAGCGCCGTCGGGCGGAGCGCATCGAGGGCCGCTCGGGCATCGCCCCGCGTGTCGAAGGGCAGATAGTCGGTGAAGTCGACCGGCAGCGTCGTCGCGAAGCGGACGGCACTCGGCGAGAAGAAGGTGTAGGCGAGCTGCACGTCGGGGCGGCGCGCGCGGGCGGTGTGCAGCACGGGGCGGGCCTGCAACCCCTCGCCGACCGAGGGCGCGTGCAGCCAGAGCAGCGGGGCGGTCGCGTCGCGGCCGGAGGCGCCCCACTTGGCGAAGCGGGCCCTGATGCCGCGTCGGGCCCGGAGCGCCGTCCACAGCTTGGCCTCACGCGCCGGCGCGACGGCCGCGACGCCGCGGGCGAGTTGCCCCGCGGCGCTATAGAGCAGGGAGTGGTAGGAGCGCACGAGCCGGCGGGGGCCGGTCAGCGCGTCAGCGCGTCGCCGACGCCGGCGCGGCGGCCGGTGCCGCGGCGAGCGCCGAGTCGATCACCGCGCGCAGGCGGTCCATGTTCTGGACGCCCTGCAGTCGCTGATCGCCGAGGATGAAGGTCGGGGTCGACTGGGCGCCCGAATCGAGCGCCCGCTGGTAGTCGGCCTCGACCAGCGGCCGCATCACTCCCGATTCGACGCAGGTGGTCAGCGCGGCCTGATCGACACCCGCGCGCGGAGCGAGACCGCGGAACAACTCGGTCGCGTCCTCCATCGGGGTCCACTCGGCCTGGGTCGCGAACACCTCGGCGGCGTACTCGAAGAAGCGACCCTGCGCGCCGGCGCACATGGCGTGTTCCGCGGCCGGGCGGGCGTGACGGTGCTGGCGGAGCGGCAGGTTGATGTAGGCGAAGCGGATCTTCCCCGTGTCGATGTACTCGCGCTTCAGGTCGGGAAAGGTCTCGACGTGCCAGTTGCGACAGAACGGGCACTCGAAATCGCTGATCTCGATCATCCAGAGGGGCGCCGTCTCGCTGCCGAGGATGCGGGCCTCGTCGGCGGCCGCCACGCGCGGGTCGAGTGTATCGGCGCCAACGGACGGCGTGGGCACGGCGGCCGATGGGTCACCGGTCGCGGCGGTCTCGCTCGCCTCGCCGCCGCACGCCATGACGATCAGCGCGGCAATCGGAATGAGGCGCGCCAGCAACGACTGCTGGCCGGAACAGGAGGCGACGAGGGATCGGAGCACGATGAGGGGCGCGGACGTGAGGGGTGGGGCGTAGGGGCGTGACGTGCCCCGTCGGTCGACGACATCGACTCGGTATGATAGGCGTCGGTGGCCGCGATGACAAAGGATGGCCACCCGCCCGGCCCCGCCCGTGCGCTATCCGCTTCGCCTGCCTTTCGCCTGCCTACTGTTGCCCGCCTCCTCGCACGGCCATACTCCGTAGGCTGCTCCCCACCGAGTCGATCGCGACGGCACCCGGCCGCGCGCCACCGATTCGTCGGTTCCATCGCCCCGACCGCCCGACATGGCCGAGTTCCTCGCCGTTGCTTTCGCGCTCGTGATGCAGGCGCTGCAGATCCCCGCGCCGACGGGGCATGTGAACGACTTCGCCGGGGTGATCTCGGCGGAGCAGCGCGCGCGGATGGAGCAACTCACGACGGCGGTGCGCTCGGCGAGCGGCGGCGAGATCGTCGTCGTCACGCTGGCGTCGCTCGACGGGCGCGACGTGGGGCAGACGGCGCTCGAGATCGGCCGCGAGTGGGGAGTGGGCGCTCAGGGCGGGCCGGGTGATCGGGCACGCAATGCGGGGACGATCCTCCTGATCTCCATTGCCGACCGGCAGGTCTCGGTACAGGTCGGGCAGGGCGCCGAAGGATTCCTCAACGACGCGCGGGCGGGCGACATCCGTCGTGAGGCGACGCCGCTGCTCCGCGAGGAGCGCTATGGGGACGCGCTCGAGCTGATGACCGGACGGGTCGCCCAGGCCTATGCGCGCGAGTTCGATTTTTCGCTCGACTCGGCGCTGATTGCCCCTGCGGCGCGCGCGCCCGAATCTTCCGGGCGGGGATTCAATCCCGCGCCGATCATCTTCCTCTTGATCTTCATCGCCATGGCGATGTCGCGCCGGCGGGGCCGGCGGGGCGGAATCGTGCCGGTGATCTTCCCGCCATTCGGGGGAGGCGGCTTCGGCGGCGGCGGCGGCTTCGGTGGAGGGGGTGGCGGCTTTGGCGGGGGCGGCTTCGGCGGCTTCGGCGGAGGCGGCGGGTTCAGCGGCGGCGGGTCCAGCGGCGGATGGTGATGCGCCCTTTCCTCAACACGCGACCGGCGATCCGATGAGAGCACGATCAGGCAGTACCAGGGGCAAGGGTGGCGACGAGAAGCCGTCAATGACGCTCGACGAACTGGTTGCGCGGCTGCGGCGGGTGCACGAGGCTGATCTGCGCGCGGTGGTGCTCTACGGATCGGCCGCCACCGGCGAGCACGTCGCCGCGCGGTCCGACTACAACGTCCTCGTGCTGGTCGAGCGGTTGCCGGTTGCGAAGCTGCACGCCGAAGCCGAGACGATGCAGGAGTGGATCCGCGGAGGGAACGCGGCGCCGCTGACGCTCACGGTGGCCGAGTGGCAGGCCAGCGCCGACGTCTTTCCGATGGAGTACTCGGACATCCTCGCGCGGCACCGCGTGCTGTTCGGGGTTCCGCCGTTCGAGCGGGTGTCGGTGCGGCCCGAGGACCTGCGCCTGGAGCTCGAGCGGGAGGCGATGGGCAAGCTGATCCAGCTTCGGCAGGGGATTCTGGCCACCGGCGGGGATCCGGCACTCGAAGCGGAACTGCTGGCCCGCGCCTTCGGGACGTTCATGGCGATCTTCCGTGGGCTGTTACGGCTACACGGCGAGGAGCCGGCGGCCGACCACGCGGCAGTGTCGCGAGCGGCGGGAGCGCGGGCCGGCTTTGACCCTGCGCCCTTTCTCCGCGTGCACGAGCATCGGACGGGACGCCGGGTGATCGCCGCCGCTGAAACGGCCGGTGTCGTGGAGGGGTATGTGCAGGGAGCGGAACGGTTGGCGGCCCATGTGGACGCGGAGTGGCGGGCGGCCGAGGGGCGCTCTGACGCCGGACTCGGCGCGCGCTCGTAGGGTAGACGGCAGAAGGATCGACAGCGGAAACGCTCGACCGGTGCCCAGGCAGGTGGCACGGCCGAGACGATGGACTCGCGCTCCGCATTCGGGGGCGCGGCGGATAGCCGGGGGGACCGCCGGCTGCCGAATGGGGCACACTCGACTCGAGGACTGACAGATGCAACGTCGTTGGCTTGCTGTAGCGGTGCTGGCCACCTTGCCGTTCACCGGCTCGACCGGGTGCGGCTACAATACGATCCAGACGATGGACGAGGAGGCGGCGGCCTATCGCCAGCAGATCGAGGTGCAGCTCCAGCGACGGTCGGATCTGATTCCGAATCTGGTGTCCACGGTGCAGGGCTTCGCGGACCAGGAAGCGGCGGTGCTGACCGAAGTGACGCGGGCCCGCGCCGGACTGGAGAGCGCCCTCAATCGCGAGGGCGGGGCCGACATCGAGGAACTCGCCCAGGCGGACGCGCAGGTGAACACGGCCCTCGGCCGGTTCAACTCGTTCGTCGTCGAGTCGTATCCGCAGCTGCGATCGAACGAGAACTTCATCCGCTTGCAGGACGAGCTGGCGGGAACGGAGAACAGGATCGCCGTCTCCCGGCAGGACTACAACTCGGCGGTTCAGCGGTACAACGCCTACATCCGCCGATTCCCGCAGACGGTCACGGCGCGGGTGACCGGCGCGAGTGCGCGTCCCTACTTCGAGGCGCAGGCGGGGGCGGAGACGGCGCCCTCGGTCGAGTTTTCGCGGCCGGGCGCGGGCGGGTAAGGGCGCCGGCGGGTAACGTCGCGGGGCGGAACCCCGGCGTGGAATATCGGAATAGTCGCCGGGGTGAGACTCTGAGTACTGAGGGGGTGCGACGCAGGCAATGCGTTGCACCCCTTCGTGTTACGCATGTCTCCAGGCTGTGTCCGGCAGCGTTTTGTACCGTTGTCGGCTTGTTTTTCCTGGATATTCTGGGCACGTTTAATCACTCAGTGATAGCACGCGGGTACCTTTTCCGTTACGGGAGCGGAACTTGCGTATGCGTCTCCACTTCGCTTCCAGCGCGGCTTCGCACTCACTCCCCCGGTTGGGGGGCGGATCGTGGGTGAGCTGGCTGGAGTGAACAGTGCGAGCGCGTTCGGCCGTGTCGTGCGGCCGCGCGGGTGCTCGCGTCGTCGTGCAGGAGCGTGTCCGCGGTATGGTGGCGGACATGGAGCGTCGGTGTCGTCTCAGGGCGTCGCTCGTCTCGCTGCACCACACCCTGGGACGACGAGGGAAACATGTCCAACAGTCGTTTGTCACGTTGTGCCGTGTGGGGACTGGCCGCGCTTGCGGTTCCGGTCGTCGCCGAGGCACAGCAGGGCCAGGGCGTCGTCACCGGACGGGTCGTGGCCACAGGAACCAACTCTCCGATCGCCGGTGCGCAGATCGGGGTGGAGGGCACGGTACTCGGAGCGCGAACCGGCCCCGACGGAACGTTCATCCTTACGAGCGTTCCCGCAGGGCAGCGTACGCTGCGGCTCATCCGGCTCGGCTACTCGGCGCAGTCGCGCCAGATTACCGTCGTCGCCGCCGACACGGTGCAGGTCAACTTCGCGCTGGCTCAGTCGGCCGTCCAGCTCTCGCAGGTGGTGGTGAGCGCGACGGGTGCGGAGGTCCAGCGGCGTGAGCAGGGTACGACGGTCTCGACGATCGCCGTTGCCGATACCGTGCAGTTGGCCGCCGTGCAGAACTTCTCGCAGCTCGTGCAGGGTCGCGCCGCTGGCGTGACGATCACGCAGTCGGCTGGCACGTTGGGATCGGGCGCCTCGATCCGCATCCGCGGCTCGAACTCGCTCTCGCTGTCCAACGAACCGCTGCTCGTCATCGACGGCGTCCGAATCAATTCCGACGCGGCGTCCTCATCGATCGGCGTGGGTGGGCAGAGCCCGTCGCGTCTGAACGATCTCAACCCGCAGGACATCGAGAGCATCGAGATCCTGAAGGGCCCCGCCGCTTCGACCCTGTATGGCACGGCCGCAGCGAACGGCGTCATTCAGGTCACGACCCGCCGGGGTCGCGCCGGCGCCGCGCAGTGGCAGGCGTGGACGGAATACGGCCAGAGCGAGAATGTGTGGGACTTCGTCTCCAACTACGCCGTGCTCGATTCGAGCGGCGCCCGTCGTCCGGGCGGCCTTCCGGGCGTCGCGGCTGGGACGATCCAGTTCGGCTCGCTGCAGGAGTTCAATCCGCTGGCGAACTCGGACATCGTGCGCACGGGTGACCGCCGCCAGTATGGTCTCTCGGTCTCGGGTGGCACACCACAGGCGACGTACTACATCTCGGGCGACTACACGGACGAGACGGGCATCTACCGCACGAACTCCCAGGACCGCGTGAACCTGCGCGCCAACGTCCAGGCGAACGTGAGCGACAAGCTGCAGGTCAGCGCGAACACGGGCTACCTGTCGTCGGACCTGATCTCCCCGCAGAACGACAACAACGGATTGGGCGTGCTCGGCAACGCGCTGCTCGGCAACTCGAACCCCGCCAGCTCGTCGGGCGGATTTCTCGCCTTCGATCCGATCATTACGGTGCCGTTCCGCGTCGGTCAGGATCTCGAGCGGTTCACGGGATCGACGAACGCCAATTATCGCCCGATGTCATGGCTGAATGTGATCGGAACGGCCGGACTCGACGTGCTCAACCGCACGGATTTCAGCGTCCTGCCCCCGAACACCATCCTGACGAGCGCCAACAACCGGATCGGTTCGCGCACGCGCAACCAGCGCCAGGTCGCCAGCTACACGGCGACGGGTACGGCGATCGGGACGTTCAACCCCCTGCCGTGGCTGCAGACGACGTCAACCGTGGGGGGGCAGTTCCTGCGCGAGAACTTCTCGGGCACGAACGCCTCGGGCTTCGGCCTGCTGGCCGGCTCGGGCTCGCTCGAGGGGCTGTCGGAGCGCTTCGCGGTCGGTGAGGTCAACCAGGACGAGCGCACGATCGGCTTCTACGCGCGCCAGCAGTTCGGGTTCAACGATCGCGCCTTCCTGACGGCCTCGGTGCGCACGGACGCCAACAGTAATTTCGGAACGAACGTTGGCTACGTCACGTACCCGCAGGTTGAGGGTTCGTGGGTGATCAGCGAGGAGGAATTCTTCCCGCAGCAGACGTTAATGGACCAGTTCCGCGTCCGCGCGGCCTGGGGCCAGTCGGGGCTGCCGCCGACGTTCCGCACGGCGTTCGAGTTCTTCACCCCGACGCCGGTGCGCGTACAGGGCGTCGAGATTCCGGCGTTCACGATCGGTGGCCCGGGCAACGTGGCGCTCGAGCCGGAAGTGATCTCCGAAACGGAGCTCGGCTTCGACGCCGGCTTCCTCGGCGGCCGCCTCGGCCTCGAGTTCACGTATTTCAGCAAGATCGCCAAGGACGCCATCGTCGCCCGCCGCCTGCCGCCTTCGCAGGGGCTGACGGCCACGCAGCTCTCCAACATCGGTGAGCTGGCGAACTGGGGCACGGAGTGGTTGCTGAACGCGCAGCTCTGGACGCGACCGAACTTCGCGCTGGACGCTACGGTCAACTTCAGCACACTGAACCAGAATCTGAACTCGCTGCGCGAGGGAGTCGAGCCGATCATCTTCGGCCTTGGCGGAGATTCGCAGCGCCACACCCCGGGATACCCCATGGGTGGGTACTGGGGAGCGCCGTACACGTTCGAGGACACGAACAACGACGGCCTGCTGAGCCGGTCCGAAGTCACCGTGAGCGATGAGCAGGAGTTCCTCGGGAGCCCTGAGCCGGCTCGGGTGCTCGGCCTGACGCTGAATGCCTCGTTCCTGCGGAACTTTCGCGTCAGTTCACTGATCGACTACCGCGGCGGCCACAAGCTGTTGAACTCGACCGAGGAGTTCCGTTGCGGCTTCGGAAATTGCCAGGCGCTGAACGATCCGGATGCATCGCTCTTCGAGCAGGCGCGCGCGATTGCCGCAACGTCCAGCTCTGGGACGATCGCCGGTTACGTCGAGGACGCCGACTTCGTGCGTCTGCGCGAGGTCTCGCTCACCTACCAGCTCCCCGTGTCGTTCGCAAACAGCCTCCGCTTCCGCGGCGCCTCGTTCAC
>JBBQHX010000165.1:0-8225 GCA_038324385.1 Gemmatimonadales bacterium | reverse complement strand
CCAGACGAGCGCGAGCTGATGATAGGTCCGCCGCTGATCGGTCAGCGCGACGATCGGTACGCCGGGGCGGCGGGCGGCGACCACTCGGGCGCTGAAGCCACTCTTCGTGAACGTCACGACGGCGGGGGCATTGATCATCGCTGCCGCCGTCTGGACCGCCGCGGCAATGGTTTCCTCCGTGCTCGCGACAATCCCCGACTTGCGACGCTGCTCCCGAACCGCCGTCGGCGGCCGGTGCTCGACCTCGAGGATAATGCGCCGCATCGCCGCGACCGCGAGGCGCGGAAAGGCACCGGCCGCCGTTTCCGCCGATAGCATCACCGCGTCGGTGCCGTCGAGGATCGCGTTGGCGACGTCACTCGCTTCGGCGCGGGTCGGACGCGGATGCGTGATCATCGACTCGAGCATCTGCGTCGCCGTGATCACCGGCCGGCCGAGGCGGATGGCCAGCCCGATGATGCGCTTCTGCGCCAGCGGCACCTGCTCGAACGGCAACTCGACGCCCAGGTCGCCGCGCGCCACCATCACGGCGTCGGCGGCGCGCAGAATCTCCTCGATGTTTTCGAGCGCGCTGTCCTTCTCGATCTTGGCGATGATCAGCAGCGAGCGCGGAATCAGCTCGCGCAATTCCTGAATGTCGCTGGCACGCCGCACGAAGCTGAGCGCGAGATAGTCGAGGTCCTGCGCGACGGCAAAGACGATGTCGGCGTGGTCCTTTTCAGTCAGCGACGGTGCGGAGACCTGCACGCCCGGCAGATTGATTCCCTTGTGACTGCTCAACTCACCGCCATGCAGCACGCGAGCCCGTACCCGCGGCGCGTCCACCTCCAGCACCACCAGTTCGATCAGTCCATCGTTGATGAGAATCCGGTCGCCGACATGCACGTCATCGGCGAGCAGGTCGTAGGTGACCGGGACCTCGCCGGGCTCTTCGGCGCCTTCCTGCACCAGCACGATGTCGTCGCCTTCGGCCAGGGTGCGGCGGGCGGGCAGGTCACCGATGCGGATGCGCGGACCCTGCAGATCGCCGAGAATGGCGACGGGGCGGCCCAGTTCGCGGGCGATCTGCCTCACGAGGCGGATCGTCTCGACGTGCTGGGGATGCGTGCCGTGCGAGAAGTTGATGCGCGCCACGTCGAGCCCCGCTTCCATCAGGGCGCGGATGCCTTCTGGCGAGTTCGACGCGGGACCAAGCGTGCAGACAACCTTCGTACGGGGAACGGACCTAGAAATCACGGCGAGTCGCTGGAAGGAGAGGCGATCGCCGCGAACTGTGCGAGCGATCGTCGAACTACAGGCGGAGGAGCGACGACCGACGGATCGGCCGGTGCCTCGTCAGGCGTTGAGCCCGTGAGGCGTCAGGCAGTCAGGCGGCGCGCTCCGTCAGGTATCGTCAGGCGATCGCGAGTTCCCGACGCTTCGTCTCGAGCCCGGCGAGGAGCGAGTCGAACGACTTCTGGAACGAGGCCAGTCCCTGCGTCAGCAGCAGCCCGGTGACCGCTTCCATCGAGATCCCGACATCCTCGAGCGCGCGCAGCGTCCGCACGGCGTCGTCGACCCCCACGTCGACCGAGCGACGCACCTCGCCGTGATCGCGGAAGGCCTCGAGCGTCGCCGGCGGCATCGTGTTGACCGTGTGGGGACCGACGAGCTCCTCCACGTAGAGCACGTCGCGGTAGGCGGGATCCTTGGTGCTGGTGCTGGCCCAGAGCGGGCGCTGCACGCGGGCGCCCCTCGCGAGCAACCCCTCCCACCGCGCGCCATGAAACATCGCGGCAAACAGTCGATAGGCGAGCTTGGCGTTGGCGATCGCCGCCCGGCCGCGCAGCGCCGTGAGACGCGCGCGCTCGTCGTCGCTCGTGCTGGCGGCGATCTGCGCGTCGAGCTGGCGGTCGATCTCGCTGTCCACCCGGCTGACGAAGAAGCTGGCCACCGATGCGATCTGATCGACCGGCTCGTCCCGGCGCGCGCGGGCTTCCAACCCCTCGATGTACGCCTCAATCACCCGCCGGTGCGCATCCACCGCGAACAGCAACGTGACGTTGATGTTGATCCCGTCCTCGATCAACTGGCGGACGGCCGCCGTGCCTTCGGGGGTGCCGGGCACCTTGATCATCACGTTGGGACGGTCGACCTGCGCCCAGAGTCGCCGTGCCTCGGTGATCGTTCCCTCGGTGTCGGTCGCGACGTTCGGCGACACTTCGAGCGAGACGTACCCATCGACCCCCTTCGTCGCATCGTACACGGGGCGAAAGAGGTCGCAGGCGCGCCGCACGTCGTGCGTGGCGACTTCCTCGAACAGCGCTCGCGCCGAACGCGCGCCGCCGAGCTGCGTGAGTTGCTCGTCGTAGGCGGTGCCCTCGGCGAGCGCCTGCTCGAAGGTCGTCGGATTCGACGTCATCGCCATCAGGGCGTCGTCGCGGATACGCTGTACGTGTTCGCCATCTAAGAGCATCCGGCGGTCGATGAAATCGAGCCAGACGGACTGGCCGGCGTCGTTGAGGCGCTGCAGACGATTCGACATGGGAGAGGCGCGGGTGGCGGGTACGCGGGGCAAACTAACGAGGTCGTGACGGCGGGGTGCACTGGCCGTAGCCGGTGCACCCCGCCGCAGATCCAGCTCCTGCCGCCCGACGTCGTGCGACGTCGGGCGTTCGAGCATCATCGACGGACTATCGCGCCTGCCAGCGCGCGCTCGCCTCGACGTCGCCCCAGGCCATCTTGAGCACCCCGCGGGCGCCCTCGGCGTCGGGGATCAGCCACATCGTGAACGACTCGACCGGCTCGCTCAGCTTGCGCACGGTGAGGGGAATGCGGGCAAGGTCCTGCGCGGCTGCATACTCGGTGCCCCACTGGCCCGTCTGCTTGTTGATGGCGAGCTGCATTCCGGTGGCCGTCGCGAAGGTGTAGAGCGAGTAGCTCCCCTTCGGCACCATCGTTCCGCCGATGTCGAGATCGACGTCGGTCGTGAACGTGGTCGAGGCGTTGGCGCCGGTGCGCCACACCTCGCCATACGGAATGAGCGCGCCGGCGACCTGGCGGCCCCGCGCGTGCGGCTGGCCGTAATCGATGCGGATGTTCAGCGGCGTCGGCGCCGGCTGTCCCTGCACGCGTGGCGGAGCGAGGGTTACGGCGGTGGTCGCCCGGCCGCTCGGCGCGACGCGCAGGGGGGCCGTCTGCTGCGCCGCCAGCGGGACGGCCACCAGTGCCCCCAGGGTGAGCGGGGCGGCAACGAGGAGCAGAGCCTGGAAAGTCGAGGAGCGCATGTCGGATCCTGCGGTGAGGTGAAGACGGTTGGCGGCGTGGGCATCGTGCCGCCGCTCGCACGGCAACTGCGCCGAGCCTGCAAGGTCGCAGCCCGCGCCCCGGACGGCAACGTACGCGTCGGAGGCGGTGCCCGACCCCCCCGAGCCGGCCGGCTGCCTGACGCAGCCGCGCGATTCTTGCACCAGTTCCAACGCAGCCAGTTGACGGTCGGACGCACACTCAGGGTCTGGCGAGGAGGGATCATGTCATCGTGGACGGAGAAGGACCAGTCGATGTTCGAACGGATTCGGGATCGCGGTCGCCGCGCCGCCGGTGGCGCCCGTCGCGGGGATGTCGACAACGCCCAGGGCGGAGTACCACGTCCCAGCGAGTCCGCCGCCGCGCCGGTGGACGACGTGCTCCCGACGCGCGAAGCACGAGGCGACACGCCACGCGCCCGGCGTTCCCGCGACGCCGCGCCGCCGCCCGGGCCCTGACGATCCTGCTGGCGAGCGGAACGTTCCGCCCCGCTCGCCCGTAGCATTTCAAAACCCCGTCGTCCCCTGCGACGCCCACTGCGAGGTCGGCGCCCGGCCGCGCGTTTCCCCGTGAGGTGGTCCGATGCAGCCCTGGCTTCTCCTCCTCGCCGTTCCGGCGCTCGTCCCCTCGGTGCTGGCCAACCCCCCGGCGCCCGAGTCCGCTACTCCGCGGATCGCCGCGACGCGGCCCCTCTGCTTCGGCACCGACAGCGGGAACAGGGGACGGGCGGATGTCCCGTAAGGCAGGCGAGCGCGCCCCGGGCGACGGCGCCGGCGCCGCCACGATCCGCACCGTAGCCCTGGCCGCGCTCGCCTGCGGGGTCGTCGGGGTGACCGCGGCGGCCGCGCGGCCAACCTCGACCGTGGCATCGTCGCTCGCGTTTCCGGCCGGCGCGCCAGCCGGCAACAGCGGCGGCTTCGGCGAACCCTCATGCGTGAGCTGCCATGTCGGCGAGGCACTCGACGATCCGGCGGGGAGCCTGACGATCGACGGGGTGCCGGCGCGGTTCGTCGCCGGACAGACGTACCGCCTGACGATCCGCCTCCGGCACGCCGACATGCGCGCGGGAGGCTTTCAGCTGACGAGTCGGCTCGCTGTCGGCCCAGGCGGCGGCGCGGGCGCTCAGGTCGGCACCCTCGCCCCGGTCGATCAACGCACGGCGATCGAGCTGCTGGACGGGGTGCAGTACATCACCCACACCGAGAGCGGCATTGCGGCCCCCGAGGGGCGCGCTGCCTGGACGGTTGCGTGGACCGCGCCGGCCGCGGCCACGGCGCCCATGGTCTTCAACGTGGCTGGGAACGCCGCCAACGGGGACGAATCGCCGTTCAGCGATCTGATCTACGTCCGAGCGGACACCATCCGCCCAGCGCCTCCCCGCTGACCCCGGCCGCGGAACCGGTCCGGCGGCGGACCGGCGCTCCCACCGGGTGAATCCAGACGAATCGCGCTGGATCCCGCGCGGTCAGGCCGACGCCTCGCGGGAGCGATCCTCCACCGCCCGCTGGCGCACGCTGGCCATGATCCGTTCGAGATCGCGCTGCGCCCGCTCGCGCTCCTCGGCGGTCCAGCTCTCCCGCCCGGCGATGAGGCGGACCTGGGCCAGCATCTCGTCGACGAGTTGGCGCAGCCCGGCATTGGTGCGCCGCTCCCGCGATTCCGGATTCGCCGCTCCGTCCATCGCCATCGGTGCTCCCGTGTGGAGGTTCGTCCGGCGGCCGAACCACGGCCCGCCAGACCCGTCAGGCGCTCTCCCTGCGCGGCGGCGCCGTTCCATAGTGCCAATCGCCGGCTGAGCCCGCAAGGCGTTCGGCGCCGACCGGCGGGGACCCACGGGGGTGGTGGGCACTGGCTATGCACTTACACTCCGTGCGCGGCGTGCTCGCGCCCAGCCGGGTCTTCCATCCCATCGTCACCCATTCCATGCGAGATATGCGATCCCTGACCAGCCCGACCGACCTCGATGCCGTCTGCGCGTTGCCTCGTGCGCTGGTCTTCAAGCACAGCACCCGCTGTCCCGTAAGCAGCGTCGCGCTGGCCGAGGTGGAGGCGTTCGCCGGCGCCAACCCCGACGTGCCGGTGGTGATCGTCGACGTGATCGTGCGGCGTGACGTCGCCCGGGCGGCCACCGCGCGGTTCAACATCCCGCACGCGTCCCCGCAAGCCATTCTCCTGGTCGATGGCGAGGCCACCTGGAATGCGTCGCACTTCGGGGTGACGGCGTCCACGCTCAGCGACGCGGTCGAGGACAGCGACCCGTCGCGCGCCGCGGCCCCCGCACCGGATGCCTGACGCCCGATCGCCGCGCACCCCAGGGTCGGGGCACGCGGCGATCGGGTGATGCTACGGTCGAGCGATCGTGAGGCGGCGCTGACGAGCCGCCCCGTTCAGGCGCGCGTGGCCTTCTTCTCCGATCGCTGCAGCTTGCGCAGGTACTCTTCCGCCGCGGCCAGCGCCTTCACGGCGCCGCCGTGCGTCGCATCGCCGAAGTACGCCGTGTGCTTCGGGCGCCAGCCGCTCGACGTCTGCTCGTAAGCCAGACGAACGACCCAGCCGTGCGTGCGCGTGCTGTCCTGATCGACGCGGCTGATGCCCGGGCTGCGCTTGGTCGGGATCTTCCGGGCGGCAGCGCTCGTTGCGCCGCCCTTCGCGGCGGCGCGCTTGGCCGGCGCCTTCATCGCGGTCTTGGATGCGCCCTTCGCGGCACTCTTCGCCGCGCCCTTGGCGGCGCCCTTCGCGGCGGTGGACTTGGCGGCAGCCTTGGCCGTGGTCTTCCGGGTCGTCTTCGCCGCGCCGCGTGCGCTCTTCTGTGCGGTCCGCTTCTGGGCAACTCCAGCCGTCTCAGCCTTCTGACGCGCCATCGTTCGTCCTCCCGTCGAGTGCCCCGACCACCGCCGGCGACCGCCGGACGACTGGGACGAGGAATCATTAATGGGCGTTAATGTACGTCGTGAGGCCGAGTCGCGCGAGAGGCAATCGCCTCACGACCGTGAAATTTTCGTCATGATCGGCCGGCTGGCCATCGGCCGTGTGGCACGGCGCGTCCCGCTGGGCAGCCTCGCCGACCGCCGTCGGCGACGGCCGGCGCGGTGCCACACGAGCACCAAGCCGCGGCGACCGGCGTCGCCGGCGCGCCGCTCGCGTGTGGCAGCGGCGACCCCACGCGTGCCCCCTGTCCTCCGATCGCTATCGGCTGGCGATCGCTATCGGCTGGCGATCCCAGCGCCGCACGGCTCAGCCCCCGCGTAGCATCGCCGGCCCGATGCTCAGCCGCGCTCCACGACGCCGCACGCGAGCCGGTCGCCTGAATCGCCCGACGGGTCGGTGCGGTAATCGTCCGGGCCCGCGTGCACGACGATCGCCGTGCCGCCGGTCTTGAAGAGCGACGTTGCGCCGTCCGCGAGGGTGACGCGGGAGTTGGTCGTCGTCAGGCTGCCGGTCCCGTCTGCCTGCACCGTCACGTTCGGCAGATCGCCCGCATGCGCCCCATCGGGGTCCTCCGTGCCGTGCTGGCGCCCCTCCGGGTTGAAATGGCCGCCCGCGGACGTGAACCCCGGCGGCGTGCAGTCCCCCGTCTCGTGCACGTGAATACCGTGCGCGCCGGCGGGCATCCCCACCAGCTCGATCGCGAATTCGACACCGGCGTCGGTCGGTCGCATCCTCACCGTGCCGACTTCGGCGCCCTGCGCGTCGCGCAGCACCGCGCGCGCGGACGACGCGCTGTTCGCGTCTCCCATCGGGGCCGCGGCCGTGGTGCCTGACGTGGTATCACCCACGACCAGCGCGCTGTCCGACGCAGCATCGTCGCCGGCACTGCAGGCGCCGACCGCGACCAGGGCGACCAGCGACGTGATTCCAACTCGAGTCATGACGGCATTCCTTGCGTGTCGTGTGAAATGGGGCGCCGGCGACCGCTCGGCCCTCGTTCTCGCGCCGTGCCTTCCCTCAGCAGACGCACGGCGGCGGCCGTCCGCTGAGTCCGCCTGGGCGACTCGCCGGAGTGGCGGCGTGCCGGCGTCAGGCCTCGCGCACGAAGTACGCCCGAGCTCCACCGAAGTCCAGAATCAACACGCCGGCGGCACCCACCCGGGCCCGCAGTTCGCGGGCGATCCCGGCACCCGGGACCTCGGTCGACAACCGATCGTCCTCGGCGTGCCAGCGCATCTCGACGCGCTGCGCGCTCCCCTCGATCGTGAACCGGTAATCGAGCTGCCCGTCGGGCGCAAAGCGCAGCCGCGCGTCCGGGGCGAACTCGAGGCCCCCGTCGCTGCGAAGTATCCGCCAGGCACCGGCAAGGGCCTCGGCGAGTGGGCGCGGATCGTCGTCGGCGCCGCGGGCGAGAGGATCGTCACCGCTCATGCGCGCAACGTAGCAGATGGCCGCGGCCGCCGCGCTGGCCGAATCTGACTGCTCCGCCAACAGCCGACAAACGGTCAGTGGGCATCGGTGAGCTGTCGTTGCACGCGGTTGTCTGTGGTACCCGCCGGTCGTAGCTTGCACGCTCGCGGCCGCCCGTGCGCTAGTGCTGGTGCTGGTGCTGGTGCTGGTGCTGGTGCTGCGTGCGAGCGGGGGGCTCGCCACGCTGGCGCTCAGGCTCAGAGTGCCCGGCTGCCGGGCGACGCTCATCTCGGCGGCCAACCTGCCGATGCTTTCTGCGACAGCATTGCGCCCGCCCTGTCCCGCTACCGGCCGATGCTGCGGCCCTACGAAAGACCCGGCGATCGCTCGCGTACGCCTGACGCGCTCTCATTGGCAGTACGCCGATCGACCAGGCGCTTCCGCCCCTCCCGTGCGTGTTTGCGCGCCTTCCCACCGTGCGCCATGTCTCACCAAGTGCCCACCCAATCCGCCTCCGACCTCGCCCGACGCTCTCGTGCGCCGGCGATCTACTGCGAGGCCACGGGCCCCGGCGGGGTGCGCGCGAGCTTCCGGATTCCGTG
>JBBQHX010000164.1:0-8293 GCA_038324385.1 Gemmatimonadales bacterium | reverse complement strand
GTAAAGGTAATCCGTCATGGAGCACAACGCGAGCCTGCAGTCTCTGATACCCGTTAATCCGAAGGATGGCAGACGGGGGAGATGTCAGCGTGAGTGCGCCGTCGACGACCTGCGCCGCATTCCTACCGATTTCGACGACTCAAACGTCGCCGCCCTACGCACCGTGCGGGCAGTCCTCGCCGGGCGAGAGCGTGGCGCGGCCGAGGCAGAAGAGATGGGCGACGGGGGCAAACCCCGGATGGTCGCAGTGATGGGACGCCGCGTGATCGGCGTGGCTGGCGTCGGGCAGTGGATGCACCATCATCACGCCCGAAGCCCAGACGAGCGCCAGCGCTGCGCCCGCGCCGATCAGTGAGCGGCGGGTGAGCCGTGACGTCGGGGCCACCGGCTCGCCGGCGAGCCGCCGAACGCGGCGAGCGACCAGGTCCTGATGATGGAACCGCACAACCGCCGCGGACATCCGGTGTGACGTGGCCCACTCGGCCAGCGCGAGAATCGCCGACGCGAGCACGAGTGGGCGTTCGCCTGCGGCCACATCATCCGCCTCGATTTCGGCTTCATCGGCCATGTCGTCCGCCAGACGGCGCAGCGCCGGAAGCCAGAACAGCGTGCAGGCGAACACACGCATCAGCGAGAGACGGAGCGGATCCCGCCGTGCGACATGTGCCCCCTCATGCGCCAGCACGGCAGCCAGTTGATCGCTCGTCAGACGCGAGGACAGCACCCGTGCGGCGTAGATCACCGGACGCGTCCAGCCAGACGTGAACGCCGGAACCGGAAGGTCGTCGACCACGCGGACACCGGCCGGATCCACGCCCGCGCGCGTCGCCGCGGTCCAGAACGGGTCGTCAGTCCGCGGCACGCTCGCGTCGAGCTGTGCCAGGAGCCGTCGCAGGTGAAGCCAGGCGCGGGCACGATCCACCAGCGCATAGACCAGCCCCGCTGCGAGCAGGAGATGAAACAACCGGTGGATCGGCGCGAGGAGATGATGGAGCGCCGTCAGGCAGAGTACGCCCAGATGGTCGATGCCGCGAATCGCGAGGTCGGCCCGCTCCGCGACGTGATGAGCGACCACGGGGCTCACGCTCAACAGGATGATCGCGCCGAGGCCGACGAGTACCCGGCGTCGGTGCGCCTGCTCGCGCGTGGCGAGTCGTTCGGCCAGAAAGCCGATGCGTCGTCGGGTCACCCCTCCTCCTGCCCCTGCTGTTCCGGCGGTTCGAGCCCCGCAGCCTGTTCGTCCAGGCGTCGGCGGACCAGTCGCCCGAGTTCGGCAAGCTGAGCGGGGTCACGTTCGGCGAGGACATCCACGAACGAGGCGGCGATCGCGCCCACCCCCACGGAAAGAATTCCTTCAACCACGCGGCGCGAGACCAGTGCCGTGAACGCCTCGCGGTCATAAACCGCGGAATAATGCAGGAGGTCGTCGCGCTTCTCGCGTCGCGCGAGCCCCTTGACCACGAGCCGGTTCACGACGGTGATCACGGAAAGAAGCGCACAGTCGTGACGCTTCAGGACGTGTCGGTGCACGACCGTGGCCGGTGCCGGAACCGTGAGCTCCCACAAGGCTTCGATCACCAGCGCCTCGAGCGAGCCAAGCGCGGCGGCGGTGACGCTTGATGCGGAGAGGCGTACCGAATCCTGCATGCGCGGCCGGGGCGCGTCGTTCACCATCTTCGAGCTCCTCTTCAAACGTGCCTCCGCACCGTGGTCGACGCGCCGTCGGCCGGGAACGACACTCCACGAGGTTGTCGATGACCGGTGCGTCATGATTTATGCTGAATAAAGCTGCACCCGATTCGGAGCCGACACAATCTCCTCGATGCCCTCGCGGCCGGCTGCCCCCGGACGCACAGCGATCACTGCCGCAATCATGACCCATCCACATCATTCCAGGGATTCCGGCGACCGCGACGACCCGGCCCAGCATGGCCCAGCCGGCCGCGGTGTGTCCGAAGCAACCGATTTGCCGGCTGAACCCGGCTATCCGGAGCATCCGGAGCAGCCGGAGCAGCCGGAGCAGCCGGAGCACGGAAGCCACGACAAGCACGCCGGCCACAGCGTCGCCATGTTCCGCGACCGGTTCTGGGTGTCGCTCGCGCTGACGCTCCCCACGCTCATCTGGGGGCACATGCTCCAGAGCGCGTTCGGCTACACGGCGCCCCAATTCCCTGGTGCGGCGTGGATCGCCCCCGTCTTCGGCACCGCGGTGTTCGCGTACGGCGGTTGGCCCTTTGTGCAGGGCGCCGCCCGCGAACTCCGCGACCGGCTCCCGGGGATGATGACGCTCATCGCGCTCGCGATCGGCGTCGCCTTCGTCTTCAGCGCCGTGGTCGCACTCGGCTATCCCGGGATGCCGCTCTGGGAGGAGTTGGCGACGCTTGTCACGATCATGCTCCTGGGTCACTGGGTCGAAATGCGCTCCATTTCCCAGGCCCAGGGCGCACTGCAGGAGTTAGGCAAGCTGCTCCCGAGCACGGCGGCTCGCGTCGTGGGCGAGCGAATCGAGGAGGTGCCGATCGCGGCGCTGCGCGAGGGCGATCTGGTGCTCGTACGCCCCGGCCAGAGCGCCCCCGCCGACGGCCGGGTCCGCGACGGCGTGAGCGACGTGAACGAAGCGCTGATCACCGGTGAGTCCGCGCCGGTGCGCAAGTCGCCCGGTGACCGCGTGATCGCGGGGACGGTGAACGGCTCCGGCGCGCTTCAGGTCGAGGTCACCGGTACTGGGGAGGGCACGGCGCTCGCGGGGATCATGCGCCTCGTCGCGCAGGCCCAGACGTCCCGCTCGCGAGCGCAGGCGCTGGCGGACCGCGCCGCCTTGATTCTCACTATTGTTGCGCTCGCCTCCGGGGCGATCACGCTCGCCAGCTGGCTCTACCTGGGCGCGGAACCAGCCTATGCGGTCGAGCGGATGGTCACGGTGCTCGTCATCGCCTGTCCGCACGCGTTAGGGCTCGCAATCCCGCTCGTGATCGCCATCTCCACCACGATCGGCGCGCGCGCCGGCCTGCTGGTGCGCGACCGCCGCGGGCTGGAGGAAGCCCGCAACCTGACCACCGTCGTCTTCGACAAGACGGGTACCCTCACACTCGGCGAGCACCGCGTCGTCGCCATTCGGACCGGGGACGGGATCACGCATGACGAGGCACTACGCCTGGCAGCCGCGGTCGAGCGAAGCTCCGAGCACGCGGTGGCGCGCGCCATCGTGAGCAGCGCCGAAGAGCACGGGCTCGCGATTCCCCCAGCGCGCGACTTCCAGTCGATGGCTGGGCGTGGCGTTCAAGCCACGGTGGATGGTCGCGTCATCGCCGTCGGCGGACCGAACCTGCTCCGCGGCCTGACCGTGACGCCGTCCTCGGAGCTGGCCGCCGCGGCCGACGAGGCGGCCACGCGCGACGAGGGCGCGATCTACCTGATCGAGGGCGACCGGGTGCTCGCCCTTTTCACGGTCGCCGACGCGATCCGCCCCGAATCCGCCGAAGCGGTCCGCCGGCTCCACGACGAGCGCATCGAGGTCGTGATGCTCACCGGCGACGCTCAGGCGATTGCCGACGCCGTGGCCAGGGCCCTCAACATCGACACCGTCTTCGCGCAGGTGCTGCCGGAGCAGAAATCCGAAAAAATCGAGGAACTCCAGCGGCAGGGGAAGCGCGTGGCGATGGTCGGCGACGGCGTCAACGATGCGCCGGCCCTCGTCACGGCGGACATCGGCATCGCCATCGGCGCGGGCACCGACGTGGCCGTGGAAGCGGGCGACGTGATCCTCGTGCGGAACGATCCCCGCGATGTCGCGCGCATCGTACGGCTCAGCCGTGCCAGTTACCGGAAGATGATCCAGAACCTCTGGTGGGCGGCCGGCTACAATATCTTTGCGATCCCGCTCGCCGCGGGTGTGTTGGCGCCGGTCGGCATCGTTCTAAGCCCGGCCGTGGGTGCGGTGCTCATGTCGCTGAGCACGGTGATCGTGGCGATCAACGCGCAGCTGTTGCGGCGTGTCGAGATCTGAGGGGCGGGGTGAGGCCGGTGCACCAGACGAACGCTGTCCGCGTTGTGCCCGTCAACCCTAAGCAGTTGCGACCGCCAGGGGTGTGCAAAGCTTCTCCAATGGACCGATCAACCCCGTAATCGCCCGGACGGCCGGCGAGTCCGGGCATGCATCGATTGGAGCGTTCCCGCTGCGCTCGACCGCCGCCAATCCATCGTCGAAGGGCACTTCTCCAACGAGGCGCATCGCGTGCGCGTGGCTGAAGTCGGCGATGGCGCGGCGATCTTCGGCGTCGCGCACCTTGTTCGCGACGACGACGACGTTCTGAATGCCGAGTTCACCCGCGAGGACGACCAGATTGCGCGCCGTTTCCATCGACCGATAGTACGGTTCGAGCACGGCGACGAGTAAGGAGACATGTCGGCCGGTGCCGCGGCTCAGGTGCTCGAGCCCCGCTTCCATGTCGACGATCACATGGCGGTCGGCATCGTCGCGAGAGACGATCTCGCCGAGAAATCCACGCACGACCCCATGCGCGCTGCACATGCATCCCGCACCAGCGTGGCCGACCTTCCCCATCACCATCAAGCGAACGTTGTCCGGCCCGACGACGCCGTAGTTGCGCACCACGTCGTTCGGGTCCGCGGTAAACACAGCGCGGGTGGTGCCATCGTCGTTCCCTCGCCGCTCCATGAGGGTGCGGGGCAGTGCGACGATTGCCTCCGCGCGGTCGTGCGCGATACCAAGAACGCTGGCCAGATTCGGGTTCGTATCGGCGTCGATCGCGAGCACTTCGCGACTGCCGGCGCGAGCGAGGGCACGCGCGAGCGTCCCGGCGATGGTCGTCTTCCCCGTTCCGCCCTTTCCTGCAATTGCGATCCGCATCGGAGCTTCCCCGCGTGGGAGCGGCGGCGGCGTGCCGGCGCTCAGTGGGCGTGTGGGCGCGAGCGAGCGTGGCATTCGGCCGCGCCGCCTTCACTGGTGTGACAATCGCAATCGGGATCGCTACACTCGCCATGGCCCTGACTGAGGAGCGGCGCGAACTCCGCGGCGAAGCGGCGGGCGGCTTCGCGGCGGCCCGGCGTGGTGAGACGATACTCCCCGGTGCCTCCGGCGTCCAGCACCACATCGCCGCGGGCGGTCAGCCGATCGAGGGTGCGCTGCACGAGCCCCGCGGTGAGCGAGGTGAAGCGCGCGATGCCGTCGAGCGTCGCGACGCCGCCGAATCCCTCGCCCTCGAACCAGTACAGAAGCTCGAGCAACTCGTCTTCGCGGGCGATCTCCTGACCGGCATCGCCGCCTGGCTCCTCGCCGCTCATATCAGCGCCTCGATCTGCAGAATGGCGGTATTTACCGCTGCCTCAACCACCGGTGACAGCTCGAGGCTCAGTTCATCGACGGATGACGGCTCGCAGCCGACCAGATAGATCTCCGGCGGGAGCGGCCCGAGTGCCTGCGCGACCTCGAGTGCACGCGACGGCACAGCGGTGTGCATGTCGATCTCACGGGTTGGCCGCACCCCGTCGATAACCAGCGTATAGACGGCGCCGGGTTCGCCGCCGCGGGCGGCGGCATCCACGATGATGAGGCGGTCGAATTGGGTCTGGAGTTCCTGCGCCAGGCGAATTCCGCCCGTGCCGACATCGAGGAGATCAATCGTCGCTGACGCCCACCCCCGTTCGGCCAGACGGCGTATGACCTCGACGCCAAAGCCGTCATCGCCACGCAAGACGTTCCCGAATCCGGCGATGAGTGTGCGCGTCATGCGGCCACCGTGCTCACCACGATCTCGACGACGCCGTCGCTCACCCGCACGGGGAGCACCCGGAGGTGCTCATCCTGACCCGCATCCGGCCAGTCGAGTCGGTGACCGGTTCGGATGTCATAGCGGCACCCGTGCCAACTGCACCGCAGTTCCGTTCCGTCGAGCGTGCTGTAGTGGAGTGGCAGCGGGGTCGTGCCACACGCGTTCCGCACCGCGAAGAACTCATCCCCGACGTGCGCCAGGAGCACCGCCGCGCCATCCACGGTGGCCGGTCGGATTGTGCCGACAAGCATGTCATCAGCGCGGCATACGGGCTGATAGACGGGTCGCTTCGCGCGGCGTAGCGACTCTCGGGGAAGGAACGCCGAATCAGTGACGGGGATGCGCGGCGCGCCGTCGTCGATCTCCAGCTCCTGAAAGCCGAGCAGTCCGGCCTGGAGCGCTTCCTCGATGTCGCGTCGCGCGCCGGCACGCGCCGGGTGTTCAGCCGACGCACCATGCAGGCGCACCGAGACCACGCCGCCGAGCACTTCGACCAGCTCGACCCGCACGCCGTGCGCGTGCAGATGGCCGCGTACGGCGTCGAGCGCCTCCTCCGCCAGCGTGCGGCGGTCCACGGCGAGGAGATCATACGACATGAGGAGAAGCCGAATCGCGGGATCAGCCGTCAGGCGGTTGACGAACGCGTCGCCGGCCATCGACTGAATCGCGCCCATGAGATGCGTCAGCGCCGCACGATGAACGGCATCGATGCCGTCCAGGAGCGTTGTCGTCATCCTGCCGACGGCAGCATCGGGATGCGTCGTGAGCGCACCGATGAGTTCCTCGACCTCCGCCAGCACGTCGCCAGGCGCCGCGTCATCCAAAGGCGGAATGCGATCAGCGGGCAACGCCGGTTCGCTGCCAATCATCGGGTGACGGCCCGGATGGCGGCGGCCATCGAGCCGCCGCCGAGGGGAGTGACGGGAAGCGCGGATGCCAGAGCCTGATCGGTGGCCAGCTGCATAACGAGCGCACGTGCGCGCGGGTACGCGGCGGCGACGGCGGGGCTCATCGCATCGCCGAACGCATGCTCGAGCGGCTCGACCTCAACCACCAGTACCTCGTCAGGCAGCGCCCGCATCCACTCAGTGACGATGAGGGTATTGTCGAGGAAAATGACGCCGGTGACCGCATCGGTCACCGCTCGTTGGATTTCATCGGCCGGCGGCAGGACACGATCCCACCGGTAGGCGCTGATCGTCCCGGGGGGGCGCCCGTCCTCACGCGCGATCGCGGTCACGAAGACAGCGCGCGAGATCGGCGCGTCGCGCGCCTCGTCCAGCAGCCACTGTCCGACGGCGACGGGCCCGTAGCAGAGGTCCTCGACGATCAGCATCGGTGGCCGCGCCTCCGCCTCGAGTTCGTCACTCATGACGATTCCAAACGAGTGGTCGCGCAGGTTGCGATACCCGACGCCGCCGATCACCGTCCGGGTCGCGGTCGTCACTCGTCCAGCCCGCAGGCGCATGTGTTGACTTCGCGCGTGATGAGCCCCGCTTCCGATTGAATGTGCGTCGTACATGGCATGCACGGGTCGAAGCTGCGGATCGCGCGGAGGATGTCGATGCCGCGGAACTTCGCGGGATCATCGGATTCCTCGAGGAGCGGCGTATTCATCACGGCTTCCTCATAGGGGCCCGGCTGCCCCCATCGATCGGTGGGCGACGCGTTCCAGGTCGACGGCGTGACGATCTGATAGTTCGACACGGCGCCACGGTCGAGCACGAGATGGTGCGTCAGATATCCGCGTCCTGCACCCCAGAAGCCCACGCCCACCTGCTCACCCTTGGTCGGGATTTCGAACCGCGTGGATGTCTTCGTGTCGCCATCCTTGAGGCGCTCCATCGCCGCTATCCAGGTGTTGAGCGCAATTAACGATGTCCAGCCCACGCAGTACGCGCGCGCACGGTTCCGTTCGAACGCATTCCAGACATCCGGCACGTGCCACTCGATTTCAGTCTCGGGCAGCGTCCCGCGCGGCAAGCGCATCTTGAGCGAATGCCCGGTTGATTCGAGGAACGGATTCCCGTCAGGCATTTTCCGGGCGACCGCCGTGTTCCAGAGCCGCGCGTAGCACCCCGCTTCCATGCCATACCGGTCCCAGCGTGGCGCCGTGTCCCAGGTGTACTTGTCCTTCCAACTCTGGGCACCCGGCTTCGGTTTCGTGACCTTGTTCCACGGGTGATAGGGCGAGAGCGGGTGTCCGGCGGGATCGGTGGGGAATCGCTGTGTCTGACCGCTTCCCGTCCACGGCTCATAGTACGAGTGCTCGATAAACTCCTCGAGCCCCATGTTGATCGTCTGCAGATCGGTTGTCACCAGTTGCCCATCGATGATTGCGCCCGGCGTCGCCCAACGCCGGTTTCCCCAGACGTTCGCGTTCGCATAGGTCGTATCGTACGCGTCGGGATCATCGAAGATGCCGGTATCGATCATGTTCGCGCGCCGGGCACCGACCTTCTTATACTCTGGGTTGGCCTCGTAGAAGAACTCGGTGAGAT
>JBBQHX010000163.1:0-8308 GCA_038324385.1 Gemmatimonadales bacterium | reverse complement strand
CTCGTCCAGCGTGCGCGAGAAGAGGGCAACACGACCGGCGCCGATGTGGGCCTGCGCGCGAATGCCGTCGTACTTCTGCTCGACGGCAAACGGCGTCGGGAGCGTGGCGGCGATCTCGTCAGGCGTCTCGAGCGGCTGGGCGAGCATGAAGCCGATCGGGTGGAAGAGGGCGAGTGTCGCCTCATCCAGCCGGTCGTCACGCGCCAGGGCGGCGACCTCGCCGATGTCGCCGCGCAGCAGATTCGCATGACGCACCGCGGCCAGCGGCCGGTCCCACGCCCGCGCGATCGCCTCCTCGACCTGCGCCTCCTTGAGCCCGATGCGCAGCTCGCCGCCGAGCAGCTTGACGAGGTAGCCGGCCGCACGTCCACCGGCGCGCTCGAGAAGCGCCTGCACCAGATCGCGCCGGGCGTGGGAGCCCGCGGTGTGCGCGAGGGCGCCGAACGCGTCGGCGGCCTCGGGAATCGTCAGGGTGCCGGCGTCACGGTCGGCGAGCAACTCGGCGGCCAGCTCGCCCGAATCGCCGAGGGCGATGTAGCGTTCGCGCAGCGCGTCGCGATCGAGCCCGCTGAGCGTGCGCAGGACGGTGTGGATGGTGGAACTGCCAACGCCAGTTGTGCGCGCGTCGTGACGTGGGAAGACGATGCCGGCGTAGAAGCGCGCCGCGATCGCGAGCGCGTCAGGGGAGAGGCGCGTCAGGTGATCGGCGACGAGGCCAACCTTCGCAAGCCGGCTTCGGGTCGCCGCGACGGCATCGGCGACGGCGGCGAAGGTAGCCAGACGGTCCGGATCGTCGGACGTGGGCGGAGCCCCCGCGCCGGTACCGGGCGCAGCCGTCCGGGGGCCCCCCCCCGACACCAATTCTGCCTCATGTTCAGCCATCGTCACCATCCCTCCGTCGTCGCCGGCATCATCCCGCCGCGTTTCCCCAAGCCCACAGCCCACAGCCGCCGTTAACCCAAAGCCCACAGCCCAAAGCCCATAGCCGCCGTTTTCACAACCCCAGATCGTACTGAGCCACCGCCGCCCGTATCCGCGGCTCCTCGTCCACCGCGGGCAACTGCGGGTGCGCCGCCAGGTGCGTCGCGTTCATCCCGAGGGCTCGAAGATGCTCCGCGAAGTGCGGCGGTCCGTGCACCGTGTAAATCGTCGACGCCCCGCTCTCGCGCGCCGTCCGCACCAGCTCCGCGAAGTCCGCGTGGTCCGAGAAGGGCAGCACCAGATCACAGTCGCGGTAGATATTGTGCGCGCCCGGGTGGTACGCCCACCCCGTCAGGTAGACGACACGTCGCGCCGGCAGCCCGGTGACCATCGCCGTCTTGCGCGTCGACGGGAGCGTGAGCAGCACCCGGTCGCCGACCCCGCCGCGCCGGTAGCGCTCCCACCGTCCGGGGCCCGGAAAGCCGTGGCCCAACTGCTCATGCACGGCCGACATGCGCGCGATCGCGCCATGGCACACCACGTCGTAGCCGGCGCCCGTCAGGTGCCAGAGTGCCTCCTGTCCCTTCCCGAGGGCGTACGCCAGCACCACCGGCACTGCCCCCTCCGCCCGTGTCGCCTCGACGAAGGCGAACAGCGCGGCGATCGTCTGCTCGTCAGGCGGGAAGACGTACCGCGGCTCGCCGAACGTGCATTCCATCACCAGCGTGTCGCAGCGCGGGATCGCCACCGGGGGCGCAAACGGGTTGGAGCGCAGCTTGTAATCGCCGGTGTACGCGACGCGCCCGTTCGGTGTCTGCGCCACCAGAATAGCCGACCCGAGCGTGTGCCCGGCCGACTGCAGCGTCACGTCCGCGTCCCCCACGCGCGCCGTCTCGCCGAACGGGAGCCGCAACGTCTCCCGCGCCCCCCGACGCGCGTCGTGCAGCGCCGCGGTCTCCGGAGTGCACAGGATCCGCGCCGCCCGCGAACAGTGGTCGGCATGCGCGTGCGACACGAACACCGTCCCCGGCGCGTCGCGCGCATCGAGATACAGATCGGCGGCCGGGATGTGCAATCCGTGAGGCGACAGAACGACCATCAGTGGAGGCTCGGGACGGATGCGCTGGCTCGTCGAATCAACGGCCGCCCGCCGTATTGCGGATTACGGGCCACGGGGGGGCGTGGGCTCCGGGCTGTGGGCTGTGGGCTGTAGGACGGCGGAAGACAGGAGACAGGAGACAGAAGACAGAAGACAGAAGACGAAGCGGTCAGCGTCGGTGTCATCCCGCACGGGCGCGCAGCGCTCGAGTGTCGGGACGGGCCTTCACGGCCCATTGGCTTGCTATGGGTGAAGGGGGAGCCCATCCCGACACTCGCGGCTGACGCCGCTCCTGCGGGACGACAACCAGCCGGCTCGGCTGACGCCGCTCCTGCGGGACGACAACCAACTGTATCGGCTGTCGCCGCCCCCGCGGGACACACCCGCCCTACCAGCCCAAAGCCCACAGCCCACAGCCCATAGCCCAGAGCCGCCGTTCTCTCTTCCCCCCCGACGCTCGGCAGCCGATCTTCCGCCACCTCATGTGGGCCGATACGCTCTACCTCGCCGAACGCGCGCATCTGATGCGCCTGATCGGGTGGGGCGCGGCGAGTATGATGGCGGGAACGATCGTTCTCCTCTTCCTCGCCGCGCGCCGCTCCCGGTCGCCGCTGCTCCTCCACTTCGCCATCCAACTGGCAGCGTGGGGCGCCATCGACGTCGTGCTCGCCCTCGTTGGCTGGCGCGGACTTGCCTTTCGCGACCTCGACGGCTTCACCGAACTCGACCGGTTCCTCTGGTTGAACATGGGGCTCAACGTCGGGTACGTCGCAGTGGGCGTGACGCTCGCCGCCTGCGGCTGGGCACTCCAACGCTCCCTCGCCCTCCTCGGCGCAGGCATCGGCGTGGTCGTGCAGGGACTCGCCCTCTTCGTGCTCGACGGCTACCTGCTGCTCACGATCGCCCGCATCATCGCGAACCCCTGAGCGCACGACTGTCGCGTTGCGCCATGGATTGGCTGCATGGTGTCGTGATGGTGCAATCATTCGGGCGCAATAGCACAACTGTTCGATCATTTCCAAACCGCCATGGCTGAAACGACGCTGGACCTCCGCACGCTCCCGAAACCGGCCGCGTACGAGCAACTCGCCGAGCAGATCGACCTCGTCCTCGAGGGAATCGACGACCCCATCGCGGCCATGGCGACGATCAGTTGCCTCGTCCACCACGCCTTCGGGCATCTCTGGACGGGCTTCTATCGCGTCGTCGAACCCGACCGCCTGCTGCGCGTCGGACCCTACCAGGGCACGCTCGGCTGCCTCGAGATCGCCGTTGGGCGCGGCGTGTGCGGTACCGCTGCGGCAACGGAAACGACGGTGATCGTTGCCGACGTCGACCAGTTTCCGGGCCACATCGCCTGCGACGGGCGCAGCCGCTCGGAGATCGTCCTCCCCGTCCGCGACCCGGACGGACAGCTCATCGCCGTGTTCGACGTCGATTCCGCCGACCTCGCCGCCTTTGACGCACACGACGCGGCCGGACTGGAACGGATCCTCGCCTGGTTTGCCGTGCAACGTGCGGAGCCGGCGTCCGCGCTGTAATATCTCGCTGTCTCTCCCTGCTGGTTCGCCGTCGATCGCCGCCCCCATGACCACCGGCTACTCCGACCGCCTCAATCACGCGCTGGCGTTCGCGGCCAAGCACCACGACAGCCAGGTTCGCAAGGGACTCCGGCTGCCGTACGGCACCCTCCCCGCGAACGTGGCCCTCATCCTGACGCGCTACGCGCAGGACGACGAAACGGTGCTCGCCGGCATCCTCCACGATCTCGTCGCCACCTACGTGCGCGACGAGGCCTCGGATGATCCCGTACTCGAGCGGCTCGGCGCCAAGTTCGGCGCCGATGTGCTGGCACTCGCCCTGGCCGTCGCGCCGCGCGGGGTGGACGACGACGGGATCCAACTCGATGCCGTCGATCGCCGCCTCGATCTGCTCCGCCGGCTGGGCGAAGTCGACGAGCGGGCCCGCTGGGTGAGCAGCGCCGTCCAGCTGCACGAGGCGGGAACGCTGCTCGCCGACCTCGCCCGGACCGAGTTCCCCGAGAACGTCTGGGAGCGACTCACCGCCGGCCGCGACGACACCGTCCGCTGGTATCGCCAGTTCCACGATCGCCTGCGCCACGTCCGCTTCGCCGGTCCGATCCTGGACGAGATCGGCGACACGGTCACGCGCCTCGAGTCAGTGGCCGCCGAGGACGCCGCACGCGCGGAGTTCTGACCATGCTTCGCGCAACGCCAGCACGCGCTCCTTGACAACTGTTCGATGTTTGGCGAAATATCGAACAGCACAGCGCGCCAGGGTGTGTGAGAAGCCGGGCGATCCTGCCGCCAACCGGGGACGCCGCGCTCGGCGCCTGATGGAGATTGGTGCCGCGACGGCGAGCCCCCATCTCACCACTGTCTCGGCGTCGCGAGTCGGCGCGACGATCCCCCCACATCCCGCGGCAGCGGGCCCGGAGCGATACAGATGACGAACCGAACGACAGCCGTTGAATCGTCCGTGCGCGATCCGTTCATCGGTGCCGTGGCGCGGTGGCTCGTCGGGCCCGCGCTTCTCGCGGCGGCGCTCGCCACCACGCCCGTGCTGCCTCCGGCCTTCACGCTGCACGCACAGACGCCGGCGCCTGCGGCCGATAGCAGCCTCGCCGGACGCTGGGAGGGGAGCCTCGCCCTGCCCACGGGGCAGAGCCTGCGCCTCGTGTTCAACGTTGCGCGCGCGACAGGCGGCGGCTGGACGGCGACGATGGACTCGCCCGACCAGGGCGCCTTCGGGATTCCGTTGGACTCGGTGCGGGTCGACGGCGATAGCCTCTCGTTGCGCGTGCCGGCGATCAGCGGCGGCTACACGGGGACTCGCGGCCCGGACGGCGCCATTACGGGCACGTGGACGCAGGGACCGGGGTCGCTGCCGCTCGTGCTGCGCCGCGGCACCGCACCGACCGAGAACCCGCGTCCGCAGCACCCCACGCCACCATTCCCCTATGCCACGGAAGACGTTCGCTTCCTCAATGCGACGGCGGGAATCGAGCTCGCCGGGACGCTGACGCTGCCCGAGGGCGCCGGCCCCTTTCCGGCGGTAGCGCTGGTGTCCGGCTCGGGGCCGCAGGATCGCGACCAGACGCTGTTCGGCCACAAGACCTTTCTCGTCCTCGCCGATCACCTGACCCGCGCCGGTATCGCCGTCCTGCGGTACGACGACCGCGGCGTCGGCCAGTCGGGCGGGGATTTCGGCCGCGCGACCTCGATCGACTTCGCCGGAGACGCGGCGGCCGCCGTGACATTCCTGACGCGGCATCCGAGCGTAAATCCGCGGCAGGTCGGACTCATCGGCCACAGCGAGGGCGGTCTGATTGCGCCGCTGGTCGCGACGGGCGCCGGGGGTGCTCCGCGCGCCGATCTCGCCTTCACCGTCCTGCTGGCGCCGCCGGCGCTGAGTGGCGAGGCACTGCTGTACCTGCAGGGCGCGGCCATCGCGCGCGCCTCGGGCGCCAGCGATAGCGTCATCGGCATCAACCGGCGGGTGCAGGAGCGGATGTTCGCCATCATCCGCGCCGAGCCTGACGAGACGCGCCGTCAGGCGGCGATGCGGACATTGCTCGAGGAGCTCGCCAGCCAGATGACGCCAGCGGAGCGTGCCGCGCAGGGCATGCAACCGGGGAACGAGGAGGCGTGGATTCGCGCCCAGGTCGCCTCGGTGGGCACGCCCTGGTTTCGCACCTTCATGCTCTACGATCCGCGGCCGACGCTGGAGCAGCTGACCACGCCCGTCCTGGCGCTGTTCGGCGGACTCGACCTTCAGGTGCCGGCGGACGAGAACCGCGCGGCGCTCGAGGCCGCCCTCGCGCGGGCGGGAAATACACGTGCCACGGTCACGGTCGTGCCCGGGGTCAATCACCTCTTCCAGACGGCCCGCACCGGCGTGCCGGCCGAGTACGGCATCATCCGCGAAACGCTCGCGCCGACCGTGTTGGACACGATCTCAGCCTGGATCCGCGCGCAGGTCGGGGCGCCGGTGAAAAGCGGCCCGGCGACAGGTGGTGATGTCTAACGGCGCCTCACGCCGATCACCTCGACCATCGGCGGTGTCAACAGATACGCGTCAGGCGACGCCGACCGCTCTGCCCAGGCGGCATCGAACGCCTCACGTTCCCGCTGCGTGATCACGCCCGTCTTCACCATCACCGGCAGGTAGTTCGCGAAGAAAGTCGCCGGCCACTCCCACAGTGCACTACCCGGCCGCGCGACCCGGACGATCGGGCGGATGCTCGTGACCTCGAGTCCCGCCTCACGCATGAAAGCCGGGATATCCTGGCCGACGTTGGGGTTGCCGCCTGACGATCGGAAGGTGCCGGCGACCGCCCGGATCACGTCCTCGATCGCTGGGTGGCGCGGCGCCATCATGAACGCCTCGTAGTGACAGTAGTCCATCACGACGAAGGCGCCGCCAGGGCGAAGCGCACGGGCCACCCGCGTCACCGTCGCCGCCGGGTCCCGGAGAAAGCAGAGCACCCACCGCGCGAAGGCGCCGTCCACGCTCGCGTCAGGCAGCGCGACCTGCTCCAGGTCGTGCACCGACGGCGCGATCCAGCCGATTCCGCGCCGGGTTCGCTCGCGCTCCAGATAGCCCACGAACCGCGCCGACACGTCGACGGCGACCACGTGGCCATCCGGACCGACCAGATTGGCCAGATCGAACGTCGCGTACCCCGGGCCACAGCCGACGTCGAGCAGCGTCGAGCCGCGGCGGAAGCCCGCGCGCTCCCACGCCGCCGCCGAGGGTCCGCTCCAGACGGCGTGCTGATAGCCGAGCCGCGTGAGCTCGTCGTCGCCGGTCCCGAGCAGGTAATCGTCCCCGACGGATCCTGCGCCAGGCACGGCGGACTCGGTCGGCTGGGCGGACGGCGTGGACGGCGTGGGCGGCGTGGGCGGCGTGGACATGGGAGTGCGTGAAGGAGAACGCCGCCGTTCGGACGAACGCGCGGCAGTGCGCCGTCGGCCGTCGTCAGCCGGCGGCGCCCACCTCGACCTGCGCCGGATACGTCCGCTCGACGTAGTCGTTGAGGATCGTCAGGAAGCGGGGCACGATGTCGTCGCCGCGGAGCGTCCCGTCGAGCTTGCCGTCGATGTAGACCGGCGCGACCGGCTCCTCGAACGTTCCCGGCAGCGAGATGCCTATGTTCGCGTGCTTGCTCTCGCCCGGCCCATTCACGACGCACCCCATCACCGCGACGTTCATCGTCTCCACCCCCGGATGCCGCTCGCGCCAGACCGGCATCTGCTCGCGGATGTAGTTCTGGATGTCTTCCGCCATCTGCTGGAAGAAGGTGCTCGTCGTGCGGCCGCACCCGGGGCACGCTGTCACCTGCGGAATGAAGCTCCGCAGCCCGAGCGACTGCAGGATCTGCTGCGCGACCTGTACCTCCTCGGTCCGGTCGCCGTTCGGCCGCGGCGTCAGCGAGACGCGAATGGTGTCGCCGATCCCCTCGCTCAACAGGATGGAGAGCCCGGCCGTGCTGGCGATGACGCCCTTCGTGCCCAGTCCGGCCTCCGTCAGCCCCAGGTGCAGCGGGTAGTCGCATCGTTCGCCGAGGCGGCGATAGACGTCCACCAGATCCTGCACCTGCGACACCTTGGCCGAGATGAGGATGCGGTCGTGCGGCAGCCCCGTCTGCTCGGCCAGCTCGGCCGACCGCAGCGCGCTGGCCAGCATCGCCTCGATGTAGACGTCGCGCGCCTCACGAGGATCGGCGGTGGCGGCGTTCGCATCCATCATCTCGGTGAGCAGGTTCTGGTCGAGCGACCCCCAGTTCACCCCGATGCGCACCGGCTTTCCGTGGTCGACGGCGACCTGGACGATCGTCGTGAAGTTCTCGTCGCGGTGGCGGGTCCCAACGTTGCCCGGGTTGATGCGGTACTTGGCCAGCGCCCGTGCGCACTCCGGATACTTCACGAGCAGCAGGTGCCCGTTGTAGTGGAAGTCCCCGACGATCGGCACCGTCACCCCCTGGTCGGCGACGCGCGCGACCATCTCCGGGACGGCTGCCGCGGCCTCGTCGTTGTTGACCGTGACGCGGACGAGCTGCGAGCCGGCTTTCGCCAACGCCACTACCTGCGCGGCGGTGCCAGCGGCGTCGGCGGTGTCGGTGTTGGTCATCGATTGGACGACGACCGGGTGCGCCGCGCCGATCGGCACGTCGCCGACGACGGCGGTCACGGTGGGGCGGCGGGGACGGAAAACCACGGCGGCGTCGGGCGAGAGGATGGGCGGCGGGTGCGGATCGGGGCTGGC
>JBBQHX010000162.1:0-8312 GCA_038324385.1 Gemmatimonadales bacterium | reverse complement strand
AGGGCGTCGACCTGATCCTTCATGAGGGAGATCAGCGGCGACACGACCACCGTCAGCCCGGGGAGCAGGAGCGCCGGGATCTGGAAACAGAGCGATTTTCCGCCGCCGGTGGGCAGGATGACGAGCGTGTCGCGCCCGGCGAGCACCGATTCGACGGCGCGCGACTGCCCGGGGCGGAAGTCGTCGTAGCCGTAGGCGGCGCGCAGGGCGGCGCGGGCGTCGGCGAGGGTGGGCGGCGTCATGACGCGCACGTTAGCAGCGTCGACGGACGTTCGCGGACCGTCGGCGCGCCGGGCGCATCGTCCCGCCGCCGGCTGCACGAACCCGCCGCACGCCGGCGGGCACGTGCGTCACACCGCACGGGTGAAGTGCCCCCGCGTGAACGCCGATCCAACCAGGGCGCGCGGTGGGCGAACGTCGGGTGCGGAACCGGTGCCGAGCGCGTCGAGCATCCCGCGGTAGGCGGTGACGAGGGCGGCGATCGGGTCGCCCGGCACGTTGAAGAGCAGCCGGAAGCTTCGCACCCCGGCCGCCCAGAGCGGCGGAATGAACTCCGACCCCTCGATCGGTCGCGAGTGCAGCAAGCGGTTCCGGCACGCCGAATCGGTCGCGACCGGGAAGGTGTAGCCGGAGGGATCGGTGAGCTCGACGTTGACGTGCTTCTGCACGCACAGGTCACGACAGGTCGTCGGCACCCGATCGAACGCGGCCGACAGGACGCAGTGCTCGATGGTCATCCCTTCGGGCCGTCCGTAGACGATCGCGTCGAAGCCGCTCCCTTCCCACGGCGCGACGACGTCACGGACCTCGTCCATCGTGAGTTCGATCGAGAGCGTGACGCGTCGCGCACCAAGTCCGAACAGCTGCTGCGCGGTGTGCTGGTTGAAGCAGTTGACTGCGTAGTCGGCGACCACGTCGCGCCCGGCCGCGGCCAGTTCGTGCACGAGCCCAAGATGACCGGAGACGATCGGGAGGCCGAGGTCGAGCCACTTCTGAATCGTGCGGCGCTCGACCGGCCTGACGATGGTCGGCGTACGGATGCGCAGCACCACGCCGAGCGCGGTCAGATCGTCGGCGAGGGCGCGGACGCGAGCGAGCGGCGGCATCGGGTGCCGCAGGAACGGATCGAAGACGATCTCGGTCGCCCCAGCGGCCGCCGCCGTGCGTGCATCGTCGAGGCTGAACACCTCGGCCGACAGTACCGCCGTGCCACGACCCGTCGCGGTGACGGCCGTGACGGCCGCGGCAGGCAGTGCCGCCGGCGCGACAGGGTCGAGGCGCAGCGCCTGGTCGATACCCGCCTCACGATCCGCGAGCCGCGCCTGCTCGGACCAGTCGCGCAACACGAGCAATTCCTCGACAGCGCGCTGGCGCAGATGATTCAGCTCGCTGACAGGTACGAACAGCCCGTCGGCGAGGCCGCTCGTGTCGAGAGCCGCGAGCGCGAACGGCGTGTCGCCGAGTCGGCCGAGCTGCTCGCGGAGCTTGGCGGCGTCCAGCGCGCGCTTCTCGGCTGGCGCGAGGGCGATCTCGCCGCGGATCGTCACCCGGTCGTCGCCGACGTTGGCGATCAGCTTGAGCGGCCCCCCGGCGCTACCAAAGACACGCGCATCGAGCGCGGCCTTTCGGGCCCGAATCGTCGTCGGCAGGTCGGCGTAGCTGGCGCGGGCCCGCTCGAGCAGCGCGAGCTCGCTCGTGCGGACGACGCGCCAGCCGTCGGCGATGAACATCGGCGCGCGCACCGCCTGACGTGTCAGGCCGTTGAACTCGCCGAGCGTCCGGACCTGCGAGACCGCAAACCCGCGGCTGTCGGCCGTGCTGCCCGGTGGCGGCTCGAAGCCGAGCCCGTCGCCCATCTGCACCGCCTCGCGAACCTCGATCAGCAACTCCATTCCCTGACGACCGACCACGACTCCGAGATCGAGTCCACGGTTGTCGGGCTGCGTTCGTGTGATGTACTCGCGACCTTCGCGGCCGCCATACATGCCCCCCGTGAAGCCGCGGCTGAAGATCTGGACCAGCGGCTGAATCTCCGCCGGCTGAATGTCGGGGCGCTCGCCACGCGCGATGCGATCGAGAAAGGCCCGGTAGCCGTGGGTAACGGTCGCGACGTATTCGGGCTTCTTCTTGCGGCCCTCCACCTTCAGGCAGCCGACGCCAGCCTCGGCGATGTCGGCGAGGTGATCGTAGGCGGCGAGATCCTTGGCGGAAATCAGGTAGCCGCGGTCGAGCTCACTCCCATCGGCGAGGTCACGCAGGACGTAATCCTTTCGGCACGACTGGGCGCAGGAGCCGCGGTTCGCGCTGCGCTCGGAGATCATCCCCGACATGTAGCACTGCCCGGAGTAGCTGATGCACAGCGCGCCGTGGACGAACGTCTCGAGGCCGATCCCGGGCGCCTCGGCGTGGATCGCGCGGATGTCCTCGAGCGAGTTCTCGCGCGCCAGTACGACCCGCTCGACGCCGAGGTCGCGGATGACGCGGGCGCCGGCCGCGTCATGCACGGTCATCTGCGTCGAGCCGTGGATCTCCAGCTCGGGGTAAATCGCGCGGATCAGCCGCACGAGCCCGATGTCCTGCACGATCACCGCATCGATGCCGACATCGATCGCCTCGCCGAGGAAGGCCAGCGCGTCGCGGAGCTCGTGCGGCTTGAGCAGGATGTTGAGCGTCAGGTAGATCCGCCGCCCCCGCTCGTGCGCGAGCCGGCACGCCTCGCCGACCTCGTCGAGCGAGAGCTGGGCGCCCTCGTCACGTGCGTTGTAGCGCTGGGCGCCCAGATAGACGGCGTCGGCGCCGTTGGCCAGGGCGGCACGAACGGCGTCGAGGGATCCGGCGGGGCTGAGTAGCTCGGGGACTTGTCGCATGACCGACGAAAACTAACGGCCTTCAGTGCCGGTCTGCACCCCGCGCTGCGGCGTTTCTTCGGATGCGACGTGGCGGCGGAACGTCAGGCCTTCATCCCTGTGCCCGGCGCGGGTTAGGCGCTCGACGCCGTGTACGGATCAGGGCGTGTGCAGCTCCTCGGTGACGGCCGTGGAGGTGAAGCCGAAGCCGGCGGTGATGAGGTTCAGTCCGGTCGCGGGCGAGCCGTCGGGGTTCCAGACGTCGAGTTCGGTGAATCCGGCGGTCGCCGTGGTATCGCCGTCGTCGGGCGGCCTGAGACGATCGGCGGCCAGTCGCCCGAAGCCGCCACGCGCCGAGAGCGCGCGGGTCGCCGAGATCAGGTCAGCCGGCGTGACCGGGAGCTCGCGGAGCGAGACCCCGAGGCGATCGGCGCAGATCTGCCGGCGGAACGCGAGAATCTCCTGCGGGCGGCCATCCTCGAGGCGGTCATCGTACACGGTGACGGCGTACGAGCTGTCGTAGGAGAGCCCCCGCCGCCACAGATGCGTTGTGCCAACCATTGCCCAGGCATCGTCGATGATGGCCGTCGTGGTGGCGAGCTTGAGCGTTCGCGCCGGCCCCGCCGATGGAGAGAAGACCGCGACGCGCGCCTCGCGGTCACCACCGGCCAGTCGATCGAGCGCCGTGCGAAGCTCGCGATCGCGGACCCGCTGAAACGCCTTTGGGATGCCGACGTCGAAGAACACGGGTGCACAGACGAGCACCCGAAGGCCCGGTCGGTCGGCCATTCGCGTGATCAGCGCGTCGAGCAGGTGGATCGCATCGTCGGTTCCGCCGAAACTTCGATCGTCGAGCGCCGGCGTCTCGAGATAGACGAACTCCTCCGCGCGGCGGATGGCCGCGACCAGCGCGGTCGCCCCCTCGCGCGCGCCGCGCGCCGCGGCCAGGAAGCGGCGATCGAGCGCCCGCGCAACCCGTCCCGCGGGATCACCGATGCCCGCCGGAATGGTGATTCCCTGCCCCGAGAGCGCCGTCCGGATCGCTTCGAGGCCGGCGCCGAAGGGATAGCCGCTGCCAGCGATCATTGCGATCAGTTGGCCGAGACCGATCTCCGCCTCGACGCCGGCCGCCACGGTGCGAAGCCCCGCAATCCAGAGGCTATCCGCGGTGGGCGCGGCGGGGACGACGAGATCGGCGTCGGCCGCGCTCGTGACGAGATCGACGGTGGACTCCGCGACCCGCTCGCGCAGATACTCGGCGACTCCGCGCAGCGCCGGCCCCTCGATTCGCGCGCCGACGGCGAACACATCGGGACCGGCCGGGCAGAGGGGGTGGCCGTCGTGATGCGGGAGCAGGCCGTGCCGATCGCCCACCGCCGCGCCACCGCCGACGACGCCTCGCGAGACGTTCGCGGTGCTCGCCCCGGCGACGAGTTCGCGGCGTTCGAGGCCGGGGAACGGCTGTCCGGCCGTCCACGCCGCTGGAAGCGTCCGGGGCGTTCGGCGAATGGTGGCGCCGGTGCCCGCGAGCGCGGCGTCGGGGGCGCCCGACGTGCCGCCGCGCAACGCCGGCGGCGTGAGGCGGACGGTCACGCTGGCGCCAACGGCGCGGGCGGCCGTGGCGGGCGCACGCGCCGAGATCGCGATCGACGTCGGGTCGACGAGGGCCGGCGCCGACCCGCCCAAGGCGACAACGCGTGTCCCCGAGGCGACTGCGGCGCTCGTATCGAGGGCCGCGACCTCTCGTCCCTCCTCGCACAGGAGAAACGGACCCGAGGCCGCGCCCGCGGCTGGCATCGTACCGCCGATCGGCGCCGGGCGGTCGAATCGGAGGTCGGCAGTGAGGCGCCGTCCCTGCCCGGTCCGGACGAGCACGTCGACACCCATCGGCGTATTCGGCGTCGCATCACCATCGGCGAGGGGGACGACCACCCGCGCGCGGCCGGTCGAGTCGGCGCGTCCCGAACCCCCGTCGAGGCGGAAGCGCTCGCCGCGCACGTGGTCGAAGCCCTGCGTCCAGCAGCGCGCCCAGGCACCCCCGGCCGCTGCCCCCAACTCGAGCGTGAGGAGCGCGTGCTGCCCGGCGACCGTACCGCCGACCTCGGTGCCACCGCCGGTGAGCGCCTGCGCGGTAACGGTCGTCGGCGTCGGGACCGGCACGTCGGGAAGCACGCCGTCGACCGCGCCCCAGTCCAGCGAGAGTGCGGGGGCGACGAAGCGGGAAACGACCGGAGATCCGCCGTCCTGAAGCTGGAACGTCTCGAGCGCGACCGCCGCGACCGCGTCAGGCGTACGGAGCAGACACGGCCGCGTCGCACGGTCGAGGAGGATACGGGTCGAGGCGCGCTCCTGATCGGCGGCGCGGGTGCGGACCGGCTGCGGCGCGGCGCCGTCGGCATGTCGCGGCTGTCCGGTGAGGTGATGCTCGACGCTGAGCACCGTCACCCGCGCGTGATCGCGGACGAGGATGGGATCGAGTGGACCGCTCGCGAAGAGATTCAGACTCTCGGCCATGCGCCCATCCGGCAGCACCCCCAGGCGGGGGATCGGGAAGTCGTCAGGCGCCCCGGACGGCGCGGCCGTGAACGACAGCGCCACCGCCCCGGACCCACTCCCACGGAAGCGCAGCGAGTCGGTGCCGCCGGCGTTCCCGCCGACCTGCACGCGCGCCAACTCCTCGGTCGTCAGCGGCCCCTCGAAGGCGTTCACCAACTGGATCGTCAGGCGATCGGCGCCGGCGGCAATCGGCGCCGTCCGTTCATCGACGCCGTCCGCGAACAGCTCCTCGAAGCCACTCGTCGCGTGCGTGGCGAGAAAGCGCCACCAGCACGCAGCCGCGCCCGGATCGACGGCGTGGCCGCGATGATCGAAGACCCAGAGCCGCGCCTCGGTCGCGGCGGGAAATTTCATCAGGAACTGTGCACTTCCCCCCGTGACGCCGGGCCGGAAGAGATCCCGCATCGGCGTCTCGCCATTGTCCAACCCTCCGCCGCCGGCGGCGAGGCCGAGGTAGGTGAGCTTCCTGGCATCCGTGTCGACGCCGGGCGGAAAGCCGAACTGCAGCTTGTCGGCGAGGAAGGAGAGCTCCGGCGCGGGAGTCGTGAACTCGAGCGCGAACGTCGTCACGCGCGGACGGGTGGCTTGGCCGGTCGCCGTCGGCTCGCCCAGCGTGGGGATGGCGCGCATCAGTGCTCCCAGACGGGCTCCGGCCTGCGGCAGCAGCTCGAACACCGCGACGAGCCGGTCCGGCGCGAAGGCCGCCGACGCCGGACCGCGCAGATGCGCGAGGCCGAGTGGTCGGGTGCCTGACGCGACGTAGAAGGACAGGAACCCGGCGGCGGGCGGTCGCCACTCGACGCCGCCGTCGAGCGTCAAGGGGACGGCGAGGTCGGCGTCAGGCAGCGGAAGCTCGACGGCCGCGTCGGAAAACCAGGGGCCGATGACGGGACTGTGCAGGCCGAGACTTCGCGGCGATGGCGTCAGCGTGATCATCTCGCTCAGCTCAGCGTGACAGGGTTGGACGGTGCACTGAGCCGTCCCGCCGGATCGACGGTGACGACGCGCCAGGCTGTTCCGGCCGCGCCGGGGGTCGGGTCATCGAAGCGGAAGGTGCGGCCCGTCCCGGTTCCGCTAACCGCCGTGGGATCGTCCGCCGCGACGGTGCCGATGCGCTCCTCCCGCGCGTCAGGCACCCGACGATAGACGTCGAATCGGTACGCCCCCATGGCTCCACGTCGCAGGCTCTCTGGATGCGACCACGTGAGCGAGACGGTGGTGGGGTCGGACGCCGCCGCGAGATCCGTTGCCGCCAGGGGTGGCGGTGGCAGCTGCACCGAGCCGACCGCACCGCTGGCGGGGCTCCACTCACCCGGAAGGGTCGTTCCGGGGGGCGAGGGGGCCTGTACCTCCACGCGCCAACTCATGCGCGTCCACGGTGGCAGCGACCCGCCCGCGTAGTCGTCCGCGCCGGCGTCGACGATGGTGAAGACGTTCGGGCCGCTGGCGCCGGGATCGGCGTCAGGCACCGTGCCTTCGGCGACCAGCGGCATGCGGAGGGCGTTGGCCGACTCGGCCACGCTCCGCCGCAGCCGCCACCGCGCGGCTGGTTGTGTCCCGCGGACGGCGGTGATGCGTAGGTGCGCGGCGCCCGTGTCGTCGAATCGCTCGAAGTCGAGCAGGGGACGCGGCGGCGGGCCTCCGGACGGCACGGCGACGGGGAGCAGCGTCGCATCAGTGAAGACGCTCTCCACGTTGTCCTCGCTCACCGCGACAACCTTGAAGAACGACAACACCGTCAGCGATCCGGACAGGTCGTGCTGGAAGCGGATGGACGTTCCGGCGATCGGCTCGTCCGTGAGGTTCGTGAACAGGTCACGACTGAACAGCGCGGCCGCCGCTGGATCCGTCCAGGCCTGGCCGCGAAACGCCGGATCCGCCGCCGCGTCGACCGCCGCCATGAGCGTCACCGCAGCGGCGTTTCCAGCGGCCGCGCGCGCGCGCAGCGCGTCGGCGAGCCGCGTCTCGTCCGTGTTATAGACCCGATAGCGTCGTCCCGGCTGGCCGGTCCACGATAGAATGATACGCGCACGTCCGACGGCATCCGGACGTGCGGTGTAGCGAAGCGCCGGATCCATCACGACCGCCGCTGGTGGCCGCGGATCGACCAGCATACGCCGCTGCGATTCGGCCGCATCCCCATGCTGCGTGCCGTCGAACCAGCGCGCGGTGAGGACGGCTTCGACGCTTCCGGATCGGGCGATCATCCCGGCGGGCCCGGGCACTCGCACGAGAAACGTCGCTGGAGGCGGCGAGGGGAGCGTCGCATCGCGCGTGACCGGAGCGCCGCCGATCGTGCCAGTGACTCGGACGGCCGTGAGCAGGCGACTTCCCGCCGCGAGGTCGTCGGCGCGCGGCACGCTCAGCCGCACCGCCAGCTCGCCGAAGCGTGGCGCGTCGTCGATCGGCTCGATGTCGGCGACCGTGTACTGGAGCGAGAAGACGGGCGTCGGAGGCGGCGCACTGGGCTTCGCCGTGACGTTCCGTTCCCCCCAGTCGCTCCAGCGCCCCCACCAGTCAGCCTGCGCGATGCGATAGGTCACCGGTCCGGGCGGCGCGGCCCGATCGACGTACCGTCCGGTGCCTGACGCGACCGCCTGATCGGGCACCGCCGGGACCAACGCGAGCGCTCGTCCCGAGACGGGGTGCCGCTCATTGAGCGGCGTGAGGCTGGCGAACTCGCGCCGTGCGACGGCCAGCGTCGGTGCGGCCGAGAGTCCCGCGAGCGGCATCGTCAGTTCGCGCAGCGCGGCCGGCGGGATCACCTCAGACACCCAGGTGCCGAGCGCATCCCCGGTCTGCAGGGGCTGCGTACCGGTGGCGCCATACAGAACGCTCGGCGCGAGCGGCGCGCCAACGTCGGGGGCGGCCGGACGGACGGGCGGCGCGCCGCGGAAGACGAGGACCGGG
>JBBQHX010000161.1:0-8333 GCA_038324385.1 Gemmatimonadales bacterium | reverse complement strand
CCTGGAACCGACGGCGGTGATCGAGGGGAGCCTCGTGATCGTGGGCGGAACGCTGACGCGGCAGCCGGGCTCGCGCATCAATGGCTCGGTGCGGGTATTCAGCGATCCGGTCGCTGCGCGGATGGAGGGAAGCCGCCTGGTGATTGGCGCGGGGATGCCTCGCGCGGTGACCGAGAGCGGCGAGCGGCTGCTCGAGTGGTGGGAGCGGTTCCGCCAACGCGACGAGCGGTCGAGCGGCTTCAGCGTATCGAGTGGCGGGACGTACAATCGCGTCGAGGGGCTGGCGATCCGCGCAGGCCCGACGCTGCGCCGGCCGCTCGTCAACGGGTCGGCGGGGCTCGAAGTACTGGGGATCGCGCGGACGGCCGAGCGGTTCCGGTGGGACAGCGAGAACCTCGGCCATCTGGTGACGGCGGATCTGTCGTTCGGCGAGGAACGCACGACCGTGCTCGGCGCGCGGCTGCACGACGTCGTCGCGCCCACCGAGGATTGGGCGCTCGCGCCGGTCGAGGTCGGGCTGGCGTCGTTCGTCTTGCAGGAGGACTTCCGCGACTACTACAACCGGCACGGGGCGGAGCTGTTCGCGCGCGTCGCGAGCGGGGAGACCATCGAGCTGGCGGCGCGGTACGCGGACGAGCGGTGGGGTGCGCGCGAGGTGCGCGACGTGCTGGCGCTGTTCGGGGGCGAGAGCGGCTGGCGGGCGAACCCGGCGCTGGACGAGGGGCGCGTGCGGATCGGCGGACTCACGTTCACGCTCGACACGCGCAACGATCCCGGCACGCCATGGGCCGGCTGGTATCTCGAGACCGACTACGAAGTCGGCAGTGGGCGCCTGACGCGGTCGACGATCGTGCCCGAGGTGGCTGAGGCGCTGGAGGGGCGGACGACGTGGGGACGCGGGTTCCTCGACGTGCGCAAGTACAATCGGATCTCGCCCCGGGCGCAGCTCAACCTGCGCGGCGTGCTGGCCGGGTGGCTGCACGGCGATCCGCTGCCGCTGCAGCGCCGGCTCTCGCTAGGCGGGCCGGGCACCCTGCCGGGCTACGATTTCCGCCAGCCCGTCGGTGCGCAGGATCGACTGAACTGCTCCGTCGGAACGCCGACGCCCGGCACCCCCGCACTGTGCGACCGGATTGCGCTCGTCCAGGCCGATTATCGCGGCGATCTGCCGGTGCCGCGCGCGCGGTGGATGGACATGTGGGGCGGGCCTCGCACGGCGGCGTGGGTGGTGTTCGCCGACGCGGGCCGCGGCTGGCTGGTCGATCGCGGACCGGACGATCTGCGGCTACGTCGGGCCGCGGTGCCGGGGCTGGGGAGCTGGCTCTCGGACGTCGGCGCCGGAATGGAACTGGGGGCGCTGGGGCTGTATGTCGCCAAGGCGGTGAGCACGCCTGGCGAGCCGCTGAACGTCCTGCTCCGGCTCCGGCATCGGTTCTGACGTGCACCGCTCGAGGGCGTCCGCGGCGTCGGCCGATCTGCGTTGCCCGCGCCCCGGCTGGGGAGCGGGGTGGCGCCGCGCGCTGGTCGTCGGGTGTCTGGCGGCGGGCCCACTGATTGTGGCGCCGGCGAGTCCCGTCGGCGCGCCGGTCGCGCAGGCGCAGGACGGGCCGCGACTCGTTGTCGGGCTCCCGGAGAACCCGCTGCGCGAGGGGCCGACGGTGCGCGTACTCGGGGTGCTCGACGATCGGCGGGTGCTCGATCACCTCCACGCCGGCTTCCCGACGCGGCTGCTCTTCCGCACGGAGCTCTGGTCGACCGGTGGGCTCGTCAACGACATCGAGGGGACGGCCGAGTGGGAGGTGCTGGTGCGCTACGACCGCCTCGACCGGAGCTATGTGATCGCCCGCGGCACGCCTGACGCGCGGCCCCAACTGCTCGGCCGCTATGCGACGCTGCAGGATCTGTCGGCGGCGATCGAGCGGCCCTACCAACCCGTGATCGACATCCGGCGTCGCGGGCGGCGCTACTACTACAACGTCGTGGTGGGCGTCCAGACGATGAGCGCGAACGACCTCGACGAGGTCGAGCGGTGGCTGCGCGGCGAGTTGCGCCCCGCCGTGCGCGGGGAGCGCAACCCGGGGACGGCCGTCACGCGCGGGCTGCGCACGCTGACGGCGCGACTGATCGGCGGGCCGCAGCGCACGCTCCGGCAGCGCACCGGGACCTTCTTCGTTTCCTAACGCGTCGCGCGTTGGCGCGACGCGATGGCGTCAGCCGACGGCGATACGCCGCTCGAGCGCTTCGAGCTGGTGCAGCACCGTGTCGCCGTAGAAGGTGCGGATGTACGTGGCCTGGATCGGCGTGAGGCGCCGCACGGCCCACGAGAGATGCACGAAGTGCGGCTCGTTGGGCACGATGAGCGGATGCATGCCGATCTCGGCGGGCAGCCGGTTCGCCTTGCGCGTATTGCAGGGGCTGCACGCGGTGACGACGTTGGTCCAGTCGTTGGTGCCGCCGCGCGAGAGCGGGATCACGTGATCGCGGGTGAGCGACTCACGCAGCTTGAGCTCCGTGCCCGTGCGGCCGCAGTACTGGCAGCGGTAGCCGTCGCGGGCGAAGAGGAAGGTGTTGGTCACCTGACGGCGGAAGCGCCGCGGGACGTGCACGAACCGCGTCAGGCGGATGACCGCCGGTCGCGGCACCGCGAGGCGTTCGGATCGCATCGGGCGGGCGCTTTCTGCCTCCACGATCTCGGCCTTGCCATCGATCACGAGGCGCAGGGCGCGGCGCACCGGAACCATGGTCAGTGGCTCGTACGACGCGTTAAGCGCGAGACAGCCGAGGATCACGCGAACCTCCGTGCGCCCGCAGGGTTGGCGGTGGGCCCTGACGCCTGGCGGCGTGGCCACCTCCGAACGGCGGATGTCGTCGGGCGCGACGACCGCCGCCAGCCTCTTCCACACTCGGCGAAAGCTATATGGCCGTCCAGCCCGGGACCACGAGGCGGGCGCGATCCGTGGTGCTACCGGGTGCGCGCGGCGGCGTGGTCCGACGCCGGCCGCGATCCGTGCACGAGCGGATCATAGAGCGAGTCCAAGGGCACGCCGACCGCGCCGACGAGCGCCAGGGGCCAGGCGAGATTACCGACCTGCTCGGGGAGATGCCCGTCGGAGCCGAGGGAAATGCGAACGCCGTGAGCGTGGGCGCGCCGCACGAAGCGCTCGTGCGGCCGATAGCGCGCCGACACCTCGAAGCAGATCCCGGCACGGGCGAGGGCGTCGACGGCGCGCTCCTCGCGAGCTTCGGTCCAGAGCTCCTCGAGCGGATAGCCGCGCAGGGGAATCGGGAGGAGGGTCGGGTGGGCGAGGATGTCGACCGGCATCGTGGCGGCAAATCGCTCGAGTTCAGCGACGTGCGCGTCCATGTAGTCCTGCGCCTCGAGATCGCCCGGAAGGTCGCGCTGGAACATGTGCACCCGCGTACCGTCGGCGAGGAAGATGGCGTGCAGCGACCCGACGCGATGCGTGAATCGATCGAGCGCCGACGGGGCGAGTTCGCGCCAGAGGTCGTCGTGCCAGCAGAACTCACCGCCGCGGGCGAGGTCGGGCTCGTGGAGCGCTTCGAGCGCGTCGAGATATAGGGCAACGGCCTCGGGACCGCTGACACTGCGACTGATGTCGCGCGAGATGTGGTCCGCGATGCCAGGCCGCACGCCACGTGCCCGGGCGGCGGCGACGGCCGCCCGGGGCGTCAGCGCTCCGTCCGAGAAGGTCGTGTGCGCGTGGCAGTCGCGCGGGATGAACGCCGGACGCGGATCGCCGTCAGCCGCCGAACTCACGGTCGCGGCGGGATGCGGAAGACGTCGAGCGTGTCGCGCCCGAGCGTCGACGCGGGGCGTCCGTCGTTGGTGGTCGAGTCGGGGAGCATGAAGGGCGACGACGGCCCGCACGACGCCACCGGCTCCGTGCCCGGGACGAAGTATTCCGTGTAACTGTCGCCCTCGCAGAACGGCCCGCTCAGCAAACCGGTGCGCGAGTCGATCTCGCGAGCGATCACGGACCCCGGGCGAGTCCAGTCCGCCGGTCCGTTGCCCCGCCGGCGATAGACCTCGGTCATGAACGAGGTCCAGGCCGGGGCGGCGAGGATGCCGCCCTGCGCGTTGGCCTTGATCTTGGTGGGCTTGTCGAAGCCGAGCCAGACACCGGCGACGAGATCCGAGGTGTAGCCGATGAACCAGACGTCGGCACCGTCGTTGGTGGTGCCCGTCTTGCCGCCGGCCGGGTAGCGGAACCCTTCACCGGTGGTGGCGCGATAGGCGGTGCCGCGCTGCACGACGTCCTTCATCATGCTCACCATCAGCCAGGACTCATCGGGCGGGAGTACGACAGTGCGCTTGGGGCTCGCCTGCCAGAGCACCTCGCCGCGCGAGTTCTCGACACGGAGGATGCCGAACGGCTCGGGACGGGTGCCGAGGTTGGCGAAGGTCGCGTAGGACGCGATCATCTCGAGCGGACGCACGCCGGCCGCGCCGATGTGGATCGACGGCACGGAGGGGATGGGCGTCGTGAGGCCGAAGCGGCGTGCCATGCTGATGACGCTCGCCTCGCCAAGTTCCCGACCGGTGTTGATCGCCGCGAGGTTGCGCGAGTTGTAGAGCGCCCGGCGCATGCTCACCGGCCCCCAGAACTCGAAATCGAAGTTCTGCGGCGTCCAGGTGTCGGAGCCGACCTGGGTCAGCGTGAGCGGCGAGTCGCTGACCAGATGCGACGGCGCGTAGCCGCGATGGATCGCGTCGGCGTAGACGATCGGCTTGAAGGTGGAGCCCGGCTGGCGCAGCGCCTGGGTGGCGCGATTGAACTTGGAGTCGGCGAAATCGCGGCCGCCGATGAGCGCCCGGACCGCGCCGGTGCGCGCGTCGAGCGCGACGAACACTCCCTGCAGATAGGGCGTCTCGGCCGCCGGGCGCGCCTCACCGCTGGCGATCTTCGCCAGATAATCCTCGTACGACAGGTGGCGGTAGGCGCCAAGCTTACCGCTCTCGATCGCCTGCAACTGCCGCTCGAGTCCGCGTTCGGCGGCGAGCTGCATGTCCACGTCGAGCGTGGTGTAGACGCGGAGTCCCTGCTCGTAGAGCTGCTTGCCAAACCGCTCGTCGAGCTGCTTGCGCACCCACTCGACGAAGTAGGGCGCAACGTCGCCGGTGGCGGAGCGGGTGGCGAGTTGGAGCGGATAGGCCTTCGCGAGGCTGGCGTCGCTGTCGGAGATCTTGCCGTCGCGCCGCATCAGTTCGATGACGGTGTTGCGACGCTGAATGGCGCGGTCGGGGAAGCGGCGCGGGTTGTAGCTCTCCGGTGCCTTGGGGAGCGCGGCCAGCGTGGCCGCCTCGGCGACGTTCACGTCGCGGACCGACTTGCCGAAGTAGCGCTGCGCCGCGGTCTCGACGCCGTAGGCGCCATTGCCGAGGTAGATCTGATTGAGATAGAGCTCGAGCACCTTCTCCTTCGAATAGCGCGCCTCGATCTCCCGGGCGACCTTCGCTTCCTTGAGCTTCCGCACGAGGCTCTTCTCCCGGCTGATCCGCTCGGGGAAGATGTTGCGCGCGAGCTGCATCGAGATGGTGGAGAATCCCTGGGCCCAGCGCCCCGCCTGCACGTTCCGGATGAAGGCGCCGGGAACGCGGAACCAGTCGATGCCCGCGTGCTGATAGAAGCGCTTGTCCTCGGTGGCGATGAAGGCATCAGTCACCGAGGTCGGGATGTCCTCGATCGTGATCAGCGTGCGGCGCTCGACCCCCAGCTCGGCGACGAAGCGGCCGTCGGCGGCGAAAATCCGCGAGGTCTGGCGGGGCTGATAGTTGTCGAGCGTGCTCACCGCGGGGCAGGCGCTGCCGCGGCAGACCAGAGCCCAGGCGCTGAACAAGAGGCCCGTTCCCACCGCGACGAAGAACGTCGCCGTGAGCAGCAGGGAGCGCATCAGCTGCGGATGCCGTTTCCAGAAGCCGCGGCGCGCGGCACGGCGCCTAGCCATGATCCGGCTGGCGACGAGGAACGTGCAGGGTGGGTCGGTTCATGGCAGATGGCAAAGCTAACCCTCGGGGTGGAGCGCGCAACGCGCTCACACCCGGGTGAAACGAACGACGGTGACTTCGATCACGGGCGGGTCTATCTTCCGCCCCATGGTAGACGCGACTTCGCTTTTCGATGAGCTCAGCTGGCGTGGGCTCCTGCACGATTCGACCGAGGGCGCCGCCGACGCACTGCGGTCCGGCTCGCTCACGGCCTACTGCGGCTTCGACCCGACCGCGCCAAGCCTTCACGTTGGAAACCTCGTACCAGTGATGCTCCTGGTGCACCTGCAGCGCGCCGGTCATCGGCCGATCGCGCTGGTCGGCGGCGGAACGGGGATGATCGGCGATCCCAGCGGGAAGGCCGGGGAGCGGGAGTTGAGCTCACCGGCCATCGTGGCCGCCAACACGGCGTCCATCGGCGCGCAACTCAGTCGATTCCTCGACTTCCACGGCCCGCACGCGGCAACACTGGTCGACAACGCCACATGGCTCCTCGCGCTCGGCGCCGTGGAGTTCATGCGCGACGTTGGCAAGCACTTCACGATCAACTTCATGCTGGCCAAGGACTCGGTGAAGTCCCGGATGGATACCGGAATTTCCTACACCGAGTTCTCATACATGTTGCTGCAGGCCTACGACTTCCTCGAGCTATACCGGCGCGAGGGGGTGACCATGCAGGTGGGCGGCAGCGATCAGTGGGGGAACATGACGGCGGGGATGGAGCTGATCCGCCGCTCCGCCGGCGGCAGCGCGCACGTGATGACGGCGCCGCTGATCACGACCGCCAGCGGGGCGAAGTTCGGGAAGTCGGAATCAGGGGCCGTCTATATCGATCCCGAGCGGACCTCACCCTACCAGTTCTACCAGTTCTGGATCAACGCGGACGATCGGGACGTGGGGCGCTACCTGCGCTTCTTCACGCTGCTGCCGCGCGAGGAGATCGAGGCACTGGACGCCGAAACGGCCGCGCTCCCGGCGCGCCGCGCCGCGCAGCAGCGGCTGGCGTTCGACATCACTGCCCGCGTCCATGGCGAGGAACAGGCAACGGTGGCGCGCGAGATCTCGGCGCTGTTGTTCGGCGGGGGCGATCCGGCGGCCCTCTCGGCCGCCGCGGTGGACGCGCTGCGGCTCGAGATTCCGTTCGCCGAGGTCGATCTGGCTGCGGTGGAGGGCGCCCCAGATGCGATCGCCGACGTGACCGCGCTGCTCGTGGAGGTGGGGCTGGCCGGCTCGCGCGGCGACGCCAAGAAGCTGCTCAAGCAGGGGGGTGTGTCGGTGAATGGCGCGCGGCGCGGCGAATCGGAGCGTGGGGTGCTCCCCGCCGACCTGCTTCCCGGTGGCTACCTGTTGCTCCGCAAGGGAGCGAAGTCGTACGGACTGGTTCGGATTCAGGGAGCGGGCTGACCGCGTCGCGGCCGGGCGGATCGGCCACGGCCGTTCAGCCGCAGCGCAGCCACCGCGTGGTCGGGAAAATCGGTGAACAGCCCATCGACGCCCAACGCGGCGAAGGCGCGATACTCGCCACCCGGATCGCCCGCGTACTCGGCCGCCAGGAAGGGCGCGTCGCTGCGAAAGGTCCAGGCATGCACGAACAGACCGGCGGCGTGCGCGTCGGCGACGAGCGACGTCGCGCCGAGAGAGTGGCCGTCGCGGGATCGTGGCAGGATCAACTCTTTCTGGACTCCGACCCCGTCCGCGTAGCCCGCGATTTCGTGAAGGCCGCGCGGAGTGAGCAGATCGGCCACCGTGCGGGCGTCACCGGCGGCGACGAGGTCGGGGGGCGGTGCGTCGCCGGCAAAGAGTTGTACGAGACGGACGCCCGTTTGCGCCCGCAGCGCCCGAAGATTGGCCGTCTCAAACGACTGGATGATCACCGGGGCCGCGGCAGTCCGATAGCCACGCTCAGCGAGCGCCTGCAGCAATGGCGGCTCGAGCGGACGCCCGATCGAGGCGAAGTAGGCGGAGTGCTTGGTCTCCGGATAGACGCCGATCGGCCGGCCCAGCTCGCGCTCCAGACGCTGCTGGAGGTTGAGGATCTCGTCGAACGTCGGGATCGCGAGTAGGTCGTCGTACGCGCGCGAGCGGCTCTCCAGGCGTTCGCGGGCATGAAGTGTCCGCAGCTCGGCGAGCGTGAAGTCCTCGACGAACCATCCGCTCACGCTGCGCCCCTCGATCACCTTCGTGGTGCGGCGCGCCGGGAAACGGTCGGCGACGTTCGTGGTGCCGCCGATCTCGTTCTCGTGCCGTGCGACGAGAACGCCGTCGCGCGTAATCACGAGATCGGGCTCGAGGTAATCGGCGCCCATGCGAACACCCAGCTCGTATG
>JBBQHX010000160.1:0-8397 GCA_038324385.1 Gemmatimonadales bacterium | reverse complement strand
AGATCCCCTTGTACGTGAGTGGTTGCACCACCTGCCGGCGAACCATCGACCCACGTGAGTTGAGCTCATGCGCAAGACACGCCTCGTATGCGCTCTCCAGCAGCCCGGGTCCGAGTGCCGAATGCACCGTAAGCGCGGCATCCACGATCAGGCCACTAGTTGCGCGGCTCGCCGTTCGATCGGAGTCGGCCACATCCATAGCGAATGGAGAAGCTGGTAGCGCCGGCAACCGTGTCGAGTCCCGCGACGCGCGCCTCTGCGTCCTCTGCGTCCTCTGCGGTCCATCCATTTCCCGTCATGCTTCGCGAGCCGATGGACTCCGGTCAGAACGACTATGTAGGGGCAGCGCGCCAATCGACCATCATTCCGCGGACTACATCATTAATCCCCCGCCCCGCCTCAGGCCGTCCACCACATCCGCACCGCGATCCCCGCCAGAAACACCGCGAACATCCGCTTGAGCAGCATCGGGCTCGCCATGTTCGCCAGATGCGCCCCGAAGAACGCCCCCACGAACAGCCCCGCCGCCACGAACAACGACGCCCGCATGTCGAGGTTCCCCGCGCGGTAGTACGTCAGTGCCCCGAGTGCGCCGACCGGCAGCAGCAGCGCGCCGAGCGACGTGCCCGTGGCCATCTGTGGCTGCATCTTCAGGAAGAGCATCAGCGCCGGGACGATCACGACGCCGCCGCCGATGCCGAACAGGCCCGAGAGCACACCCGCGGCGAGGCCGACGAGCGCGAGGATGTACGGAGTGGTCATGATGCGACGCGGTAAGGGACATTCGGGGTGGGCGGGCGGCCGTGGCCGGATCGGAAGATCCCGACCCGCCCCGCCGGTGACAAGGGACGGGTCGCTGCAGCCGAGTCGGCTCGCTACCATTCGGCCATGCTCTCCGACTCAGCGCTGACCTTTCTGAAGCATCTCCTCGACTCGCCGGGGCCCTCGGGCTTCGAATCCATCCCGGCGCGGGTCTGGCGTGAGGAAGCCGCTGGATTCGCCCAGGTGCGTGGCGACGTCGCCGGCAACAGCTTCGCCGTCGTGAACCCCGAGGGCGGGCCGACCATCATGCTCGCCGGCCACATCGACGAAATCGGCGTCATCGTCACCTACATCGACGACGACGGCTACGTCTACATCGCCGGCATCGGCGGATGGGATCCGCAGGTGCTCGTCGGCCAGCGGATTCGCTTCATCGGACGCGACGGACCGGTGCTCGGCGTCGTCGGCAAGAAGCCGATCCACCTGATGCAGCCCGACGACCGCACGAAGGCCTCCAAGATCACCGAGCTCTGGGTTGATGTCGGCGGCAACTCCCGCATCGAGGTCGAGGCGATGCTGCGGATCGGCGATGCCGGCGTGATCGACCAGCGGACGATCGAGCTGCCCAATCGCCGGCTGGTCTCCCGCTCGATCGATGACCGGATCGGCGCCTTCATCGTGCTCGAGGCCGCGCGGCGCTACGCCGCGAACCCCGGGTCGGCCCGCGTGGTCGCGGTGGCGACGACGCAGGAGGAGATCGCCTACAACCACGGCGGCGGCGCCATGACCGGCGCGTCGTCGCTGTCGCCAGCGATGGCCATCGTCGTCGACGTCTCGTTCGCCTCCGACCATCCCGGGCTCGAAAAGAAGGAGCTCGGCGATCACCGCCTCGGCGGTGGCCCGATTCTCCCGCGCGGATCGCTCATCTCTCCCGTCGTCTTCGAGCTCCTCCGCTCGACCGCCGAGGCGCACGCGATTCCGTACACCGTGCGCGCGATGCCGCGCGAGACGAGCACCGACGCCGACGCGATCTCCATGGTGCGCGACGGAATCGCGATCGGACTGGTGGACATTCCCAATCGCTACATGCACTCTCCCAACGAGATGGTCAGCCTGGACGATCTCGATCGGGCCGCGACGTTGATCGCCGAGGTGTGCCGCGCCGTCAGCACCACGACGGACTTCACCGCCCGGTAGACCCCGTCGAGTGCCCTTCCGGCTCCTCACCCCCACCCCGAGGTATGCGATGCAGCATCGCTTCGCGAATCCGTCGCTCGGCCTGCTCGCCCTCCGCATCGGGATCGGCTCCGTGATGATCTATCACGGCGCGCAGAAGCTGTTCGGCATCTTCGGCGGCGGCGGGCCGGCTGGTACCGCGCAGTTCTTCGGCAACGTGGGCATCCCCGCGCCGGAGATCATGGCGATCGTCGTCGGGATCGTGGAATTCGGCGGTGGTCTCGCCCTCATCGCCGGGGCGATGACCCACATCGCGGCGCTGCTGATCGCCGGCACGATGCTCGTCGCGATCGTCACCGTGCACCTGCCGCAGGGCTTCGGTGGCCAGGGCGGCTACGAATTCCCGCTGATGCTCTTCCTGGCCGCGATCGGGCTCTTCTTCCTCGGTCCGGGCCACTACTCCGTCGACGGAGTGCGGCACGCCGGCCGCGAGGGCGAGCACGTCATCCCGTAGCGCCTCCTCCACCAGCTCCTACTGCACCGCCACACCCGCGATCAGACGCCGTGCCGCGTCGCGAATCGCCGAATCCGTATCCGCCATCAGTTCCCGCAGCATCGGCAGCGAACTGGTGCCGCGCGCGGCGGCCAGCGCCTCGAGCGCGGCCACCCGGATCGGCACGGGCGTCGTGTCCGCGCCATTGCCGCCGGGCTCACTCGCGCGGATCAGCCGCTGCACCGCCGCCGGAGTGCCCAGCCGGCCCAGCGCGGCGATGATCCCTACCCGCACCTCGTCGTCGGGTTCGATGTCGAGCGCCTGCGCCAATGGCGACGCCATCCGCTTGTCGGCCATGGCTTCGGTCGCGTGCATCCGGATCTCCGGGAGCACGTCGTGGATCACCAGCCGCAGCGCCCGCTTGGCCCGTGCCGTCCCCAGCCGCGAGAGCGCCGCCGCGGACGCCTGACGCACCCGCTCGTGGCGGTGGCCGAGCAGCGGAGCGAGCGCCTCGTCGGCCTCGACCGCCCGCATCTCGCCGAGCAGACTCGCCGCGTTGCGGACGACGAACCACTGCGGATGGCCGAGCGCGTCGATCAGCGTCGGAATGCTCGCCCGGATGGCGACGATCGCGTCGAAGTAGGCGCGCCGCTCGTCGATTCGTTCCGCAGCCATAAGCTGGGCGATCAGCGCGTGCGCGCCGACGTCGCCGAGTCGAGCAAGCAGCTCGAGATCGGGGCCGCGATCGGTCCGGCCGGGCAGGAGATGCGCGAACTGGCGCACCACACTCGGCGTCGCCGCGCGGACCAGTGCGTCGGCGCAGAGTTCCTGCTTCCGCCGGTCGGTGCGCTGCCGCGCGCCCTCGTCCAGCGCCGGGAGCAGAAGGCCGATGTCGGCAACGCGGCCGGCGTCGGCCGCCTGCGCGAGGCGGGCGACGACCGTGGCCACCGCGGCGTCCGCGTCCGCGTGGTTCGCCGCTGTGAGCTGCTCGACCGCGGCCCGAGCCTCGGCCGACGGCGCGCCCGCCAACTCGCCCGCCAACTGGTCGTCCGCTTCCTCCGACGACGCCCATCGCACGACCTGGACGTTCCAGAGGCCGATGCCGGCGCCGCTGGCGTCCGGCTCCGGCGGCGAGGCGAGCATCCGGCCGAGGTCGACGAGCTCGCCGGCCATCGCGTTCCGGCGGACCGTCAGCGACCGGATCCGATGCGCGCGGAGTCGCTCGATCAGCGGATCCACGCTCTCCAGCAGCAGCGGAAGCGGGCGCCCATTCAGCGTCAGTTGCCGGTCGCGCAACTCCAGCTCGACCTTCCCCTCCTGCGACCCCACGACGAGCGCCCGCAGCGATTCCCGCTGCGCATCGGCGGCGGCGTCACGCTGCAGGAGGACGACGAAGCGTGAGAGAGCGAGCGTGAAACCGGCCGGTGCGGAGGAAAGCATCATGCGTCGGGCTGCGGGGATGTCGTGGCGGAACGGAGGCATGGAGCGGTCGGGCGGGCCAGCGCCGGGCGACTGGCTCGGCTCACCGACACGCGGTAGCATTCGCTGGTCAACTCGCGGTTCGATCGTCAGTGGAGAGTCGTCATGCCCCCCCAGCACATCACGCGCGTCGCCATACTCGGCGCCGCGCTCCTGTTCGCCGCCTGCCGCGCGCCGGCCGCGGACCCGTCACCGGCCCCAGCCGTTGCACCAGCGCAACAGCGCGCCGCAGCCGTTCCGCCCTCGATCGGCGCCGACATCGCCTACCTCGCCAGCGATGCTCTCGAAGGACGCGGCACCGGCACCCCGGGCAACGATTCCGCGGCGGTGTTCATCGCGCGCCGCTTCGCCGCGCTGGGCCTCGAACCCGCCTCCGGTCAGGCGATCGCTGCCGCCTGTGGCTTCGGCGCCACACGGCCATGCGCCGAGGCGTACCTGCAGCGGTTCGCTGCCCGCGCCTTCTCCGATGTCCGCGCCGGCCACACCGAGGGGCGGCCGACGCAGAACGTCGTCGCGCTGATCCGCGGCACCGACCCCGCGCTGCGCGGCCAGGCCGTGATCGTCGGCGCACACTTCGACCATCTCGGCCGCGCCCCCGAAAGCAGCCTCGACCCGCAAGCCGGCACGGCGATCCGCCCCGGCGCCGACGACAACGCCTCGGGCACCGCCGTGGTGCTCGATCTGGCCCGCACGCTAGCCGCCAGCCCACCGCGCCGCTCGGTGCTGCTCGTGCTCTTCTCCGGTGAGGAGTTGGGGCTGCTCGGCTCGCTGCACTTCGTCACCAACGCGCCGATCGCCGACGACTCGGTGCAGGCGATGGTCAACTTCGACATGGTCGGGCGCCTGCGAAACGACCGACTGATCGTCTACGGCACCGGCACCGCGACGGAAATGCCCGCCCTCGTCGACTCGGCCAACACGGGCGCGGCGCCGCTGACACTGGCCAAGGTGCCCGACGGTTTCGGACCGTCGGACCACGCCTCGTTCTACGCCAAGGGGATCCCGGTGCTGCACCTGTTCACCGACCTGCATGAGGAGTATCACCGCGCCACCGACGTGCCGTCGACGGTCAACCTGCCCGGCACCGAGCGCGTCGCGCGGTATGCGGAGCGCGTGACGCGACTGCTGGCCGACCGCGACGAGCGCCTGACGCCGATTCGCGTCGCCGTCCGCACCCCGCCGGCCGGTGCGTCGTCGTCAGGCGCCGCGGTCTACTTCGGCTCCATTCCCGACATGGCCGCCGCCGAGGGCGTGACGGGGCTGCGCCTGACGGGCGTCTCGCCCGGCAGCCCCGCCGACCGCGCCGGCCTCAAGGGGGGCGACGTGATCGTGTCCTTCGACGGCAAGCCGGTCTCCGACCTCTACGACTATACCGATGCGCTGCGTGCCCGCACGCCGGGCGACGTGGTCGAGGTCCTCGCGCTGCGCGACGGCCAGCGCCTGACGTTCACGGCGACACTGGGCAGCCGCGGCGGTTGAGCGGGATGCTGCACGCCTGGAGCTCGGCGCGCTACGTCATCCCGCTGCCGCCGGGCCACCGTTTCCCGATGGTCAAGTACGAGCGCGTGCGCGAGGTTGCGCTCGCGACAGGCGCGATAGCGCCGGCACACATGCACGACGCCCCGCGCGCCGACGACGCGATGCTGCTTCGGGTGCACACGGCCGACTACGTCCGCAAGATCCGCGACGGTGGGCTCGATGCCGCCGAACAGCGGCGGCTCGGCTTTCCCTGGAGCCCGGAGCTCGCCGAGCGAAGTTACCGCGTGGTCGGCGGCACGCTGGCGACCACGCGGCACGCCCTGGAGCACGGAGTGGCGATCAACCTCGCCGGCGGTACGCATCACGCGTTCGCCGACCGGGGGGAGGGCTTCTGCGTCTTCAACGACGTTGCCGTCGCCCTCACGACGCTGCGCGCGGAGCGGCTCGTCAGGCGCGTCGCCGTGATCGACCTCGACGTGCATCAGGGGAACGGTACACACGCGATCTTCGCCGGCGATCCGCTGACGTACACCTTCAGCATGCACGGGCGCAACAACTTCCCCTTCCACAAGGTCGCCGGCTCGCTGGACATCGAACTCGACGACGCGACGGGGGATGCCGCCTACCTCGCCCTGCTGGCCGACGCCCTGCCCCGGGTGCTCGCCGAGGCCCGTCCGGATCTGGTAGTTTATCTTGCCGGCGCCGATCCGCACGAGGGCGATCGCCTCGGGCGACTTGCCCTGACCTACACTGGCCTCGCCCGGCGCGACCGCATGGTCCTCGAGTGCTGCCGCGACGTCGGGATTCCCGTCGCGCTCACCATCGCCGGCGGCTACGGCCGTGACATCGAGACTACCGTCCGCGTGCACGCCGGGACGGTGCAACTGCTGCGCGATTTCGTGTGACCCCGCCGCCGTCAGTCACCCACGCCCACCAACGACATGCCCCTGCCGATCCCCGCACCTGACGCGTCAGGTCACACGACCAGCACTGCCGTGCCGCTCTACTGGTGCGCCTACGGCCCCGAGAGCGCGGAACGCGTGTTGGTGCTCCACGGCGGACCGGGCGCGCATCACGACTATCTGCTGCCGCAGTTCCTCGAGTTGGCCGATACGCGCCGGCTGATCTTCTATGACCAGCGCGGCGGCGGCCGATCGCGCACCGACGATCGGGCGCCGATCACGGCCCGGACGCACGTCGAGGATCTGGCGCTCGTGCTCGACGAGCTGGACCTCCCGCGCCCGACGATCATCGGATACTCGTGGGGAGCGCTGCTCGCGCTGCTCTACACCATCGCGGCCGAAGCCGACGACGCCATGACCTCGCCGCAGCGCCTCGTCCTGGTCAACCCCGCGCCCGCCTCACGCGAGTACCGCAACGCCTTCGAGGCCGAGTTCTCGCGCCGGCAGCAGAGCCCCGCGATCGCCGCACTCCGCACCGAGCTCGCGAGCTCCGGTCTGCGTGAGCAGGACCCCGACGCCTACCGCCAGCGGCAGTTCGAGATCGGCGTGTCCGGCTACTTCGCCGACCCCGCTCGCGCCACCAACCTCACTCCGTTCCGCGTCACCGGCCGCGTGCAGCAGGAGGTCTGGCAGAGCCTCGGCGACTTCGACCTCATCCCCGACCTCCAGCGCCTGACGATTCCCGCCGTCGTCATCCACGGCATGCAGGACCCCATCCCCCTCGCCTCCAGCGAAGCCATCGCCGCCGCCCTCGACGCCCCACTCCACCGCCTCGACCCCTCCGGCCACGTCCCCTACGTCGAACAACCCGGCCACCTCTGGCGGATCATCCGCACCTTCCTCTCCTAACCCCCATCTCTTCTGCAGTTCTGTGTGTCGTAGTTCCGCCTTCCGCCTTCTGTCTTCTGTCTTCGGTCGTCTGTCTCCTGTCTTCTGTCTCCCATCCCCTCAGCTCTCATGTCGAATCGCGTCGATCGGTGAGAGTCGTGCGGCACGCAACGCCGGATAGATCCCGAACGTCAACCCCAGCACCGCGGCGACCGTGATGATGACGAGCACCGTCGAGACGCTCACCGCCGCGTGGATCTCCGCTTCGGTCCGAGCACGCATGATGGCCGTCACGGCGAACGCCCCCGAGATCCCCACCACCGCACCGATCCCGCTCCCCGCGCCGGTGATCGCCACGGACTCGGCGAGGAACTGCGTCAGGATCGCGCGGTTGGTCGCGCCCATCGCCTTCCGGACGCCAATCTCGCGCGTCCGCTCGATCACCGACGCGAGCATCACGTTCATGATCCCCACGCCGCCGACCAGCAGCGCGATTCCCGTCACCGCGCCCATGAACAGCTTGAACAGCCTCACTCCCTGCGTGATCTGCTCGAGCCGCCCCTGATTGACGAGCACCCGCACATCCGACCGCCAGCTGGCGTTGCCCTCGGCCAGCCATGCCTCCAGCCGTGATTGGGCCAGCGTCACGTCCTCGAGTGTGGCGGCGGTGACGACGAGCGACGCGGGCGACGCATTCTCCCGCACGTATCGCCCCTCCGCGGCCGCGAACGGCACCAGCGCGCCCATCAATTCACCGTCGCCCGCGTCAGGATGCACGCCCACGATGGTGAACGCCTCGCTCCCGATCAGCACCTCCCGCCCCACCGCGGCGCCAGGCGTCGCACCGAGGATCTCCCGGGCGAGACGCGCCGAGACCACCGCCACCCGCACCGTATCGCGCGACTCGGCGTCCGTGAGCGGGCGGCCGGCCAGCAACGACGCCGCCTCCGCCGAATCGGGGGCGATGCCAGCGCGGGCGACGAGCAGCGCCACACCAGGCGGGGCGCCCGCGGCCGCGTCAGGCGCCGCCACGAACTCGCCCCCGCCCACGCTCAGCGAGACCGTGGCCATGCCGGCGACCCGCGCGCCGACGGCATCAAGTGTCGCCCCCGTGAAACGGGGATAGTCCTCCCGTGGCACCCGCAGGCCGTCGACCTGCCGCGTCGTGATCGGCCGCACCACGATCGATTGGAGGTCGGTGGTGCGACCGACCTGCTC
>JBBQHX010000159.1:0-8405 GCA_038324385.1 Gemmatimonadales bacterium | reverse complement strand
GGCCGCGTTGGGCGCGCTCGCGTTCCTCGTCTTCGTCCCGCAACAGGCGCAGCGCGTCGCGCGCGAGCTCCTCCCCGACCCATCGGAATGGAGCGACACCGTGCCGGTCATGGACTCGCTCGCCGGGACACGCGCCATGCTCGCGACAGCGCAGCGACAGTTCGCGGCCGCACGCGACAGTGCGCAACGCCAGGCGGCGCTCGCCGCCGCTCCACCCCCCGCGCTCCCACCGGAGCAGGTCGCGCGGCGCGATTCACTCACGCGTGTCGCCGGCGAACTCGAGCGCGGCCTCGACCGGGCGGTGCGTGCCCCCCTACTCGAGTCGTACCGCGCTCTCGGCGAGACGGCGGCGCTTCGCGGCTCCGGACAGGCGCGCGCCCTGCTCGACTCGCTCGCCGCGGTGGAGCGGGAACGGGAGGCGTTCGGCACCGTGGCCGGCGTCGACCCCATCTACGTCTCGCTGACCAGCCGCGCGAGTGACCTCGGGCGACAGATTCAGGCACTCGGGACGGCGTCGCTAGCGTCGGCACGGTCGGCGCTGGAGCAGTTGCGGGCGGTGCCACGTGTGGCGCGGAATCCGCTGCTCGACCTGCCGCCTGTGGACACGCTGGCGCCGCTGGCGCGCGTGGCGGCGGCGCGCGAGCAGGTGCGCCTCTCGCTCGAGGCGATGGAGCGGACGCGGTCAGCCAATCAGGACTACGTCCGTCAGGTCGCCGAAGTGCGGCGGCGGGAGTCGGTGGTCGCGCCGCCGCTGGCCGTCGTGGCCGCCGCGACCATTCTGGGGCTATTCGTCGGCTATGCACTGGTGTTCGGCGCGGAGGTCGTCCGCCCGCGGGTCGGGAGCGTGGCCGAAGCCGAACGACTGGCTGGGGCGCGCGTGCTGGCCGTCGTCGGGCTGTTCACCCGGACACCTGAGCGCGACCGTCGCCGCGCCGACGAGCAGGTGGCCGGGCTGATCCAGTCGGGCTCCGAGACCTACCGCCTCCTCTACCTGCACCTGAGCGCGACCGGGGCGGCGCTGCCGGTGGTGACGGTGACGGGCGCGGAGCCAGGGGTGGCGGGGACGGTCGCGGTGAACCTCGCGGCCGCCGCGGCCGCCGAGGCGCGCAGCACGCTGCTCGTCGACCTGGACCCCACCGACGCGGTGCCGAGCCGCATCCTCCGTCTCCCGCTCGATCCGGGGATCACGGACATCCGGCGCGGTACGCTGGCGTGGGGAGCGGCGGTGACGACCATTCCGATCGGGCGCGACCGCCTGCTCGACCTGATCACGAGCGGGCGCCCGGTGCGCCCTGCCGCCAAGCGCGCACCCGACGCCGCCGAGTTGGAGTCCCTCTCCGCGGACGAACTCTGGCGCGGGCTGGAGCGGATGACGCGTCGCTACGACCTGACCGTGCTCGTCGCCCCGGTCGATGGCGTGAGCGACGGCGTCGGCGGGATCATCACCTCGCCCGACGTGATCGTCTGCGCGCGCGTCGCGTCCACCACACACCGCAGCCTCGCCCGAACGGTCGACGCGGTGCGCGAGGCCGGGCTGCGGGTCGCCGGCGTGGTGCTCTGGATGGGACGCGTGCCGAGCGTCCCCGCGCCCGTGCCGGGCCGACGGCCGCGACGCTGGACGGCCGAGATGATGGCGGGAGCGACCGGCGACTGACGCTCATCGTCAGGCAGGCACGGGTGCGACGATCAGCGGCGCCACGGTCAGCACGCGTCCCGCGCCGGGCACCAGCCGCTGCCAGGTCCCGGCGAACAGCGCGCCGCGCAGTCGTTCGGCGCGCGTGCCGCCGGGCCACGTGCCGAACGCGGGCAGGATCAGGACGTTCGGGCCGAGCAGCGCACAGGGAAAGCGAGCGCCCGCACCGGCGGCGTCGCGCACGTCGGTCGATGGGTGGAGATGCCCGCAGATCGTGAATCGTGACGGAGACTCGCGCGGCGGGAGGTGAACCACGTCCGCCGCGTCCAGCGTCAGGCGCGCGACCATGTCTGCCGCGCCGCGGTCGTGGTTCCCCGCCACCACCACTGCCTCACGACTCTCGCCGATCAGATGCAGGAAGCGCGCAACGTCGGCCAGCTCCGCCTCGTCGACGTCACGCGTGGAGTGTCGGAGGTCGCCCGCGATCACGATGCGGCTCGCGGCATACCGCGACGCCAACCCGAGCACCCGGTCGGCGACCTGCTCGGGGCGTTCGGCGTCGGGAAGCCATCCGCCACGACGTCGGGCAGCGCGCGCATAGCCGAGGTGCACGTCGGCGATGACGATCGTCGCGTCGTCAGGCAGCCAGGCGACGCCGTCGGGGGTGAAGTGTACACCCGGCGCGACGCGGGGACCCGTCGGCGTCGCGTCAGGCATGGACATCGAGACTCCGGCTATTTCTTCCTGGCGAGAATCGTCCCGCGGCACTTCTTCGCCCCGCAGTAGCACGGATAGCGCTTCTTGGCCGCGGCCGTGTGCGGCTCGTCGAGGATGAACTGATAGTCGTACAGCAGCTCCTCCCCCTTCCGGAGGTCGCGCAGCGTCTCGATGAAGATGCGCGCGTCCTCGATCACCGCTTCGCAGTTCGGCTCGCACGAGTGATTGATGAAGCGCGACGAGTCGCCGTCCACCGATCCGTCGAGCACGGTGTGCTCGTCGAGATTGAACAGAAAGGTGTGGTGCGGCACCGAATCGTCATCGGGATACGGATACAGCTCGTCCGCTTCCTCGGGCGTGATGCGCCGTCCGAAATACTCGGCGATGCGTGCCTCCTTCGGGATGTCGCGCGTCGCGAATGCTCCCCGCCCCGCGATCGGCGACGGCTTGAGTGCGAACGGCTTGGTCCGCAGGACGGACTTCGTAAGCGGCTCCGTTCCCGGCGGCGTCGGACGCGGACGGGCAGCGCGCTTCCGCGTGGCGGTCTTCGTCGCGGCGCCCTTCCTCGCGCCCTTCTTCGCCGTCATCGTCTTTGCCGCAACCTTCTTCTTCGCGGCGACCGTCAGCGGCGTGCGCTTGCCTGAAACCGCCTTCTTCCCCGCCGTCGTCTTTCCCGCCGTCTTCTTGGCAGCGGCCTTCTTCCCACCGGCCTTCTTCGCCGCACCGGTCCGCCCGCGCTTCTCCGTCGCGGCAACCGGCTGCGGCGTGACGGCATCCTCGGTTCCGCGCGCCGATCGCGGCCGCGTGATGGCGCCCGATGGGGCGTCGGCAATGGCCATCGATGAGGCTCGGGACGAGCGAGACGACGAGCGGAATCCGGGAGCCGAAGGCGTAGACATGCGCGAGAGTGGGGACGGGAACCGTGCGCGGGGGCGCGAGACGAACACGAGGTCGGAATGACCTCGCGACATCGACGTGGAGAATAGTGGCAGTCGCGTCGCCAAACATGAAGGGTGACGACGGCTCGCGATGCACGACGGCATGATGCCTCGCACGGTGTTGACCGTGCGAGGCATCATGGAGTGGCGAACGCCCGGCGACACGCCGAGGGGTGCGTCAGCTGACTATTCGGTTCGACCCGGAGGTTCGTTGTGCACCTGGGTGCCGTCGAGCAGCTCGCCACTCGTGTAGCGGTCGTACGCGCCACGCACGTCATCGGTCGTGGACTCGTTCGGGTCAGGGTTCCGACGTAACTGCTGGAAGGCCGCCTCGCGCTCGGCTGGCGTCTGTCCATGCGTATCGGCGGTCGGGCGCGCGGTGGCCGCGGTGCCCATCTCGTTCGCGTCGGGATCGCCGCTGCGGGCGCGCGCCTGCTCACGCCCGCGCTCCGGCGACGGAAGATCGGCGAAGGCATCGTCGTCGGGGTCCACCCGCTCGTCGCGAACGCGCGCGTCTCCGCGGAGCGGCTGATCGTCGCGTGGGTCGTCCGGTGGAATGCGGCTGTCGGCCATCGCTCGCTCCCGTGTCGTGGATACGGGTAGCAGGAGCAAATTCAGGACCGGCGCGGAACCACACGAAGGCGATCGCGAGGTGCTGCGACGGGACCCCCCAGCGGCGGTGCGCTAGCTGTCCGACGTCTGCGCCAGGTCGCCGGCCGCTTCCTCCCACAGGCGACGCAGAAAGGCGTCGCGGTCCTCGAGCAGCATCGCGTCGGTCGTGCCTGCAGCGAGGAGGCGAAAGGCGAACGGCGGTGGCGTCCGCAGATCGCGCAGGGTGACACGACGGCGGGCGCGCGTCAGCCAGGCGGCCGCGCCCGGTACGTCGAGGTCGTCGTCGAGCACCGTGCGGTAGGTCTCACGCACGAGCGGGAAGTCTGGCCGCTCGCGCTCGAGGACACGGGCGATGCGCCGCGCGTTGTGTTGCATCCCGCCCGTGAACTTCGACGAGCCGCGATAGTTCTTCACCAGCATCAGCCCGATCGTCGCGACCTGCCGGAATCGGCGGGCCCACAGATCCGACTTCGCAATCGCCGCACGCGCATCGTCGGCGAGGCCGGCCGGCGCGAACAGCCGCGGCAGATCCTCGGCGGTCCAGGCGGCACGCCGCGGGAGCCTGACGGCAAACGCCTGATCGTCCACGAGCAACCCCGCACTCGCCGTTCCGCCGCGCCAGGCCACCACTCGCGCCAGCGCCTCGTTCGCGCGACGACCGATGGGCGCGGTCACCAGATGCACGAGCACGCGATCGTCGTCGGGATCCACCCACCGCTCGACGAGAATGTGGTCGACGTCGGGGATCGGCGAGAGCGCGTCCTGCGCGGTGATGTACGACGAGACCGCCGCCGCGTCAGCCCGCACGATCCCCGTGCGGGCGACGAGCGCATCGGTGAGCCCGTCGGCCCCGCCCTCGTGCAGCGCGTCGCGGCACCACGCCCGCAACGCGCCGACGCCGCGAGCCACACCCGGCGTCGCCGGCATCAACTCGCTCGCCCAGCGCGGCACACTCGGCCGCCCGCCTGCTGGCGACACGAATGCCGTCATCCCCTGGGCATAGCGAAAGGCCCAGACGCGCCCCGCCAGCAGGAAACGGTCGCCCGCGACCAATCGCTCGATGAAATCCTCCTCCACCGTGCCCACCGGCTCGCTGGCGCCGAGCGGCTTGATGCGCACGGACGCGCCGCCGGTGATCGTGCCGACGTTCTGGTAGAAGATCGTGCGCACCGTCTGGCTGCGCGCGCGGAAGACGGCGCCATCGCGCTCGATCTTGGCGTAGACGCGCTGCTCCTCCAGCTCGGTGTCCGCTTCGGAGAGATAGTCGAGGACGGCGTCGAAGTCGGCGCGCGTCAGGCGGGCGTAGGGCGCCGCGCGCCGCACGAGCGTGAACGCCTCGTCCTCGCGCCAGTCCCGTTCGGCGGCCATGGCCACCAGTTGCTGCGCCAGCACGTCGAGCGGGGCGGTGGGGATCCGGGCGGGATCGAGGGTGCCTGACGCGGCATGCTCCGCGACGACGATCGTCTCGAACAGATCCTCCACCCCGGTCGCGATGAACAGGCCGCGCGGGTGCCGGTCGATGCGATGGCCGCTGCGCCCGACGCGCTGCAGCGCCCGCGTCGCGTCGCGCGGCGAGCCGACCAGCACCGTTTCATCCACCGTGCCGATGTCGATGCCCAGTTCGAGCGACGTGGACGTGACGACGCACCGCAAATCGCCCGCGCGAAGCCGTTCCTCCACCCGTAGCCGTTCCTCGCGGGCGAGCGAGGAGTGGTGCGCGGCCACGGCGTCCTCGCCGAACCGTTGCATCAACCGGTGCGCCAGCCGCTCGGTGGCCGCGCGGGTGTTGGTGAAGACGAGCGTCGTTCGGTTGGCCTCGACCCGTTCGGCCACCGTGGCACCGACCAGACGCTGCACCGTCTGCGGATTGGGAATCACCTCGCCCGAAAGGACGCTGCGAACGGTGAAGGCGGCCGCCCGATCGGTGCGCCACTCGACGATCTCGCACCGGCGACGCGAGCCGGCGAGCCACCGCGCCACGCCCTCGAGCGGCGCGACGGTGGCCGACAGGCCGACCCGGATGATGGGCGCGCGCGCGGCCGCGGCGAGCCGTTCGAGGGTGAGCGCGAGATGCACTCCGCGCTTGTCGCCGGCGAGAGCGTGCACCTCGTCGACCACCACCCAGCGCACCGTCGCAAAGGCCGCGCGAAAGCCCGGCGTGGCGAGGAGGATCGCCAGCGACTCGGGCGTCGTCACGAGAATATGCGGCGGCCGCTTCTGCATCCGCCGCCGTTCGGCCGGCGTCGTATCACCCGTGCGGCTGGCAACGCGGATCGGCGCCTCAGCGTCGTCGTCAGGCGTCACGCTGCCTGACGCGAGCATCCGCGCCGAGATCTCGGCGAGCGGACGCTCGAGGTTCCGCTGCACATCGTACCCCAATGCGCGGAGCGGGGAGACATAGACCGCGTGGATGCCATCGGCGAGCGTCCCCGCCTCGTGCAGCGCGACGAGCTCGGACAGCACCGTGAGAAAGGCGGCGAGCGTCTTGCCGGTGCCGGTCGGCGCGGCCACGAGCACGTTGCGACCCGCGTGGATCGCCGGAATCGCGGCGACCTGCGGCGGGGTGAGCGCGGCAAACGTCGCCGTCACCCAGTCGCGCCCGGCCGGGGTCAGGGCGTCGAGTGCGGCGGCCGAGGCCTCGGCGTCACCCATCGCGGACCGCCGGGTTCCCGATGTCGGACGGCGCAGCCCGCCTCACGCGAACGTGAGGCGCCGGCGAGGCCCCGGTCAGCGGTCGCGCCGGCCGCGGCGAGCGCCGTCGCGACCGGGCGACCCGGACGGACGGCTGGTCTTGGAATCCACGCCGCCGAGGATGGCGAGGCCGCTCAGGCGAACGATCGGCTGCGAGGGGTGGAGAGCACTCGCATCGCCCGCCTTCGACTCGAACCCACCCATGAACGCCGCGCCGAAGCTCTCGCACCGCACGCCCGGCGGCAGGATCACTTGGATGCCACCCATCACGGCATAGGCCTCGATCTCGGTGATCCCCGGCCCGAACCGCGCGTGGCGCAGGTCTACCACTGCGCCCCCCATGACCGCGACGACCTTCAGGTGACGCGGCACGATCCAGCTTCCCTTTCGCTCGCTCCCCGCCATCACCGCCAGCAACATCCCGCGTTCGGGCACATCGCTCGGCGGGACCAGCAACGGTGCCTGGCGAGCGGTGAACTCCTGCGGGAGCGGCGGCATCTCGTCGATCACCGCCAGCAGCGCGCCACGCGACTCCGCCGCATAGACGCGGTCGAGCAACTGCTCCAGTTGATCCGCCGAGATCGTGTCCGCCGCGAAGTGCGTGCACAGCGCATCGACCACCCGTTCGCGCTCGTCGGTGGTCGCCGCCGCACGCAGCGCCTGGGGATCGTCGGTGCGCGCGGGCGCGCGCGCGGGCGGAAACGGATTCGGGGGTGAGCTGTGCATCGGTGTCGGGTGCCGGGGATAGTGCGGAAGCTACTGCGCACGCCTGAAGCCGCCAGCGGCCCCGGTCAGCTCCGGCGGCCCAGGCGCAGCCACGGCGGCGGGATCCGGGTCCTCTCACCGCGAGGAGCCCACTCACGCATGGGCGCCCGGGTCATCGGCGCCCCGTTCGGCGTTTGGCGCCTCGGCATCGCTCCCCGGGACGTCACCGTCGTCACCATCGTTGAGCGTGGCGGTGGCGTCGCCCGCGAGCTCGCGCACGCGCGCGAGCGTGTCGATCTCGTGCGGCGGCTTGTCGTCGCGGATGCGGACGATGCGCGGAAAGCGCAGCGCGAACCCCGACTTGTGTCGCGCCGAACGCTGCACGGCATCGAAGGTCACTTCGAGGACGATTGCCGGCTGCACCTGATGGAAGCGGCCGGACCGCTGAATGGTGAGCTCGTGCAGGCGAGTCGTGAGGGCGAGGATCTCGACGTCCGTGAGTCCGTTGTATGCCTTGCCCACGTTGAGCAGGGTCGGATCATCATCAGATGCGCGGACGGCAAAGGTGTAGTCGGAGAGCAGGTCGCGGCGACGACCGTGCCCGCGTTCGGCACCCACCACCACCACATCCAGCGTGGCGAGCGCGCGCTTGAGCTTGATCCACTGCTTGCCGCGTCGTCCCGGGGTGTACGGCGCCGCCGGGTCCTTGCACAACAGGCCCTCGTTCCCCATTGCGCGCGCCCCGAGAAATGCCGCGTCGACCTCGTCGGCGGTGGTCAGGTACTGGACCGGGGCGAGCGCGGTGCCTGACGCGACGCCTCCCGCGGGCCACCGCAGCGCCTCGAGGCGCGCGCGGCGCTCGTGATACGGTTCGGCCACGATCAGCGCCCCGTCCGCCGCCAGCACGTCGTAGGCGAGGAACGCCACGGGCACCTCGGCGCGTAGCGCGTCGTCAGGCGCCTTGCGGCCGAGTCGGCGCTGCAGCGTCGCGAAGGGCAACGGTCGCCCGGTAGTCGCGTCCACCGCGAGCAGTTCGCCATCGAGGACGAGGCCGTCGGGGAAGCCCGCGAGCACCGCGGCGACGTCGGGGTAGCCGTGCGTGATCTCGT
>JBBQHX010000158.1:0-8477 GCA_038324385.1 Gemmatimonadales bacterium | reverse complement strand
AAGGGGAGACCGCGAGTCGCGGTCTCCCCTTCGTCGTTCAGCGCCCCGCCCCCGCCCCCGACACTCGCCCGCCTGGCGGCGGGCTCCTGCGGGGTGACACGATCGCGCGCGTCGTGACTCGCAGTGCTACAAAGGACCTGTCACGCCGCAGCAGCGTCGAGCGGCGCGAGCGTCGCGGCTCATGCTGATGCCATTGTGTTGCGCGTTAGCGGCCGGCGCCGGTCTCGTCTTCGGAACGGAGGAGCAGCGAGACGGTGACCTGGGCTGGCTGTGGTCCGACCTGCCCGGTGATCACGCTGTCGGTGCACGTCACCACCGCTGTCGACTCGATGCGGAGCAGGGTGAGGCTCAACTTTCCGTCGGGTGCGGTAAACTCGCCCGAGGCCCAATCGCAGCCGGGGTAGAGCGACGGGAGAAAGGCTGCCCAGCCGAGCGCTCGCCGCGCCGCGGGGCCGAGCATCCGAACGATCACCGAGCTGTCGCGGGCGAACAACTGCGCCTCGAAAATGCCGGGTGTCTGCCCCGTGATGGAGGTGCCGACGATGGTATTCCCGGTCTGATAGTCCTGCAACTGAAGCACCGCCTCGAGTGGCTCGGAGAACCGGCGGTTTCCCACATCGAAGGTCACGGAGAGCGGACCGAACCACCGCCCCTCAATCGGGGGCGGGGATTCGAAGGGATTGACGGCCGTGGTGTCGAACGACTGGCAGGCCGCGCCGACGACAGCCGCGCCGAGGATGGCGACAGCTGCCGCACGCTGCAGGGGTCGCGGCGAATCTGGCGAGTGGCGAGTGGGAGGCGTTTTCATCATCGACTGCAAAGCTGCGCGTGTGAAAAGGTCAGGCCGGGCTCAGGTTCCCGCAGGCGAACTGCGACCCGCCCGAGACGTCGAGCAATTGGACGTGATGCACGCCGTTGCCCGGGAAGGGGATGTTGAATGCCTGATTGCGGATCGACGTCCGGCCATCGCTGCCGACCTGGAGCTGGCGGAACGCCGCGCTCGAGGCGATCTCCAGCGCCGCCGGATCGCCGCACTGGCCGCTCCGAATGCGCCAGCGCGCCGAGCCGCGGGGAAGGCCGGACGCTTCGAGCGTCACGCGCATGCGGCCGTCGGGGGTGGAGACGAGGGTGATGTCCCCATTGCCGCGGCCGCGTAGATTGGCCACCAGCGTCCGCTGGGGACCGGCTTCAGCCGACGCGGCGCCACCGGCGGCCATGTCGCCACCATTCGTCGAACCGCTGGAGGCGCAGGCGCCGAGGACCGTGGTGCCGAGCACCGCGGCCGCCGCGGCGAACAACGAGCGAGACATCCGCATCATGAACTCCTGGGTGTGAAGGAGAAACGCCGCGGACGCGGTCTGCGCCCGCGCACCTGTGAGGCGCACGCCTGGGATGGTACGCCCTGTCGCGAGCGCGGCGCTGTGCCGCCCTCGATCCAACCGGTGCTGCTCGGCGGTCAGCGGGCCGCGGTGGCGGCCGGCGTCTCGCCGTGTCCTTCGAACTGCGCGTTGGTCCACTGCACCATGCCATACAGCGAGACCAAAATCACGAGCGCGGTCACGATCAGTCCGGTGAACGCGGCCTTCTTGTCTTCGGGGTGGTGCTGCTGGTGCATCGATCGCTTCTCCCGTCGGCATCCGACGCGTGAGGTCGTCCTGCGAATGACTCATCGGGACGCGCGGTCTCGCTACCGAGGCGCGCCCCGACGTACAGCGTGCTAGCTGACGCGGACCGAGTTCATCACGTCGTTCGGCGCGATGGTCGGGATCACATCGAGCCCTACGGAGACCTGACCGAACACTGAATCCACCCCGTTGAGGTGGCGCGTGTTACCCTCGCTCAGCACGATGAAGAACTGGCTGCCGCCGGTGTCGCGTCCGGCATGAGCCATCGACAGCGCGCCGACCGTATGGCGATGCGGGTTGCCATTCGTCTCGCACGGGATCATCCATCCCGGGCCGCCCGTGCCGATGCGGCGGTCGCCCTCGGGAAGATCGCGCGACTGTGGATCGCCGCCCTGGATCACGAAGTCGGCAATGACGCGATGAAACTTGACGCCATCATAGAATCCCTCGTTCGCCAGCTTCTCGAAGTTGGCGACGGTCTTCGGTGCCGCATCCTCGAAGAGCTCCGCGACGATGGTGCCGCGATTGGTCTCGAAGGTGGCCGTCTTGGACATATAAACCTCGTAGGTATCGCCGGCTGGATCCATGCGGCCACGCACCGGCGTTCGGTGCCGGCGCCCGCATGGTGCTGTACGACGCTATTCATGGAAACATGGTCAACCTAGCCGATCACCCCGCCTCGCGCACCTCCAGCCTCCCCGCCGACCGCACGTCCGCCGGCGTGCAGCGCGCCTACGCCGCCGCGGCCGCCGAACAGGACGCCATGCGCGCGGTGGCCGACGGCGAGGCGCGGCGGTGGTCGCGCTGGCGCCTCGTGATCTTCATGGTCGTCGCCGCCGTGGTGCTGCTCACGCCAGGCGGGGAGGCGTGGCGGCTCGCCCGCTGGGTCGGGGTGGTGGTGCTCGCGGGCGCCTTCGTCTGGGCGGCAGCGCACCAGCGCGCCGCTCGGCGCGTGGCGTCGGAATCGGCGGCGCGCGCGGCGATCGCGCGCGAGGGCGAGGCACGGCTGGCGCGGCGGTGGGATGCGCTACCGCGATCGTCGGCGCTGGCGCTGCCGGCCGATCACGCCTACGCGGCCGACCTCGGCGTGGCGGGGCGGGCGTCGCTGCTGCAGCTCTTCGGCCCGCTCGGCGTGGCCACCGGCGGGGCGACGCTGCTCGGCTGGTTGGCCGCGCCCGCGCCGGTCGAGGTGTGCCGCGCGCGCCAGGTGGCCGCGCGCGAGCTGGCCGGTCGGACGGACGTGCGCGATGCGCTGGCCGTCCGCACGCGGCTGGCGGGCGGGCTGCCGCTGGTGGTGGTCCAGCGGTTCCTGACCTGGGCGGAGTCGCCGGCGTGGCTGGCCGATCGCGGGCTCGTGCGCGCGCTCTCGCTGGCGGCGCCGGTGGTGAACTTCGCGGCGATCGTGGCCGCGGTGGCCGGGGTGGTGGCGGCGGCGCTGCCGCTGGTGACGGCCACGCTGACGCTGGTCGTGTACGGGCTGGTGGCGCGGCCGGTGCGCGCGCGCCTGACGAGCGCGTCGCCCGCCGACGGCGCGCTGTCGGGGCTGGCCGCGCCCTTCCGGCTGATCGACGAGGCGACGCTCGCCGCGCCGGCGTGGGAGGCGGTGCGGGCGCGACTCGGCGGCGGCGCGGCACCGGCGCACGGGCAGCTCACCCGGCTCCGGCGCACGCTCGACGCCGCCGGCGTGATCCACTCGCCGATGCTGCACCTGGCGGTCAATGCGCTGACGCTCTGGGATCTGCACGTGCTCGCGAGTCTCGAGCGGTGGCAGCAGGAGTCGGGTCGTCAGGCACGCGACTGGTTCGCCGCGCTCGGCGAGGCGGAGGCACTCGCCGCGCTGGGCACGCTGGCGCACGACCATCCGTCGTGGTGCTTCCCCGAGCTCGAGCCGGGCGCCGCGGCGATCTCGGCGCGGGGGCTCGCGCACCCGCTGATCGCGCCGCACGAGGCGGTGCCCAACGACGTCACCGTCGGGCCCGAAGGAACGGTGCTGCTGATCACCGGCTCCAACATGGCCGGCAAGAGCACGTTGCTCCGCGCGATCGGGGCGAACGTGGTGCTCGCCCAGGCGGGGGCGCCGGCGTGCGCCGCGTCGCTCACGCTGCCGCCGCTGAAGGTCGCCAGTTGCATGCGCGTGGCCGATTCGCTGGAGGACGGTGTCTCGCTGTTCATGGCCGAACTGCGCCGGCTGCGGCTCGTCGTCGACGTCGCGCGTGAGGCAGCGTCGTCGTCAGGCGCCGTGCCGCGTGTGCTCTACCTGCTCGACGAGATCCTGCAGGGCACCAATACGGCCGAACGACAGGTTGCCTCACGACGCGTTCTCCATCATCTGATCGCGGCCGGCGCGATCGGCGCGGTGACGACGCACGACCTCGAGCTTGCGACGACGCTCGATCTCGCCGCCGCCGCGCGGCTCGTACACTTCCGCGAGGTGCTCGACGGAACGGCCACCGAGGCGCGCATGGACTTCGACTACCTGCTGCGCCCGGGGCCGGCGACCTCGGCCAATGCCATGCGGCTGGTGGAACTGGTGGGGTTGGGCTGATCCGCCGGTGACCGGAGCATGGCCCAGTGATTGCACCAACCCACCGAACGACATCGTGAGTCGACGCCACGGGTCCGTGAGCGCCGATCGACTAAATCCACGTTGACGGAACCGGCTGGTGAGGCCGGGCGTTTACCGCTGGATTGGATTGGACCCGGCTGCGTCTCTGGCCGGAGCGGCTTTCCGCCGCCCTCATACACGAACATTCAGGAGATCGACACGATGGCTCGCTTCCGCACCCTTGGTACCCTGGCCGCCGCAGCGCTCATTGCTGGCGCCTGTTCCTCCGCCGACAACACCGACACGATGGCCGCTGACTCGATTGCTCCGGCGACCGCGTCGGGCATGGACGTCGCACCCGCCGGCATGTCGATCGTCGAGACCGCCCAGAGCAACCCGACGTTCAGCACGCTCGTGACCGCGATCGACTCGGCGGGCATCGCCGCCGACCTGCAGGGCCCCGGCCCGTACACGGTGTTCGCCCCGACGAACGATGCGTTCGCCGCCGTGCCGTCCGCTGCGCTGACGGGGCTGCTCAACGACAAGCCGGCCCTCACGCGCGTGCTGCAGTACCACGTCGTGCCGGGCCGTCTGATGGCCGCCGACCTGATGGGCATGACGTCGGTCACGACGCTGCAGGGCTCCACGCTGGCCGTCCGCGTCGAGGGCGGCAACGTCTACGTTGGCGATGCTCAGGTCGTGCAGGCCGATGTGAACGCGTCGAACGGCGTCGTGCACGCGATCAACGCGGTCCTGATGCCGCAGATGTAAGCGCTACCCGGCTGGCCATAGCCAGCCGGATCGACACGGGAGGCAGCACGACAACTGGAGCAGTTCGCTCTGACGGTCGCGCTGCCTCCCGTGTCGCGCGTCCGGCACCCGCGTCAGCCGATGCCCACCGACGGGCAGATGTCGGCGAGCGGGCACGCGCCGCACCGCGGCGTTCGCGCGACGCAGGTGCGCCGGCCGTGGAAGATCATCAGGTGCGACAGCATCGTCCATCGCTCGCGATCGAACAGCGGAATGAGATCCTGCTCGATCTTCACCGCGTCCGTCGAGCGCGTCAGGCGGAGCCGCCCCGACACGCGTGCGACGTGCGTGTCGACGACGATGCCGTCGTTGATGCCGTAGGCGTTGCCAAGCAGCACGTTGGCCGTCTTGCGGCCGACGCCGGGGAGCGCCGTGAGCTCGTCCATGGTGCGCGGCACTTTGCCGCCGTGACGCTCCGTCACCGCGGTGGCCATGCCGACCAGGCTGCGCGTCTTGGCGCGGAAGAAGCCCGTCGTCTTCACCAGCTCCTCGACCTCCTCCAACCGCGCCGCGGCGAGATCGGCCGGGGACGGGTAACGCGCGAACAGCTCCGGCGTGACGATGTTCACCCGGCGGTCGGTGCACTGGGCGCTGAGGATCGTGGCGGCGAGTAGCTCGTACGCGTTGCGATGGACGAGCTCGCAGTGCGCGTCGGGATACGTGGCCTCGAGCCGACGGTAGATCTCGTCGGCGTGCGCACGCATCTGACGCGCGCCGCGCGGGGTAGCGGGACGGCGCGGTGATGGCGCGGACGGGCGTGAGGGCGGCATCGCGGAAACGTAACGCGGCGACCCGATCGCCAACCCGCGGCGCTATCGCTCGACGGGACCGATGAGTTGGTCCAGGGCGGCGATCAGGGCGCGGAGCGTGAACGGCTTCTCGAGAAACACGGTCGACGTCGCGAGGTCGGTGGTCGGGACGTTGCCGTCGTCGACGAACCCGGAGACGTAGAGCACGGGGAGGCCCGGTTCGTCGGCCCGGAGCCGGGCCACCAGTTCGCGGCCGTCGAGCCCCGGCATCCGGACATCGGTGATCACCGCCCGGATCGACGCGCGGTGTTCCGCCCAGAGCTCGAGGGCAGCGTGGCCGTCAGTCGCTGAGTGGACGGTGTAGCCATGGCGGCGCAGCACGCGCTCGGCCAGCGCCCGGATCGGCGCGGCATCCTCGACCAGCAGCAGACCATCGCCCGTGGGCGCATCGATCTCAGCGGGCACGGGCTCGGGGTTGAACGGCCGGGAGGCGACGGAATTCGGAGGTACGCCGAACGATCGCATGGACGCATGGCTCCCGTCAGGGGATGAACGTCCTATGAACGGGCGACACCCACCGACGGTGCGGGCGCGCCCCCGCGGCGGCGCATGGAGAAATCGACTACCGCGTCCGCGTCCATCGCATTCAGCACATCGTTGGCCTCGAGCCATCCCTTGCGCGCGATTCCGACGCCGAGGTTCATGTTGTCGAGGCCCTGGGGGGAATGGGCGTCGGCCCCGATCTCGACGAGGGCGCCGCGGCGCTTCGCCTCCTGGCAGAGCCGCCAGTCGAGGTCGAGGCGGTGCGGGTCCGCGTTGAGCTCGACAGCCGCGCCGACGGCGGCCGCCTTCTCGATCACCGCCATCATGTCGATCGCGTACCCCTCGCGCGTCAGGAGCAGGCGGCCGGTGGGGTGGCCGAGGGCGGTGACGTGGGGGTCGTCGAGCGCCTTGAGGACACGCTCGGTCATCTGGGCTTCGTTCATTCCAAAGCGCGAGTGCACGGAGGCGATCACGAAGTCGAACTGGTCGAGCGTCTGGCCGTCGTAGTCGACGCGACCGCAGGGAAGGATGTCGGCCTCGATCCCCTTGAGCACCCGGAAGCCGGTCAGGCGGCTGTTGAGCTCGTCGATCTCGGCGTGCTGCTGCACGAGCGCCTCGCGCGAAAGCCCGCCGGCATAGAACGCCGACTGCGAGTGGTCGGTGATGCCGAGGTAGCTCCAGCCGCGCGCGCGAGCGGCCTCGGCCATCTCGGCGATCGTCGCTTCGCCGTCCGAGTACTGCGAATGGCAGTGCAGGTTGCCGCGGATGTCCGCAAGTTCGACCAGATGCGGCAACTGGTCGCTGGCGGCGGCGTCGACCTCACCGCGCCCCTCGCGAAGCTCCGGTGGGACGTAGACAAGGCCGGCGGCCCGGTAGAGGGCGACCTCATCGGGGATGGAGAGCGGCGTGCCCGAGGCGTCGCGCAACTGGTCGCCGGCGAGCGTGATCCCGCGCGCCGCCAGCTGCTGCTGCACGGCGGCGACGTGGTCGTCACTGCCCGTCGCCCGCCAGAGCGCGACGGCGAACTCGGCCATGGGTGCGCACCGCAAGTCGAGTAGCGTGCCGTCGACGTAGCGGATGCGCACGGCGCGGCCGCCCATCCCGACCACGTCGCGCACGCCCGGCGCATGGGCCATCGCCGCGGCGACGGTGCCCGGTGCGCCGGAGCAGGCCGCGACGATCTGCACGCCGCGCGCGACCTCGCGGCGGCGACGGAGGTCGCCGGCGACCTCGGCCGCCACCACGTCGGGGTGGGCGAGCACCGCGGCGAGCACGCGACGCGCCTCGGCTGCCGCGTGCGGGTAGAGCACCTGCGCATCCGATTCGCGCAGGAAGGCGATCCCCTTGAGGATCTTTTCGGCCGTTCGCGGCCCGAATCGCGGCAGCGTGGCGAGGCGTCCGTCGCGGGCCGCCTCCTCGAGCTCGTGCAACGTGTCGATGTCGAGCCCGTCGTGGATGGCGTGGATCTTCGCCGTGCCGAGCCCGGGAACGCGCAGCATCTCGAGGAGTCCTTCGGGGGTCGACTCGCGCAGCCGATCGAGCAGCGACGATTCCCCCGTCTCGATCAGATCCTCGATCACCGAGATCATCGCCGGGCCGAGGTCGGGGGTGGCCGCGAGCTCGCCGGAGGCGAGGAGCGGAGTGAGGTCGGGCGTGTCGAGGCCCTGGACCGCGCGGGCCGCCGACTGGTACGCGCGCGACTTGAATCGGCTCTCCCCGTTGAGTTCGAGGAAGGCGGCGATCTGGGTCAGCGTGTGGGCGGCGGTGCGGGAGTCCATTCGGGCAATATAGGCCTCGCCGGAGGGGGGAGCGAGAAGGCCGACGCGACGGAGGGAGGCGCGTGAACCCGGGTCAAAACTTCCACGCGGCGGCGCCGTAGGCATCGACACCCGCCCGCGCCCCCCGCGCCGGCGGCGTCACCCGTTCCCGTGTCCCGATGCTCTCATCTTCGTTTCGCGTCGCGCTGGACATGCTGCGGGCGAACGTCCTGCGCACGCTGCTCTCCACGCTCGGGGTGATCATGGGGGTGGCGGCGCTGGTGGCGGTGCTGAGCGTCGGGGACGGCATGGAGCGGTTCGCCCGCGAGCAGGTCGGTCGCACCACCGACCTCCAATCGATCGTGGTGCGGCCGATCACGACGCGGCAGGTCGACGGCCTGCGGGTGCCACGGGAGGACTATCCCCGTTTCACGGGGGCGACACTTGA
>JBBQHX010000157.1:0-8508 GCA_038324385.1 Gemmatimonadales bacterium | reverse complement strand
CCAGGTCGAGCGGTTCGTTCGTGGGGATACAGCCGTCACCGTATCTCACATCGCCGATGACGCGGCTCCCCAACTCGAGCTGCAACGTCAGTGGACGGTCGGCGAGGCGGCTGGAAATGACTCCACGCTCCAGTTTGGCCGGCTACAGCACGCCGCGATTCTGCCGGACGATGCCATCGCGGTCTACGACGCGTCCTTTGGATCGGTCCGGGTGTTCTCGGCAACGGGCGCCTATCGCCGGAGCGTGGGACGTAAGGGAGCCGGTCCCGGGGAGTACGATGGGGTCGCCGGCATGGTCGCATTGAAGGACGGTCGCCTGATCGTTCGCGACAAGTCACGGCTCGTCACCTTCGACTCGGGAGGACGGCCTTTCACGGTCGCCAACGTGGGGCCATCGCCGTTCGGTGGACCTTCGCTCGTGAAGGACGTGCACGATGGCGTCTATCTCCAGGTCACGACGGCGATGGAGCGGATGAACGATGGCGTTCATATCCGGACGGGATACGTCAGGCATTCTGATGGAGGCATGGGCTCGGATACCATCCGGCCTCCGTCGCTCGAGAACGACACGCCCAGTGCGACACCGTTCGCCCCGGCCGTCTTGCACGTGTGGCACCCCGGCGGTGGATACACGTCAGCACGGAACACAGAGTACAGAATCGCGATCCCATCGAGTAATGGATCGCCAGTCAGATTCGAGCGCACCGCTCCGGCACCGGTACCGCTCGTCGAGGGTGAGCGGGCGGAGCAGGAGGAGTTCTTCGACGCCCTCCACCGTCGAAACCCGACCTCACCGCGGCTAGTAGTGCCAGGTACGAAGCCGTTGATTCGAAGGCTGTTCGTCGATGATGGCGGACGCGTGTGGGTTCAGCGACACGTCGTGGCGGAGCCGACGGGCGCCGAACCTGACACGACGAAATCGCCGTTCGAGCGGGAGCGAGTGTGGGCGGAGCCGGCGGTGTGGGATCTGGTCGCGCCCAACGGCACGCTGCTGGGCACGCTTCGGATCCCACCGGGAACGACGGTACTGGCAGCCAGGGGCGAGTCGGTATGGGGCATCGCACGTGATGCTGACGATGTCCAGTATCTGGCCCGTTGGCGCCTGATCGAAGGGAACCGGCCCTACTAGGCGGCTCGGTAGCCCTCTAACGTGACCGGAGCGACGAAGCACATCTGACGACGCTACCGACCCCATGACCTGGTGGCCGACTGATCCCGAGCATGTTCCAGCCGCAAACCGACAATCGGCGTTACGCCACCGCGGGCTTCGCGTGGATGCCCGGCCGTCCGGCACGCGGCGTGTTCAACGCGTACATCAGACCGGCGCCGAGCGCGATGAACCCCATCGCGATCATCTGCGCCATCGTGAACGTGCCGAAGAAGCGGTCGTCCTTGGCGCGGAAAAACTCGATGATGAACCGCTCGACACCGGCGAGCACGCAGTAGACGCCGAACAGCCACCCCTCGGCGTGCTTGTGGTCGCGGAACCGCCAGAGAATCGCGAACATCACCAGCCCCATCGCCGTTTCGTACAACTGCGTCGGGTGCACGGCGATCACCGCGTCAGGCGACGTGCCCACGGGGAACTCCACGCCGAACGCGCGTTCCATCACCGCCGCGGTCGACGGGGGCAGCCCCTCGGGAAACTGGACCGCGAGCGGGCCGTTCCATGGCGTCCCGTAATCGTCGCCGACGGCCCAACAGCCGGTGCGCCCGACCGCGTAGCCCGCGCCCACGCAAATCCCACCGACGTCGGCGATGCGCGGCAGGCTGAGCTTCTTTCGCACGATGACGATCGTCACCACCACGATGCCGCCCATCAGCCCGCCCCAGAACACCAGCCCGGCGCGGTTGAGCACCAGACTGAGATCACCGTTCAGGAGCGCGTAGTACAGCTTCCCGCCGATCAACGTGCCGAGCACCGCGGCGATGATCAGATCGGGAATCGCGTCCGCCTCACGGGTGTGGCCGCGGCGACCGAGTTCCTGCTGCGCAATGATCTGCGAGATGACGAACGCAAACACCACGGCGAGGCCGAAGCCGGTGAGCTCGACCGGGCCGATGTCGAAGACGGCCGGGTGGTGGACGATCGGTGACTGAAGCATGAGGGAGGGAAGTCGGTCGGACGGCGAGGGGGAGCGTCACCACCGTGGATCGGTCAGGCGACGGGTTCCAGCCCGGGCAGTGGCATCGCGGCGAACGCGCTCAGGTCCAGCTTGGCGCGCGCCCCGCGGTCGAAGTGAAACATACCCGCGCGGGCGATCATCGCGGCATTGTCCGTCGAGAGCCGCGGCGACGGAGCGTGGACGCTTGCCCCGAGATCGGCGAGCCGCGCTCGCATCGCCGCCACCAGCGCTCCATTGCACGCGACGCCGCCGCCGAGCACGACTCGCGGCCGCGCGTGCGCCTTTGCCGCGCGCCAGGTCTTCTCCACCAGCGTCTCGATCAGCGCATCCTGGAAGCCGCGCGCGATGTGCGCCTTCTCCGCCTCGAGATCAGCCGCCGCACGAACCGCGTGCAGCACGCCGGTCTTGAGCCCGCTGAACGAGACATCGTAGTAATCGGAATCGCCGGGCCGCTGATCCCGACGGAGCATCGGCCGGGCGAACCGCTGCCGACCCGGCTCACCGGTACGCGCGAGCATCTCGATCGGACGCCCACCCGGATAGGGCAGGCCGAGCAGCTTGGCCACCTTGTCGAACGCCTCTCCCGCCGCGTCGTCACGGGTCGCGCCGAGGAGACGGTAGCGCCCCCACGCCGGCACGTCGAGCAACAGCGTGTGTCCGCCCGAGACGAGCAGCGCCGTGAACGGAGGCTCGGCGTCGGCATCCTCGAGCGAGGGCGCGAACAGGTGGCCCTCCATGTGATGCACGCCGACCACCGGCAGCCCGTGCGCGAACGCCAGCGCCTTGGCGAAGCTCACCCCGACGAGCAACGCACCCACCAGCCCCGGCGCGTAGGTCACGGCGATCGCATCGAGCTCGTCGAACGAGACGCCCGCGTCGGCCATCGCCCGGTCGACCACCGGTATGAGCGCCGTGAGGTGCTGTCGCGAGGCGATCTCCGGCACGATCCCACCGAAGATCGTGTGCACGTCCTGCGACAGGATGATCAGTGAGCGCTGCGTGATCGCCGAGCCCACGCGTTCCACGACGCTCGCCGACGTCTCGTCGCACGAGGTCTCGATGCCGAGGATACGCACGGGGCGCCGGGCCCCGCTGCCTGACGAATCGCCCATCGTCACGGCGTCCGCGGTGGCATCGGGAGCAGGAACGGGAACGCCGATCGCGCCGCCGCGACGCTGTCGCTGATCACCGGTACCTGCACGCGCACGAAGGTCGGCATCACGCGCACCGGCAGCGACCCCACGTCGAGTTGCACCGTCGACGCGGACGTGTCTCGCACCACCAGTTCCCCTTCGAGGGTGGAAATGGCGCTCACCGTCGCCACTGCCTCACGCGTCCCACTGATCGTCACCGAGTCGGGCTCGAACTGCGGCGCGCCGGCCAGCGTCACGCCAGCGGCCCGCACGCGCAGCGCCGACACCACTGGCACACGTCGCGACACGCGCGTCGTGAACCGCAGCGTGATCTGATTGGGCTGCACCTGGCGCACCGTCGCGCTCAATCCGGTCGGAATGATCACGTCGTCGTTGGTGAGGTCGAGGGTCACCGAGTCGGGAGTGTCGGGGCCGAACGTCCGGCGGATTACCGGCGGGTCGAAGATCAGCCGGTTGACCGCGCGCGTGCTGCCGACCACGTAGGCGCTGATCTGCGGCCGCGAGCCCACCAGCGTCACCGTGGAGTCCAGCGCGAGATCGAGATGGATGGGCACGTCGCTGTCCACCGGGTTCTCGGCGCGCAGCGTCAGCCAGAGCACGAGCGCGACGAGCAACGCGGCGGCCTTGTAGGCGAGACGTTCCGTCACGGCGGCAACCAGAAAGCGCTTGATGCGCCCGAGCATCCTCGCGCGTTCCGTTGGTGTCATGCTAGCGTTGCACCGGAACGGGCGAGCCGAGGCTCGCGTCTGCTCGGGGCACGTCGGTGCTGTCGCCGATCAGGGCCGCGATCAGCATCTGGTTGGCCGGCGAGAACCAGTCGGTGTCGCCGATGACTTTCTTGCGGATCGTCCCGTCGGGATCGATCAGGAACGTCTCTGGCACCCGATACGACTGGTACGCCGGCTGGATCGTGCCGGCTACGTCATGCACGATGTCGAACGTCAGGCCGAGCTCCTCGCGGAACGACCGGATCGCGTCGCCTGCGCCCGGCGCATCGACGCTCACCGCGACTACGCGCAGCCCGCTCGCCGCGAAGCGATCGTGCAGCCGTTGGATGCTCGGCATCTCCGTGCGGCAGGGCGCGCACCAGGTCGCCCAGACGTTGAGCAGCACCCAGTCGCCGCGATAGGCGGACAGGTTCGTCGGCGTGCCGTCGAGCGTGACCGCCTCGAACTCCGGCGCCTCCGACCCCACCGTCACCGGGAACAGCTCGTCGCCGAGGAATCGTGTGGCGGCGAACAGCACGCTACCCAGCACGAAGACGATCGCGCCGACCACCGACCACTGCTGACGCGCCGTCATCGGACCGCGTCCACGCGCTCGTCGAGCGCGGCCTCGCTGGATGTGGCCAGCGCGGCGCTGGCATCGCACCGCGCCCGCAACAGCTCGATCTCCCCTCGCGGATCATCGGCGCCGAAGATGGCGTTCCCAGCCACGAAGGTGTCAGCGCCGGCGCGGAAGCAGGCGCCGATCGTCGTGCGGCTGATCCCGCCGTCGACTTCCAACACGGCGCGGCTCGCCTCACCGTCGAGCAGCCGCCGCGCACGACGGATCTTGTCGACCGATTGCGAGATGAATGCCTGACCGCCAAAGCCGGGATTGACCGTCATCAACAGCAGCAGGTCGATCGAGCCGATCACCTCGCGCACCATGTCGAGCGGCGTTCCAGGATTGAGCGCGACTCCGGCCTGGCAGCCCAGCTCGCGGATGCGCGCGAGCTGCCGGTGCAGGTGCGGCGCGGCCTCGGTATGAATCGTGAGCACGTTCGCACCCGCGCCGGCGAAGCTGTCGAAGTACTTCTCCGGCTCCACCACCATCAGATGCACGTCGAGTGGGAGTATCGTCAGGCGGCGTACCGTCTCGATCACCTTGGCGCCGAACGTCAGATTCGGCACGAACATGCCGTCCATCACGTCGATGTGGATCCAGTCGGCGCCGCCGGCTTCGCACATCGCGATCTCTTCAGCCAGCCGGCCGAAGTCCGCGCTCAGGATCGACGGCGCGATGCGCGCCGCTACGGGGTCGCTCATTGGGGGCGCCCCGCCACGGTAAGGATGATCCGCGCGCCGGCGGTCACCTGCGCGCCGGCCACCGGCGTCTGTCCGATCACGGAATTCTCGATCATGTAGCTGGTGGAGTCCCACGTGATGCTCGGCGTCAACCCGAGCTGCTGCAGCAGCGACCGCGCCTGCCCGTAGTCCTGTCCCGTCACGTCAGGCAGCTCGACCGTCCGCGGACCGCTGCTGATCGTCAGCGCGACCTCGGCCGGCAGCGGAACGCTCTGCCCGCCAAGTGGCGTCGACGACACCACCTGTCCGCGCGGGGCGTTGCTCTCGCGCGACGTCACCTCGCCGAGCTCGAATCCGGCGTCCTCGAGCTGCGCCTGCGCGATCTGATGCGACAGCCCGACGACCATCGGCACGTCGGCCCGAAGCTGACCGCGGCTCACGTCGAGGCGAATCTCCTCGCCCTTCGCGAGCGTGGTCCCCGCCGGCGGCGTCTGGGCGATCACGGTAAAGCTGGGAGCATCCTGATCATAGCGCGTCTCACCCCGAACGGGCGAAAAGCCGTAGCTGCTCAGCCGCTGCACTGCTTCCGTGTACGACACGCCGACGACGTCCGGGACATCGGAGTCGTCCGGCACCAACCCGCCGGGGAAGATGACGGTCGACGTGAACAGGTAGGCCAACGTGAACCCGGCCGCAGCGATAATGATGTAGGGAATCGAATGGCGCGCCCAGATCCTCCACCCGCCGGGGCGCCGACCCGTCTGGCCGGTCGTACCCCCGGTCGCGTCGTCCGTGCCCGCCCCCACCGCGGAGTCAGTCGCTACCGGTCGGCGGACACGAGGACTCATGAGCCCCGCCGCAGTCGGGCGGCGAACGCGCCGTCGGCACCGTGCTCGTGCGGCAGTACGTGCAGCATGCCGCCGACCACCGTGCCCGCGGGGAGCGGCGCCGCGGGCGGCTCCAGCGTCCAGTCGGGATGATCGGCGAGGAAGCGCTCGACCTGCATCTCGTTCTCCTCGGGCTCGAGGGAGCATGTGCTGTAGATGAGCAGCCCGCCCGCCCGAACCGCCGCCGACCCACCGCGGAGCAGCTCGCGCTGCAGGGCGCCCATCACGGCGAGGTCGCTCACTCGAAGCCGCCACCTCGCGTCGGGATGGCGACGGAAGGTACCGGTGCCGGTACACGGCACATCGAGCAGCACCGCGTCCACATCGCGCACCACGGGCTCGCGTCCGTCGCCCACGACGGGGAACAGATTGGTCACGCCCAGCCGCTCAGCGTTCGCCGCCACGCGCCGCAGCCGTGCCGCCGAGCGATCGCCGGCGAGGACAATGCGCGCTTCGCGGGCGAGCTCCAGCGCCTTGCCGCCAGGTGCCGCGCACAGATCCGCCACCACCCCGCCAGCGGGCAGATCGGCGTAGCGCGTGACCAACGTCGCGGCCGGATCCTGCACGAAGAACTGGCCCTGACGGTAGGCGCCCAACTCGGTCAGCGCGGCGAGCCCGCCGAGCCGAAGCCCGTCGTCCACGAGCGGGGCGGGCTCCACCTCGACGCCCGCCGTCGAGAGCGCCGCGGCCAGCGCGTCGCGCGTCACGCCGATCGGGCGGGCGAAGACGGACGCTTCCTCGTTGTTCGCCAGCAGCAGCCGTTCCGTCTCGGTTACTCCCCACCGCTCCACCCACCGCGCGACCACCCAGCGGGGGTGCGAGTGGCGGATCGCCAGTGAGTCGGTCGGGTCGGCGGGGATGATCACCCGCAGGTCGTCGCGGTCGCGATCGACGCGGCGGAGCACGGCGTTGGCCAGCTTGCTCGCGCCCATGCCGTGGCGCCGCTTGGCCAGCTCGACCGTCTGCGCGATCGCGGCGTATGCGGGCACGCTTCCCATGTAGAGCAACTGATACACGCCGAGACGGAGCAGGTCGCCCAGATCGGGGTCGAGGCGGGCGAGCCCGCCGCGCACCCGGTCAGCGAGGATTGCGTCCAGCCAGCCGCGACGGCGCAGCATCCCCCAGAGCAGCTCCTGCGTCCACCGGCGGTCCCGGGGATCGAGGATGCGCGCCCGACGATCGAAGACCGGATCGAGCAGCTCGCCGCCCCGAATGTCGGCCAGGACGTCGGCGGCGACCACGCGGGCGTCGGTGACGCCGCCGAGGAGCGGGCGACCGCGCACCCCGGCGCCTGCCCCACCCGCTCCGGCGGTGGCGATCGGCGCTCCCGCTGCGGAATCGGACACGCGCCCCTCCGTCAGTCCAACAGGCCTGTCAGGGGCGAGGACGGCACCGCCACCTCGCGCCGGGGCATGCGCCCGGCCAGATACGCCTGCCGTCCCGCGTCCACCGCCCACCGCATCGCCGTCGCCATCCGGATCGGCTCACGAGCGGAGGCGAGCGCCGTGTTCATCAGAATGCCGTCGACGCCCTGCTCCATCGTGATGCACGCATCGGACGCCGTCCCCACCCCCGCGTCGACGATCACCGGCACCGACAGCCGGCTCTTGATCGTGCGGATGGCGAACGGGTTGAGCATCCCGAGCCCCGAGCCGATCGGCGACGCCAGCGGCATCACCGCGACGGCACCGGCGTCCTCGAGGCGCAACGCGCTGATCAGGTCATCATTGGTGTAGGCCATGACCTTGAATCCTTCGCCCGAGAGCACGCGCGTGGCCTCGATCAGGCCGCCAACGTCGGGAAGCAGCGTGGCCTGATCACCGATGACCTCGAGCTTCACGTACTCGTTGAAGCCGGCCGCCCGCCCGAGCCGGGCGTAGCGGATCGCCTCGGTCGCGTCGTAGCAGCCTGCGGTGTTGGCGAGCAGGAAAAACCGCTCGGGCGAGAGATGGTAGAGCACTCCCTCCTCCTGCCGCCGGTCGAGATCGACGCGACGCACGGCGACAGTGACGACGTCCGCGCCCGATGCTTCGATGGCCTGCACCATCTCGCTGTTCGACGCGTACTTCCCCGTGCCGACCATCAGCCGCGAGCGGAACTCGCGCCCGCCGATGACGAACGGCAGGTCGCGGAGGGCGTCCTGGGTATCGGGGGTGATCGTGGCACTCATCGTCAACCGCCTCCCACGAAGTGCACGAGTTCGAGGACGTCACCGCTGGCGAGCGCGAGCGACGAATACGCATCCCGATCGCGCAGAATGGTGCGATTGTGCTCGACCACGACCATGCGGGGATCGAGCGAGAGCTCCGCCAGAAAGCCCGCCAGCGTGGTG
>JBBQHX010000156.1:0-8611 GCA_038324385.1 Gemmatimonadales bacterium | reverse complement strand
GGTCTGTGCAAGCGTCTGGCCGCGCCGTTCCGGCGGGACCCTCGCGGTTCACGGTATGACAACGCGCAGGGCGCGGCAAGCAGTCTCGGAGGAGACTCCGGCGATCACTATCCGCTCGTTCACCGCCGCCGACGCCAGCGCCGTCGCGAGGGGCGGATCTGGTGACCGACGGGCTCCGCCGGCCGGTAACGGCGCTTCGGGCCTCAGGCCGCGGCGCCTCCGGTCACGTCGGCCAGAAAACGCCCGATACCGTACGCCACTGCCGCCGCCAGCGCGCCGATGGCCAGCATCTCGATGCCGTTGACGATCCACCGGCCGCGTGTCACCAGCGTGCGCAAGGCACCAACGATGAACAGGATGCCGAGGGTGAGCATGGTCGCCACCGGGAACCGCTCCGCGTCAGGCACGGGCAGGATGTAGGCCAGGAGTGGCACGACCCCCGCCACGACGAACGCCAGAAAGGTGGCCAGTCCGTGGCGCACCGCGAATGGCTCGGAGATCGCGACTCCATCCGAAGATTCCACCGCGCTACGCGAGCGGATGGACAGAAAATTGCTGGCCCCCATCGAGAAGCCGTCGGCGAGCAGGTTGGCCACGCCGAGGATGATCACCACCCGCGCCGACATCGCCGCGCCGGCCACGCCGGCCACGACCGCGAACGTCGTAATGATCCCGTCGTTGGCGCCATAGACGAGATCGCCCAGGTAGTGGCGTGCGACGGCGCGTGCCGTCCGCAATTCGGGGTGCGACGTGAGCGGGGGCTCCATGCGAGTCGGGGCGTCGAGGAGATACTGGCAGACTCAGGGGAATCGATGACACGATATACGGGCAAGGTGGCGATCGTCACCGGCGGCGCCAGCGGCATCGGCGAGGCTATCGCACTGCGGTTGGCGGCGGAGGGGGCGACGGTGGTCGTCAGTGACCTGGAACTCGACACCGCAGGACCGGTGGTCGACCAGATCATTGCCGACGGCGGGCAGGCGTCCAGCATCGCCGCCAACGTCGCCGATGAGGACGCGGTACGCACACTGGTCGATGAAACCGTCGCCAAGTACGGCGCGCTCGACGTGATGATCAACAATGCCGGTGTGGGCGAGGAGCCCACGCCGATCGACGAGAAGACGGGCAGCGATTGGGACCGTGTGATCGCCATCAACCTCTCCGGTGTCTTTTACGGACTGAAGCACGCCGCACGCGTGATGAAGGCGCGCGGTGAGGGCGGGGTGATCATCAACATGGCCTCGATCCTCGGGCTCGTGGGGTTCAATGGCGCCCCCGCCTACACCGCCGCCAAGCACGGGGTGGTCGGCCTCACGAAGGCGGCCGCGCTCGAGCTTGCGCCGGCCCGTATCCGCGTCGTGAGCGTGAATCCGGCCTTCATTCGAACGCCGCTGATCGCCGACATGGAGGATGCCGTGCTGCCCCTGCATCCGATTGGCCGCCTCGGCGAGCCTGACGAGGTCGCAGGACTCGTCGCCTACCTCGGCTCCGACGAGGCCGCCTTCCTCACCGGCGGAACCTATCTTGCTGACGGCGGCTACACCGCGCAGTAGGAGACGGCAGGGTGCGCATCCCGACGAGCACGGTCGCCGCCATCGTCGGCGGACTCGGGGCCACGGTCGCCGCGGGGCTGGCGGCCGGTGCCTCACGATGGAACCGCGCTTCGCGACGGACGGTCGTCCGGCTGAATGCGCAGCGTGAGGCGCCGGGTACCCCGACGCGCGCCGTCACCTTCGATCCGGCTGCGCTCGCCGAGTTGCCCGAGCCGGTCCGACGGTATCTTGCCTTCGCGCTCACCCCTGGCCAACCGATCGTTCGGCGTGCGCGCATCCAGCATGCCGGCGACTTCGCCGCCGCGCCAGGCGGGTGGCGCCCCTTCCGTTCGGTGCAGCACGTCACCACCGCTCCACCGGGCTTCGTCTGGGACGCCCGGCTGGCCATGTCGCCCGTCCTGCGCGTTCGTGTACGCGACGCCTACATCGGCGCCGAGGGCTCGATGTACGGAGCGGTCGGCGGACTCGTCCCGGTGGCTGATCAGCGCGGAACGCCGAAGATCGCCGCGAGCGCGCTCTGGCGCCTCCTGGCCGAGTCGGTCTGGTGGCCCACCGCGCTGCTGCCAGGATCCGGCGTCGCCTGGGCTGCGATCGACGACCGCACTGCACGCGCCACGCTCACCGATCGGGCCGTCAGCGCTTCGGCTGACTTTCATTTCGGGTCGAACGGCGAGGTCGTCCGGGTGACCGGGGAGCGGTATCGGGCCGTCGGCGACGGTCAACGGCTCACCCCAACCGAGGGGCACCATCGGGACTATGTCCGGATCGGCGGCATGATGGTCCCACAGTCGGGTGACGTCGCCTGGCTGCTGCCCGAGGGGCGCCACGCTTACTGGCGCGCCCGGCTGCGTCAGATCGAGTACGAGTACGCCGACGGCAGCCGCAGCATGAGCGACCTGCGCCCGAACTGACCGTTCGGCGCGGAGCGGCTGATGCCTGACGAGCCTGCATCCTGGTTGGGCCACCAGATCGAAACGGCGTACCCACCGATGGCCGCGCCGAGCGTTCCGCGGCGTCTCGACGTCGTTTCTCGATCAACCGGTCGAGGTGCCGACGCGCGGGCAGCCGGACACGTGCGGCCCGCCGCCGACAGCTCGCTCGCGTCGACGCGCCCGGCCCGGTCCCCCTTGACACTCCGTTCGTATCCGATACTTTACTAGTCAGTTGAATACAAGAACACTTTGCCAGGAGCGGGTCATGCCCGATAGCACAACAGCGATGCTCACCCCCGCCGGCCTCGTCCGGCTGCGCGCCGAGCGGCCCGACACGCGAGTGCTCGACGTGCGGACGCCGGGTGAGTTCGAGTCTGAGCACATCGCCGGTGCGTACAACGTGCCGCTGGACACCCTCGGCGAGCACGCCTCGGAGATCCGGGCGGGCGTGGCAGCGCCGGTGGTGCTCGTCTGTCGCTCCGGCCAGCGTGCGCGCAGGGCCGAAGTCGCCCTACAGGAAGCGGGGATGACCAACCTTCACGTCCTGGACGGCGGGATGACGGCCTGGACCGCGGCGGGCCAACCCACACGGATCGGGCCGCCGCGCATGTCGCTGGAGCGGCAGGTGCGCATCGCCGCCGGCGCAATCGCCGCGACCGGCGGGTTCCTCGCCCTGTTCGTGAACCCGCTCTTCGCCGCCCTCCCGGCCTTCGTCGGCTCGGGGCTCGTCTTCGCCGGTGTCTCCGATACCTGCGCGATGGGGATGCTGCTCGCGCGCCTGCCATACAATCGCCCCGCGAGTTGCGACGTTCCAGCGATGGTGCGCGCCCTCGCCGACCAGTCGAGTTGCGCCGCCTAGCAGGAGATTCCGATGCTCATCCTCGGCCTCACGCTTGCGATTCTCGTCGGGCTCTCGCTGGGCATGCTCGGCGGTGGCGGCTCGATTCTCACCGTTCCGATCCTGGTCTACGTGCTTGGTTTCGCGGCCAAGCCGGCGATCGCGATGAGCCTGCCCGTGGTCGGGGTGACGAGCCTCGTCGGTGCGCTGCTGCACTGGCGGCTCGGCAATGTCCGGATCGGGATGGCGGCGCTGTTCGGTGGCTTCGCGATGGTCGGCGCGTATGGCGGTGCCAAGCTCGCGGTGTTCATGTCGGGCACCGCCCAACTGGTGCTGTTGGCGGTGGTGATGCTCGTCGCGGCGGCGTCGATGCTGCGCGGCAGCCGGGACGCGACACCGGCGCCTGACGCGGAGCAGTCGGGCCCCTCGTCGGCGCGGCTCGTGGTGGTCGGCGTCGCGGCGCTCGGCGTCGGGGTGCTCACCGGACTGGTGGGCATCGGCGGCGGCTTTCTCGTGGTTCCGGCGCTCGTGCTGTTGCTCGGCGTCGACATGCGACAGGCCGTCGGCACCTCGCTGGTGGTGATCACGATGAATTCCGCTGCGGGATTCGCCGGCTACCTCGGCACGGTCGACATCGAGTGGCGCTTCCTGGCCGGCTTCACGGTTGCAGCCGTGGTCGGCGTGCTCGCCGGCACCGCTGTCGCGCGCCGCGTACCGCGTCAGGCGTTGCGACGGATCTTCGCGATCTTTCTCGTCGTCACCGGTGCGTTGATCCTCTATCAGAACCGGGCGGTGTTCGCGGGGGGCGGAGACGTCGCCGCTGCACCGCTACCGTCCGTCGGCGCCTGACGCGACCGCCGTTTCCAACCTACCGCGGAGATGGAACCATGTTCTTCAAGCGCTTTTACGATGACAAGCTCGCCCAGGCGAGCTACCTGATCGGGTGCCAGCGGACGGGTGAGTCGGTGGTGGTCGATCCCAATCGCGACGTCGAGCAGTACGTCACGGCGGCGGCGACCGAAGGGCTACGCGTTACTCACGTGACGGAGACGCACATCCATGCCGACTTCGTCTCGGGTGCGCGCGAGCTCGCACAGCGGACCGGCGCGCAACTCGCCCTCTCCGACGAGGGCGATGCCGATTGGAAGTATCGTTATGCAGACGAGGATGGTGCGCGCCTCGTGCACGATGGCGACACGATCATGGTGGGCAACATCGAGTTGCAGGTCCTGCACACACCGGGGCACACGCCCGAGCACATCAGCTTCGTCGTCACGGACCGGCCCGCGGGCTCCGGTCCGTGGGGGATCCTCACCGGCGACTTCGTCTTCGTTGGCGACGTCGGTCGCCCCGATCTCTTGGAGAAAGCGGCTGGTATCGCGGGCACGATGGAGGCGGGCGCACGCACACTCTTCCAGTCGCTGCGTCGCTTCCGTGCGCTTCCCGACCACCTGCAGGTCTGGCCCGGCCACGGCGCGGGCTCCGCGTGTGGCAAGGCGCTCGGCGCGATCGCGTCGTCCACCGTCGGCTACGAGAAGATGGCGAACTGGGGCGTCGCCACCACCGACGAGGCGACCTTCGTCGAGGCCGTGCTGGCGGGCCAGCCCGAGCCGCCGCGCTACTTCGCCGAGATGAAGCGGATCAACAGGGATGGTCCGCGCATCCTCGGCCGTGATCACCGTCCACCCACGCTCGCCCCCGCCGCGTTCGACACCGTGCTGCGGCAGGGCGGCACCGTCATCGACACGCGTCCCGCCGACGAGTTCGCCGAAGGTCACGTGCCGGGGACGATCAACATTCCGCTGAATGGAAGCTTCACCACCTGGGCGGGGTGGCTGCTTCCGTATGACCGCGAGCTCTATCTCATCGTCGATGAAACGTGCGCCGATTGTCTCGACACCGCCGTGCGCGATCTGGCGATGATCGGCCTCGATCAGGTGAGCGGCGGCTTTGGCCGTGAGGCGGTCTCGGCGTGGGCCGCGGCCGGACACGAGCTGCAGCGCGTGCCACAGACCACCGCGCGTCAGGCGGCCGCGTGGCTCGAGAATGGCGCCGCCCACGTCATCGATGTGCGTGGACTGACCGAGTGGGAGGCCGGACATCTGCCCGGTGTACCGAACATTCCGCTCGGCTATCTGGCCGAGCGCGCCTCCGAGCTGCCGACCGATCGTCCGGTCGTGGTGCACTGCCAGGCGGGATCGCGTTCGGCGATCGCTGCCAGCGTGCTGCAGGCGCACGGCGTGACCAACGTCGTCAACCTCGCCGGCGGGTTCGCCGGTTGGGCGAAGGAAGGGCTCCCCATCGTGCGGGATGAGGCGCCCGCAAGCGGCGACGTGCCGGCGCTGAGCACCGCGACCGCCTGATTGCTCCTTCCACCCGACTCACTCCATTTCATATGGCACAGTCACGTCTCACGGGCGACATGATCGACCTGGTCGCCGAGCGATTTCGTGCGCTCGCCGAGCCGACGCGCCTGCAGATCATGCAGGAATTGCGAGCGGGTGAGCAGACGGTGGGCGCACTCGTCGAGGCCACCGGGCTCGGCACGGCGAACGTGTCCAAGCATCTGCAGCAGCTTCACGCCGCCAACTTCGTCACGCGGCGCAAGGAGGGGGTGCACGTCTATTACGGTCTGGCGGGCGAGGAGGTCTTTCGCCTGTGCGACATCATGTGTGGCCACATCGAAGCTGAAGCCGCGGCGCGCAAGCTGTTGTTCGCACGCAGTTGATCTGAACCCGCGCGCATCGTGCGGCGGTTGTTGGCCCCGAAGGAGTGTAGCGCGCAGCCCAAAGCCCACAGCCCACTCCCGGCGCGCTGTCGCGCCGTAGCTACATGGTGTGGCATCGGGCCGCCCATCGGGGGCCGGGGCGCGGGTGGGGCTCGGCCGCGTGCGGCTGCCAAACTCCGTGGTGACAAGGATTTGCAGAACACGGGGCCGGATGGAGGGCCGGGCACGCGGCTTGTAGCTCTGGCGTGACAGCGGGGCCGAATCAGGGACGGCGCGTTCCGCCGCTTTCCCGTGCGCGGAAGTCGCCGCAGCACCCCATGTCACTCCATACGAGGTTGCCGCATGCGTGCTGCACCGATGTCCTGCGCGGGCTTGATCGTCGCGCTACTCGCCGTCCCCCACCACGTCGCTGTCGCCCAGACCACGCAGGTCGAATCGCGCGCCGAGATCGTCAATCCACTCTTTTACGATTGGAGTTCGCTCGGACCGGTGTTCACGTTTCTGCCGTCGCCCTTCACCGTTCTTCTCGGCTCGTCGCTGACGATGACCGTGAGTTCGGCCACCGGCGACGGGCTGGAGCTGAGCGAGCAGGGCGTGTTCTTTCCCGGCGGCTTCGAAGACGGCACGGCGCTGCTCTGGACCGGACTGCCCAGCGGTCCGGTGACCTTCTCCTTCAGTCGGGCGATCAGCGGGTTCGCCACCGAGGTCCAGTCGAACTTCTCTGGTAGCTTCACGGGCACGATCCGGGCGTTCGGCAGCACCAACAATCTGCTCGGCACCTTCATGAACGCGGGAGTGGGCCCGTCGCTGGCAACCGGCGGGGAGATCGCCTTCCTCGGTGTGCGTTCGACCGAGGGCATCTTCTCGGTCGAGATTGCCACCGAGGACAACGACTTCCTCACGAACGGCCTGACGATCGGGATGATGGACCAGGTCAGCGTGATCCCCGAGCCGGCCACCATGGCACTGTTCGCCACCGGGCTCGCCGGACTCGGACTCGTGAGCCGTCGCCGTCGGGCGTAACGCGCCGACTGTTATAGTTCGCCAGACCGTGCCCCGCCGTCCTCGACGGCGGGGCACGGTGCATTTGGTGCCAGCCGTCTGTTGCTGGAATCGGTGTGGTGATGCAGAATTGCAGTTCATCCGCGGGGAATCCGCGGGCACGTGCAGGATCTCGACCCATTCCCAGGAGCCGTCCGTCCATGTCCACTCCTCGTCGGCGGTTCCTTGGATGGCTGGGCGCGAGCGCGCTCGCCGGCGCGACCACACGTCCACTCGCCGCCGCAGGGCACGCCCTCGTCGAGCCCCCGGCGCCGCTCGCGGTCGACTGGGACATGAGCTGGGTCGACCGGATTACGGGCAAGCACCGGGCGGTCTTCGACTCACCCGAGGTCAGCGACGGGTCGGGGCTCTTCCGGGCCTTCGTGTGGCGGGACCAGTATCGCGAGGTCTACGGCACCGATCCGCGGGACATGAGCATGGTCGTCGTCATTCGGCACGCGGCGATTCCGTTGATCATGAACGACGCCTACTGGGCTCGTTTCCCGATCGGTGAGCGGGTCGAGATCCGCGACCCGGCCACCCGGGAGTGGACGAAGAAGAATCCGATCCTCACCACGCCGTCGGGGATGCCGCCCTCGTTCGCCGAGTACAATCTGCCCGCCTTTTTCGCGGCGGGCGGCATCGTGCTCGCCTGCGATCTCGCCTTCCGGCGTCCGATCCAGGATTTCGTCACTGGCGACAAGCTCACCCCCGCCGAGGCGCGGGCGAAGGCGGTCGAGCACATCATTCCCGGCGTGATCATGCAGCCGTCGGGGATCTTCGCCGCCCTGCGCGCCCAGGAGGCCGGGTGCGGCTACATCATGGCTAGCGAGGCCTGATGGGGGCTCCTCGCGAGCCCTGAGCATCCCGGGCGCGGGGAGCTGAGCTCGGCGTCCGTTCACCGGCCGATCGCGATGGCATGATCGTTCCATTGGGAATGTGCATCGCCCGTCGTCACCCTCCCGTGAGGCGGACGACACGGCCGCTGCGATGCCCGCGCGGGCCGGCGATCTCATCAGGAGGCGCCTACGTCACCCGGAAGCGAGACCGCGGTCCCTCGAGAGCTGCATCCGCTGCGCGAGCGGTATGAGTTTCTGGACGAGCTCGCGCGCGGCGGCATGGCGGTGGTCTACCGCGCGCGCGAGCGCGACTCGGGTCGACTGGTCGCGGTCAAGGTCATCGCCCGAAGCCATGCCACCGATCCCGAGTCGGTGCGCCGCTTCGCCCGTGAGGCGCGGACGGTGATGTCGCTGCAGCACCCCAACATCGCCCGCACACTCGGCATCGAGGAGCTGGCCGGTGGGGCGGTGGCGATCGTCACGGCGTTCGTGCCCGGCGAAACGCTGCGCGACGCCCTCCGCGACGCCGGCCCCCTCCCGTTCGACCGCGTGACGCAACTGCTGCGCGACGTGGCCAGCGCGCTTGCCCACGCGCACGCTGAACGAATCGTCCATCGTGACGTGAAGCCGGAGAACATCCTGGTTCACGCGGGAAGCGGGCGCGCACTTCTGGTGGACTT
>JBBQHX010000155.1:0-8636 GCA_038324385.1 Gemmatimonadales bacterium | reverse complement strand
ACCGCCGTGTGCTCGGCCGTGATGCCCGCGTACTGCACCGGCATCAGGTAGCCGGCGAACGGCACCAGCCGAGCGCCGAGCGCGGCGTGGAGGTCGTGCAACGGCGTTCGCTTCAGGATCGTCGTATCCGGCATGGTCTCGAGGAGAGGGCGAAGGGTCGGCGGCCGGAGCGGTAAAGGGCCGGGCGGAAATATGCCACAATGGCGCACCGTGAACCACCGGCAGACCTGCGGCGGAGCAACGCCAGCGGGCAGCAGTCCTCCTCCCGAGGGGGTCCACCGCGCGGTGATGGTGGTCACGGGTCGGTGACCCGGGATTGGGCGGCTCGTCCTCACACCAGTCGCGGTCGCTCCGAGTGCCTGTTTCCCTTCCCGCACCACACTCATGCCTCTCTGGTCGATCGGGCGCCCTTCGCGCCGCGCCGGCTTTACCGCGGTGGAGCTGATGATCGTGGTCGTGATCGTCGGCGTGCTCACCGTGGTGGCTATTCCACGATTCTCCGTCTGGCGCGAACGCGGGAGCGTGGGGGCCGCGCGGCAGCAGATCGTTTCGGCGATCGCGACCGCACGGTCATCGGCCGTGCAACGCGGCACCCGCGCCACCTTCAAGGTCTCCGGCAACACGATTCGGGCCTGGGCGATGTCGCCCGCTGGCGACACGGTGTTCGTGATTCCGCTCGTGAGGCTCGACTCGACGCTGAACACCACGATCACACTCCGCAACGCGGCCGACACCGCCATCGTCTTTGACGGGCGAGGCTTCTCGCGCCGCTCTTCCGGCGGCGTCTACCGCTACATCCTCGAGAACGGCAAGCACCGGGATTCGGTCTGCGTCGGCTCGGGAGGAACCGTACTGCCACGGCGGTGCACACCATGATTCGTACGTATCCATCGGCCGCGCGGCCGTCCACCCAGCCGGGCGCACCGCGCCGCCGGGCGGGCATGACGATCATCGAGGTGCTCGTCACGCTGCTGCTCATCAGCGTGGCCCTGATGGCACTTGGCCGCACGTCAGGCGCCGTCGCGGCTCTGCAGCGCGGCGGGTCCTATCAGATGCGGGCCGCCATGATCGTGCAGTCCCGTCTCGATTCGCTCGCCAGCATTGCCTGTCGCCAACTCGTCGCCAACGGCGGCTCGGTCGGGCCCATCACCGTCACCTCCGCCGACGGCGCGATTGTCGAACGGTGGCGCCTCGCGGATCTCGACAACGTCATCCTGATCACCGACTCGGTGACCGTCCGCGGGCGGGCGAACGTTCTCGTCTACAACAGCATGGTGCCATGCCGAAACTGATGCGACCGACGCGCGCTCGGGCCGGCGTGACCCTGATCGAGGTCATCATCGTCCTCGTCCTGATGGGGATCGTGGGCTCCGCGCTGAGTGGACTGTTCGTCTCCCAGCAACGATTCTACCGCGACAGCGACCAGGTGGCGGGCGTTCGGCGCGAGCTGCGCAACGGGGCGGGTATCCTCCCGCTCGATCTGCGCGCGGTGTCGTCCGTCGGCGGAGACATCCTCGCCTTCAGCCAGACGATGGTCGAGGTCAACGCACCGCTGGGATCTGGAATAACCTGCGCGGCGGGCGGCGATTCGCTCGTTCTTCTGCCTGACCGTCTGTCGCGCGCGAAGCTCAGCTCCTTCTGGGCGGAACCGATCGCGGGCGACACGATCCGTGTGTTCGACGACGGGCCGAGCTTCGGCGCCGAGGATGACGTGTGGCGGGCGTATGTCGTGGCAGGCGTTTCCTCCAGCGCATCCGCCTGCGCGAGCACGCCATACGGGCACCCGGTCAACGACGCACCCGCGCTCAAGCCGCGCCGGGTCATCAAGATCGGCGGCGGCGCGACCCTTCCCGGGACAATCGGCGCCGGCGTCGCCGTCCGCGCCACACGCCCGATGCGCTACTCGCTCTTCCAGCCGACGGGCAGCTCGGCGTGGTATCTCGGAATCAGGCAGTACGAGAACGGGGTCTGGAGCGACATCACGGCCGCCAGCGGGCCCTATCGCTCACCGGCCGACCGTGGGCTGCGATTCACGTATTTCGATACAACGGGCGCGCCGATCAACTCGGCGGCGCGCATCCGTCAGATCGCCCGCATCGACGTGGAGCTACGCGCCGAGAGCGAGTTCGCCGGCAGCTCGCTGCGCCGGAGCCAACCGATCCGCGATTCGTTGTTGCTTCGCGTCGGCGTGCGGAATTACAAGTGACGTTCCGGATCCCACGATCATCCCAGCGTGCGAGGTATCGCGTGATGCATCCATCTTCCCTTCCCGTCGCCGAACCCGCCACCCCCACCGCCCGGCCGCGACGCGGCATGGCGCTGCTCTCGGCGATCTTCGTGATCATCGTGATCACGCTGCTGGTCGTGGGCGGGCTCTATTCAGCGACGCAGGAGTATCGCGGCGCGCGCAACTCGCTCGTCGAACAGCGGGCGTTTGCGGTGGCCGAGTTCGGCCTGAACAACGAAGTCAGCAACTGGCTCACCGCCCGTAATCTCAATCCGCCGGCCGGTATGGCGGTCGGCGCCGTCGACACGACGCGCCGGTGGGTGGCGGACGGCGACACGTCGTTCGTCACGGTGACGCGCCTGACGGCGAACACATTCTGGGTGAATGCCGACGGACAGGCGAGCATGGGCAGCGACATGCTGCAGTCGCGTCGCCAGACGAGCGCCTACGTGCGCCTCGCCTACCCCTCCATCACACCCGGTGGCGCGCTGACGGCAGCAGGGGACGTGTCCGTAAATGGTGCGGCCAAGATCAACGGGAACGACGTGAACCCCCCGGGGTGGACGGCCTGCCCCGTGGGCTCGGCGAATCTTCCCGGCATTCTGGCCAGCCCGTCGGCGAATGTCGCAAGCAAGCCCGGGTCAATAGCCGGGGCTCCACCGGTGTCCCGGAGCGCGGCGGCCGCGGACTCGAACACGTATATCCGCTACGGATCGGAAACGTGGAACTCGCTCGCCGCCAACGCCGAGATCACGCTGCTGGGCACGTCGTTCGGCACCGACATCAAACCATCCGTCAACGGAGCCGGCGTCTGTACGGCGACAACGGCAAACTGGGGTGAGCCACACCGCCCGCCGACGTCCGGAACGGTAGCCGCCTGCTACAACCGCTTTCCGATTATCTATGCGACTGGCGACCTGGAGGTCACGGGCAAGGGCCGTGGCCAGGGTATTCTCCTCGTCAACGGGAGCCTCCGGATCAGGGGCCAGTTCGAGTTCCACGGGATCGTCATCGTGCGAGACCACATCGTCAAGGGCAACGGCACGGCGCAGATCTACGGCGCGGTCTACGTGCGGAACGCGGAGCTGGATGAGTCGGACTTCGTCGGCACGCAGGACATCCATTACTCGCGCTGCGCGATCGAGAACGCCCTGCGCGGATCGGCGGTCCTCACCCGCGTGAGGGAGCGTCACTGGGCGCAGGTGTACTGACCGCCGCGCCGCGGAGCGCCAGGCGGGCTCGTGTAGCAGGATAGACGTCGCACACACACACGCACGAGGGCGCGCACCATTGGTGCGCGCCCTCGTGCGTTGCAAGCGTCTCGTGCGGCGGGTTCGCCGCGACGAATGTCAGACGTCGCGATTGCCGCCGGGCAACTCGCGTTCGTCCATCATGCGGATGTCCGAGATCTTGGGCGCGTCGCCGGTGACCATTGCCTTCGCGATCTCGAACAGCACCACGGGCCGAGGTCGGTTCTGCTTGGAATAAATCACCGTATGGGCCTCGACGAGCACCAGCGCGATGCGCGGGTCGTCCGGCCCACCATCGCGCTCCTCGCTCTCCTTCGGGAACCAGACGCGCAGATCCGGGGAGTACATCTCGCGAATCAGCGCGCGGTCCTGCGTCAGCTTCGCCGTGCCGCTCACCGACACCCACTCGCGCGTCTTCTCGCGGTAGAAGCCGAGGTTCACGTGCGGATTCTGAGCGAGCTCGTCGAGCTTCTCGGACTCGATGTTGGTGACGAACCAGAGGTCGGCACCGGTGGCGCGCTCGCGCACCTGCATCGGGCGGGTCACCAGATGGCCGTCCGGACGGACGGTGGTCATCAGGCACACCTCGATCTCGTCGATCAGTTCGTACAGCTCGTCGAGCTTCTTCTCGGTCGGGACGTCCTGGTCCACGTTACGCGCCTTCACCTGGTCCATCATTCGCTCCTTACTCCGCGGGTGAGCCAACGAACAGGCGCAGGACACGTGCCGGGGCGCAGGGCCAGACACCGACCTCTGCACCCAATCAGGCGATGAGTCAGCCCGCGCCGAGCCCGGCGACCACCTCGGCGACCTTGTCGGCATGGCCGGCGGCCTTCACCCGTTTGAACACCCTGGCCACGGTCCCGTCGCGGTCGATCACGAACGTGCTGCGCTGAATGCCCCAAAAGCGCTTGCCATACATGTTCTTCTCCTGCCAAGCGCCATACAGCTCGGCGACGGCGTGGTCCTCGTCGGCAAGCAGGCGGAACGGAAGATTGAACTTCTCACGAAACGCCTGGTGCGACTCGACGCTGTCGGGGCTCACCCCGAGAATCACGGCATTCGACTGGTCGAATCGCGGGACGGCGTCGCGAAACTCGCACGCTTCCGTGGTGCAGCCCGGGGTGTCGTCCTTCGGGTAGAAATAGAGCACGACCGGCTTGCCGCGGAGCGAGGCGAGCGTGACCGTCTCACCCGTATCGGCCTGGAGGGCGAAATCGGGGGCGGGGGTTCCTTCGTCGATCATGAGGTGGAGGTCGAGGTGAGCGAGTGAAGGCCGAATGCGGCCGCGTGCGGCGGGGACGTCAGGCAGCGCGGCCGCGTCAGGCGAGCGGCTCGTCGCCCATCAGCACGGCCATGATCGCCTTCTGAGCGTGGAGCCGGTTCTCGGCCTCATCCCAGACGCGGCTCTGCGGCCCGTCGATCACCTCGGCGGAGACCTCCTCCCCGCGGTGCGCGGGGAGGCAGTGCAGGAAGATCGCGTCACGGTCGGCCCGCTCCATCAACGCGGCGTCTACCTGATACCCGGTGAACGCGCGCTCCCGCTTCGCCTGTTCCTCCTCCTGCCCCATCGACGCCCAGACGTCGGTGTTCACGACGTGCGCACCCTCGACGGCCTCGGCAGGATCACGCACGACCGTGATCGAGGCCGTCGTCCGCGCTCGGGCGACCAGCACCGGGTCGGGGTCATACCCCTCGGGACAGGCGATCGTCAGCTCGAAACCGAGGCGGTAGGCGGCGTTGATCCAGGAGTTCGCCATGTTGTTGCCGTCGCCGATCCAGGCGATCCGCCGGCCCTCGTACGTGCCCAGATGCTGCCGGACGGTGAGCAGGTCGGCGAGGATCTGGCACGGGTGCAGCAGGTCGGTGAGACCATTGATTACGGGGACGCCGGCGTCGCGGGCGAGCGCCTCGACCTCGGTGTGCGCGAACGTCCGGATCATGATGCCATCGACGTAGCGGCCGAGGACGCGGGCGGTATCGGCGATGGGCTCACCGCGTCCGAGCTGGATGTCGCGCGGCGAAAGGAAGAGTGCGTGTCCACCGAGCTGCCAGGCGCCGACCTCGAAGGAGACCCGCGTGCGCGTCGACGCCTTCATGAAAATCATCGCCAGCGACTTGCCCTCCAGGGGACGGCGCGTGTAACGGCCCTCGCGCATGTCCTCGGCGAGGCGGAAGATGACCTCCAGCTCGGCGCGCGAGAAATCGGGGATCGCGAGAAAGTCGCGTTTCATGGCGGGGTCGATTGGTAGGGTCGCGCGTGGGCGCGGAACGCGCCCCGCACCGGGCGGCGGATCGGGGAATGTAGCCGCGATTGCCCTGACGCTCCACCGCGCGCACAGAAGCCCGAACGGAGGGATCGGCGGCAGACCACTAGCAGGCCACTAGCAGACCACTAGAGGATGTACTTCCGCAGATCTTCGTCCTCCACCACGGCGGCCAACCGGTCGCGCACGGCGGCGCCGTCGATCGCGATGTCGGCGGTGCCGCGGTCCGGGAGATCGAACAGCACGTCCTCGAGCAGCGTCGTCATGACGGTGTGCAGCCGCCGCGCGCCGATGTTCTCCATCCGGTCGTTGACCGACGCCGCGATGCGCGCGACCTCACGGATGCCATCGTCGTCGAAGGTGAGCGTTGCGCCCTCGGCCGCGACCAGCGCAGCGTACTGCTTGGTCAGTGCATTCTCGGGCTCGGTCATGATGCGGACGAAATCCGCCTCGGTGAGCGGCTTGAGCTCGACGCGAATCGGGAAGCGGCCCTGCAGTTCGGGGATCAGATCGCTCGGCTTGGCGACGTGAAAGGCCCCGGCGGCGACGAAGAGGATGTGGTCCGTCTTCACGAGCCCGTACTTCGTCTGGACGTTGGAGCCCTCGACGATCGGGAGCAGGTCGCGCTGGACGCCCTCACGCGAGACGTCGGGGCCGGCCTGTCCGCCGCGCTGCCCCGCGATCTTGTCGATCTCGTCGAGGAAGATGATGCCCATCTTCTCGACGCGCTCCAGCGCATCGCTGGTCACGTCCTCGAGATCGATGAGCTTCTCCAGTTCCTCGTCGAGCAGGATGCGTCGCGCTTCCGACACCTTGACGTGGCGCTTCTTCTTGCGCTTCGGCATCCACTCCTTGAGCGCGTCGGTGAAGTTCTCCATCCCCTCGGGCGCGCCCTGCGGCATCATCATGTCGAACATCTGCGGGGCCTGCTTCGACACCTCGACCTCGACGTCGCGTCCGTCGAGCTGGCCATCGCGCAGAAGCTGACGCAGCTTGTCGCGCGTGCGCTGATAGCGCTCGCTGGCGGCGTCGCTCTCCTGCACGACGTTGCCGGTCGCCGATACGACGAAGACTCCGCCGTCAACGTCCGTCTCGCGCGCCGCACCCGTGGGCGCGGGCGTCTCGGGCGGCTTCACGTCGTCAGGCCTGGGCAGGAGCAGGTCGAGGAGTCGCTCGTCCACGCGCTCGTTGGCGAGGTCCTCGACCTCCCCTTCCCGCTCGGTCCGCACCATGTCGATCGCGCTCTCCACCAGATCGCGCACCATCGACTCGACATCGCGGCCGACGTAGCCCACCTCGGTGAACTTGGAGGCCTCGACCTTGATGAAGGGCGCGCCGGCGAGCTTGGCCAGCCGCCGCGCGATCTCCGTCTTGCCGCACCCGGTGGGGCCGATGAGGATGATGTTGTTCGGGGAAATCTCCTCGCGGATCGCGTCAGGCGCCCGCTGCCGGCGCCACCGATTGCGCAGCGCGATGGCCACCGCCTTCTTCGCGTCGGACTGCCCGACGATATACCGATCCAACTCAGCCACGATCTGACGCGGCGTCAGATCGGCGAGCTTGGCGAGTGTCTGCTGAGTGCGGAGGGACATCGAGATTCCAGGTACGGAGTAAAGCGGCTAGGGACGGCGGCGCTGGGCAGGGCCGCTTCAATCTCCCGCGCCGAGCTCCAGCACGGTGATGTTGGTGTTCGTGTAGACGCAGATCTGCCCCGCGATCTCGAGCCCGCGTCGGGCGATCTCGGCGGGGGAAAGTTCGGTCGACTGGACGAGTGCGCGGGCGGCGGCGAGGGCGTAGGAGCCCCCGGACCCGATCGCGAGGATCCCGTCGTCAGGCTCGATGATGTCGCCGTTGCCGGAGATGATGAAGCCGTGGTCACGGTCGACCACGGCGAGCAACGCCTCGAGGCGGCGGAGGACGCGGTCGCTACGCCAGTCCTTGGCCAGTTCGACGGCGGCCCGCGGCAAGTTCCCGGGGAAGCGCTCCATCTTCTCCTCGAACTTCTCGAAGAGGGTGAAGGCGTCGGCGGCCGCGCCGGCGAAGCCGGCGAGCACCTTGCCCCCCTTGAGGGTGCGGACCTTCTGAGCGTTGGACTTCATCACGGTCTCACCGACCGTGACCTGGCCATCGCCGGCGATCGCGGTGCGGCCGTTCCGGCGCACCGCCAGAATCGTCGTCGCGCGGATGCGCGGAAGAATATCGGACATGGGCGGAAGATAACGTGCGGAGTGCGGCGATTTAGCGACCGGCGCGACCGGCGCGACCGGCGTGAACGAGGCGCCCGGGCGGTCAGCTGTTGGGATCGTCGCCGAAGAGGCGCTCGCCAGGCTCGCGACGGCGGGCCGGACCGCGGTTGAGGACGTAGTCGCGGATATAGCGCGCGTTGAGTGCCGCCCCGATGAGCACGAGGAGCCCGCCGGCCAGCGCCGCCACGGCCGTGTAGCGCCAGACGTCCGCGCCAGCAATCGCACCGGCCACTGCCAGCAGGCCGAGCCCGACCAGCCCCTCACCGACGCGGTTGCGCTCCGTCCGCGGCCGACGACGTCGCTCGAGCGCCCCCCCACTCCCCTCCGAGAGGGCGGCATCGAACAGGACGGCCACGCCGACCAGGCCGACGACGATGGCGATCACGATGGGAATGATGGTTTCAGCTCTCACGGTGGTAGTCAGTGCAAGAGCAGTGCTTGGAGGACAGCTGCTGTGGGCTGTGCAAACGACAGCTCTGGGCTCTGGGCTCTGGGCTACTGCGGGTGTATCGCGGGGGTGGGCTCGGCGGCGCGGAGGGGGTCCGCAGGAGGGCGCGAAGCGCCCGAGTGTCGGGATGGGCTTTCACTGCCCGTTGGCGAGCTATAGGCGAGGTGGGCCCGTCCCGACACTCGCGGCTGACGCCGC
>JBBQHX010000154.1:0-8731 GCA_038324385.1 Gemmatimonadales bacterium | reverse complement strand
GATCGACGGAATTCGCATGACGAGCAGCGCCGGCTCGATCGCCTTCGGCAGCGGCGGCAACAACCCCAGCCGCGTCGGCGATATCGACCCGGCCGACATCGAGAACATCGAAATCGTGAAGGGTCCGTCGGCGGCGACGTTGTACGGCACCGATGCCGCGAACGGCGTCATCGTCATCACGACGAAGCGCGGAATCGCCGGCGCGCCGCAGTGGACGTACTACACAGAGCAGACGGCGCTGCGGGACCAGAACCCGTACCCGACCGCCTATACCGGCTGGCGCTCGACGACCACCCCGACCAACCTGATCGCCACCCAGTGCTTCCTGTTTCAGGTCGCGTCAGGCGCGTGCGTCCAGGACAGCGTGACGAGCTACAACCTGCACGATGACCCGCAGGCGACGCCGTACGGCACGGGATACCGTCAGCAGCACGGACTGCAGTTGCGCGGCGGATCGGACGTCGTGCGCTACTTCCTCCATGGCGAGTGGGAGGATGAGGACGGCGTCACCAAGGTTCCCGAGTTCGAGCAGCAGTTCCTCCGGCAGAATGGCCTGACCTTGCGGTCGGACCAGCAGGACCCGAGCGCGCTCAACAAGATCACGGGCCGCGCCAACGTCAACGTCACCCTCTCGCCGAAAGCGGATCTCGCGGTGACGGCGGGCTACACGACGCAGGATCTTCGATTGCCGCTCAGCGACGACTCGTTCACGCGCGGCATCGCGGCCAACGTGTACGGCGGCCCGGGCTACCGGTACAACCTGAATCCCCAGGGGGACACGCTCTACGGATGGCGCCAGTTCACACCGCGCAGCATCTACCAGCACGTGAGCACCCAATCGATCGAGCGGTTCATCTCCTCGGTCGGAGGCAACTACCGCCCGGCGGGCTGGCTGGCGCTGCGCGGCAACTTCGGTCTCGACTACATCCAGCGTCAGGATACGCAGCTGTGTCGCTTTGAGGAGTGCACTCCGCTCAACGACAACAGCCTCGGGTTCAAGCGCGACAACCGGACGAGCTTCTACGTCTACACCGTGGACGCCGGGGCTACCGGGACGCGCACGCTGACCGAGTCGATCGAGTCCAGCACCACGATCGGCGCCCAGTTCTACCGAAATCTCTTCAGCGGCACCCGCGCGCTCGGCTCCTTCCTGCCGCCTGGCGCGACCACCGTATCGGCGGGCGCGGTGCTTGACGCCAGCGAAACGACCTCCGAGAGCCGTACATTCGGCGCCTACATCGAGCAGAACCTCGCGTTCGGCGACCGCCTCTTCCTGACGGGCGCGGTTCGGTCCGATCGCAACAGTGCCTTCGGCGCCGACTTCGAAACCGTCTTCTACCCGAAGTTGTCCGCGTCCTGGGTGCTCTCGGATGAGCCGTTCTTCCCCGACGTCGGGTGGATGAACCAGCTGCGACTCCGGAGCGCCTACGGCGCGTCAGGCGTGCAGCCGGGTACCACCGATGCCGTGCAGTTCTTCAGCCCCGCGGTTGCGTTCGGCGAAAGCGGAGAACAGACGGGTCTTGTCTTCAGTACGCTGGGGAACCGAAATCTGAAGCCGGAGCGGTCGTCGGAGTTCGAGGTCGGCATCGATGGCACCTTCTGGAACAGCCGGATCTCCACCGAGTTCACGTACTACGCCAAGTCTTCGCGCGACGCGCTGATTAGCCGCATCCTTCCGCCGTCGCTCGGCACGGGCGCTACCGCCCGTTTCGAGAATCTTGGCGAGGTTCGCAATTCCGGCCTGGAGGGCCTCGTCACCGCACAGCTCCTGCAGCGCGATGCGTTCGGCTGGGACGTGACCCTCAACGGCTCGACCAACGAGAACGAGCTGGTCAGCCTCGGCGGTGTGCCGGAAATCATCGGGACGACGCAGAGTCAGCGCGAGGGCTATCCGCTCAACGGCTGGTGGTCGCGGGGGCTCCAGAGCTTTGAGGACAAGGACAACGACGGCATCATCGAGTACAGCCCCGACCCGAATCTGAGCGAGATCACCGTCACGGACACGGCGGTGTTCCACGGATACTCCATTCCTCGATACGAACTCGCGGCCACGAACGGCTTCGATCTGTTCCGGGGCATGGTTCGACTGTCGGCCATGGTCGACTACAAGGGCGGGCACAAGGTGTACAACAACAGCGAGCGCATCCGCTGCTCGGCCCGGAACAACTGCTCGGGGTTGATCAATCCCGAGTCGTCGCTGTTCGAGCAGGCGCGAACGGTGCTCGTTCGGCAGCATCCCAGCCGTTCAGTGGCGGGCTTCTTCGAGGATGGAGATTTCATCCGGTTCCGTGAAGCCTCGGTCACGTTCACCGCGCCGGATCAGTGGGCGAACCGCATCTTCCGCGGCCGCAGCATCGTCGCCACGGTCGCGGCGCGAAACCTCGGCGTGCTCTGGACCAAGTACACTGGAGTCGACCCGGAAGCCTTTGGCAGCACCGGCGACGCCCCCTCGAGCTTCCAGGCATTCGCGCCGCCGACGTACTACTCGCTGCGTCTCACCCTCGGCTTCTAGGATGATGCCCTCGATGACTACATATCGCACTGAAGCTCCACACTGGTCGCGGGTCCGCCGCTCGATGCGCCGGATCTCGGCGGCGGCACTTGCGGTCGGCGTGCTCGCCGTAAGCGCCTGTGATACCTCCGCAATCCTCGAGGTCGAGGATCCCGACATCATCAACCCGAGCGACGTTCGCTCGACGGCCGGCGCGAACGCAGTTCGCCTCGGCGCACTCGCGCGATTCACCGCCGCGACCAGCGGCTCTGAAAGCCTCTTCCTCCTGGGCGGCCTGTTCGCTGACGAGTTCCAGAACGGCGACACCTTCATTGCCCGCCAGGAAGTCGATCAGCGCGTGCTCACGCCGCAGAACGGCTTCCTTGATGGTGCGAATCGGGCGCTGCATCGCGCCCGGTTGGCGGCCGAACAGGCGGTCAGGCTCATGGGCGAGTTCGCTCCCGACGCGCCGAACTGGCAGGTCGCGGAGATGCACTTCATCCAGGGCTATCTGATCAACATCATGGCCGAGCATTACTGCGACGGCATGGCCTTCAGCACGGTTGTCGATGGCGCCGAGCAGTTCGGCGAGCAGCTCACGACCGAGGAGTCGTACGAACTCGCTCTGGCTCGCACCAATGAGGGGCTCGCGCTGATCACCGGCACCACCGCGTCGGACCTTCGCGTGCTCAACGCGTTGCGCCTGACGCGTGGCCGCATCCTCAACAACCTCGGCCGGCGCACCGAGGCGGCCGCGGCCGTCGCCGAGGTCCCGACGTCGTATCGCTACAACATCCTTCACTCGGCGACTGCGTCGACGAACGCCATCTGGTTCTGGAACATCAATCAGTATCGCTACAGCGTCAGTGACTCCGAAGGAATGAACGGGCTGAACTTCGCCACGGCGAACGATCCCCGACTGCCCGTCTGTGCGGGTGGCGATGTCCAGTGCCGGACCTTCGGGATCACGCAACGCACGAAGAACGACGGAACGACGCCGGTCTACCTGCAGTTGCTCTGGCCGGATCGGGAGAGCCCCGTCAGCATCCTCACGGGTGTCGAGGCGCGGTTGATCGAGGCCGAGGCGCAGTTGGCGACGAGTCCGGTGGCCGCCTATGCGACGTTGAACGCCGCCCGCGCGACCGTCCCAGGTCTGGCGCCGTTGGTTGATCCGGGAAGTGCGGCCGCGCGCGTGGACCAACTCTTCCGCGAACGCGCATTCTCTCTGTTCGCCCGGGGCTATCGCACGGGTGACCTGCGTCGGCTGATCCGGCAGTACGGTCGCGCCCCGAACAGCGTCTTCCCGACCGGCCCCTGGTTCAAGGGCGGGAATTACGGAACGGACGTCACCCTCCTCGTTCCGCTTTCCGAAGAGAACAACCCGAACGTCGCGACTGGCCAGAGCTGTCTGAATCGCGACGCCTAGCACCACATCGGTATTCGATCGGCGTGATGCCGCGTGGCCCGTCAGGCACGTGGCGGCACGCCGATCGAGCGATGTACGCATTGCGGCAGTCTGCGCGCTGAACGGCGAGCCGCACGAGTCGATGCACCCCGAGGACACCCCACGATGAACTTCTGCCGAACCCCGACGCTCCACGCCCTCGGCGCGGTCGTCCTGCTCGGGCTTGCGACGCCCGCACTGACTGCGCAACAGACAACCGCGCGCGATCTGTCGCAGCGCGTCGAAATCCGCCGCACCACGTTCGGCGTACCGCACATTCAGGCGCAAGACCTCGAGGCCGCGGCGTATGCCCTCGCCTATGTGCAGCTCGAGGACCACGGACCGCGCGTCGCCATCGGGTTGCTGCGCGCGCGCGGCGAGATGGGGCGTTGGTTCGGACGCGACAGCATCGAAAGCGATTTCGGCGCCAAGCGCGCCTATCGTATCGCCGTTGAGAAGTTTCCCACGCTCGATCAGGAAACGCGCGACGTCTATGCGGGCTTTGCCGCCGGCGCGAACCGCTACATCGAACTCAATCCCGATCAGTTCCCGGCAGGGTTCAGGCCGAACTTCACGGCGTATGACATCGCGGCGCGCGATGTGAGCACGCCAAGCCGCGGTCAGGCCTCACAGTTCCTTGCCCGATTGAACGTGAGCCGAGACGGCGAGACTGCCGAGAGCGGGGAGGGCGAACCGCTTCCCGATCCGGGCGTCGATCCAATCGAGGAGGGATCCAACGCCTGGGCGTTCGCGCCGAGCCGCACGAAGTCGGGGAACGCGATCCTCGTGCGCAATCCGCATCTGTCGTGGACGGCCGGCTACTACGAGGCGCACGTCACCGTGCCCGGCGTCCTGGAGTTCTACGGCGATTTCCGGATCGGCGGGCCGTTCGGCGTCATCGGTGGCTTCAACCGTGACCTCGGCTGGTCGACCACCAACAACGCGCCCGATCTGGAGGAGATCTACGCGCTCGACGTCGACCCGGCACGCGCCGACCACTATCTGTTCGAGGGGACGTCGGTCGCGCTGCAGCAGGAGCTGGTCACGGTGGAGTTCCGTAACGGCGAGGGGATCTCGACGGAAACGCGCGAGTTCTGGTACACGCCCCTTGGCCTGGTCATCCACCGCGATAGCGGAAAGGTCTACGTGATCCGGGCGGCATCGGACGGCGAGCATCGGGCAGGACAACAGTTCCTGCACATGATGCGCGCGTCGACGCTGGACGAGTGGAAGGACGCGATGCGCACCCGGGCCCGCGTAACCTCGAACTTCACGTACGCGGACAGGGCGGGGAACATCTTCTATGTCTGGAACGGCTCGGTGCCGGCGTTGCCGCACGAGAGCGGCGGCGACACAGCCGCCGTACCGGCGCGAACGACGGCGGACGTGTGGACGCGGTACATCCCGTTCGACTCGTTGCCCCAACTGTTGAATCCGCCGCGCGGCTACGTGCGCAACGAGAACGACCCGCCGTACTTCACCAACATGCATCAGGTGCTCGATCCAGCGAACTATCCGGCCAATATCCGCGACAACGGGCTGCGGCTTCGGAGCCAGCTCAGCCTCGCGCTGATCGACAACGACCGCAAGTTCAGCCTGGAGGAGATCGTCGCCCTCAAGAACTCCTACCGGATGCTGCTCGCGGATCGGGTGAAGCCGGATCTGTTGACGGCGGTGCGCCGCTCGCCGCGGGCGGCGGAACTCGCAACGGCAGCGACGCTGCTCGAGCAGTGGGACAACACTGCGTCGCACGAGGCGCGGGGCGCGGTCCTGTTCGACATCTGGTGGCGCCGCTACACCGACGGCGTGAACGCCGACTCGATGTTCGCCGAGCCGTGGTCGATCGAAAGGCCCGTCACCACGCCGCGCGGCATCCGCGATCCGGCCCGGGCCGTCGACGCTCTTGCGTGGGCGGTTGAGGAGACGGTGCGCCGCTATGGCGCGGTCGACGTTGCGTGGGGCGAGGTGCACCGTGTCCGCATTGGTGACGTCGATGTGCCCGTCGGTGGCTGCAGCGGCGCGTTGGGGTGCTTCCGCGTGCTCAACTTCCGGACGGATCCCGATGGCCGACGCGTCGTGAACGGCGGCGACGGGTGGGTGCTCGCGGTAGAGTTCGGTGACCGTCCACGGGCCTACTCGGTGCTCGCCTATGGCCAGAGCGCGCTTCCCGATTCGCCGTATTACGGCGATCAGGCCGAGCTGTTCGCCCGCGGGGAGATGAAGCGGGTGGCCCTCACCGAGGCCGAGATCGCCGCGCAGACCATTCGCCGCTATCGCCCGGGCGCCCGACGATAGCGACCCCCCCCGTCGCCCCCTGTGCCGCCGTGTCGCGCGTTCGCTGCTTGGTGAGGGTCGCGTGCACGGGGTGGCCACGGTTAGTCTCGAATAAGCTTCGTGTTCGTTCACGCCAGCCGTGGTGCAATTGACGTCGACCCCAACGGAGTCCCCGCCGCCGATCGTCGATCTCGACGACCCGCTGCCTGACGCGCCGAGCCCGGGACCGTTCCGCGGGCCACTGCGGGGGCGATGGGCGCTGCTCGCCTTTCTCGTGGTGCTGGGGCTCGTCTGGGCGCTCGCGCCTGGGCTCGTTCCCGTGGAGGGTGAGCACATCGGCGCATGGAGCCTCCTCCCGGCCGCGAGTGCGCTCGTCCTCGTCTTCCTCACCCGGCAGATCATTGCGTCGCTGCTCGTCGGGGTGATCGTCGGCGGCCTGATCACCGGGCAGCTCAACATCGTCAACACCTATCTGCTGCCGTCGATCGCGTCCTCCTCGTACGCGACGATCCTGCTCGTCTATCTGTGGGCACTGGGCGGACTGATCGGCATCTGGACACGCACCGGCGGCGCGCGCGTGTTCGCCGAATGGGCGGGCGATCGGATGGTGCGCGGGCCCCGCACGGCGCGGCTGTTCGCCTGGATGATGGGCGTCGTCTTCCATCAAGGCGGGACGATCTCGACGATCCTTGCGGGCACAACCGTTCGGCCGATCTCCGATCAGCGCCGCATCTCGCACGAGGAGCTCACATACATCGTGGATTCGACCGCGTCGCCGGTGGCGACGGTGATTCCCTTCAACGCCTGGCCACTGTACATCGCGGGGTTGATCGCCGGAACGACCCCGCTGTTCGCCACCGAGCCTGACGCGGTCGCCTTCTTCTTCCGCTCGCTCCCGTACAACTTCTACGGCATCCTCGCCCTCGTGTCGACGCTGCTGTTCGCGCTCGGCCTGCTGCCGTGGACTGGGCGGAAAATGTCGCGCGCGATCGAGCGCGCGCGCGAGACTGGGCAGCTTGATGCGCCCGGCTCGGAGCCGCTCGCGTCGGCCGAGCTGTCGGAGCTCAAGGTGCCGGAGGGGTATCACGGCACGTTGCTCGACTTCGTCCTTCCGATCGGCATGCTGCTCGGCGTGGCGATCATTCCGTACTTCCTCACCGGGACCGTACGCATCGCCGAGGCGTTCACGCTGGCCGTGGTGACGGCGGTGATCGTCGCGCTGGCGAAGGGAATGGCGCTGCGCGACGTGATGGACGGCTTCGTCGACGGGTGCAAGGGCGTCACCGCGGGCGCGATCATCCTGGGACTCGCCGTGACGTTAGGCAACGTGGCCAAGGACGTCGGGACGGCGGCGTTCATCGTCGATGCGGTGAGCGGGATCGTCAGTGCGGCCGCGCTCCCGGCGCTGCTCACGATTGTCTGCATGCTCGTCGCATTCTCCATCGGGTCCTCATGGGGGACGTACGCGGTCGTGTTTCCGGTCGCGATGCCGTTGGCGTACGCGGTGAGCCCGGATCCGTTCTTCGTTTCCGTCTGCTTCGGCTCGGTGCTCGGCGGCGCGGTGTTCGGCGATCAGTGCTCCCCGATCTCCGACACGACCATCCTGACCTCGGTCGCGTGCGGCGGTGATCTCATCGACCACGTGACGACGCAGTTGCCGCTCGCCCTGGCGGCGGCGACGATCGGGATCGTGCTGTCGACGTTGCTCGTAATCGCACGCTGACCGCCGCTGCCACGATCCGCAGCGAACCGGACCCCCAACGCCGTATCGGAGTCAGGTGCACGGCGGCCCTCTTCCTGCCTCTGCAGGACGGGCCGCATTCGTGCGCCAATCCGACCGCCGCGCCGCCGCGACGATCGCCTCACTCCTCGACGAGGCTCTCCATGTCCCGTTCGATGCTGTATTGCCTGTCCGGTCTCGTGCTGCTTCCGGGCGCGCTCGCCTGCGCCGACTCGTCTCCGCGGCCCGACACGCCGGCGCCGGGTGCCGCGCCCGCGCAGCCCGCCGCGTCTGCCGCGACCGACTCGCTTCCCGTTCGGATCGAGGAGCAGGTACGGCAACCCACCCCCGCCGACTCCGTCCCCGTGGTTCGGTTCGCCAGCGGGGCGGGGGAGATTGCCGTCCAGTGGACCCTTCGCAGCGGCCCGTGCATGCTGGCCGAAGGCGCGGCCTCCCGCTCGGCCGACAGCCTCATCGTGCGCATCGTCCGGCGCGGCAATCCGGTGGCCCTGTGCGAGGCCGGGGAGGTCGTCTACAGCTACGACGCGCGCATCGGCGGCCTTGCCGCCGGCCAGTACCACGTGACGCTCGTGGACGCGCCGCTGCGCGAACCGAGCCGCGTCGCGGGCACCGGAACCGTGGACGTCAGGCCGGGCGGGACGTGAGTGGCGATTCCGTCGGGCGCCCGCCCGGCGCGCGTCCTCCGGCGCGGCGCGCAGTGAGCGCCGGTCTGCTCCTCTTCCGGACGCGTGGCGACCAGTTGGAGCTGCTGCTGGCGCACCCGGGCGGGCCCTTCTGGGCG
>JBBQHX010000153.1:0-8781 GCA_038324385.1 Gemmatimonadales bacterium | reverse complement strand
AGGTCTCCCTCGCCAAGCGCAACAACGTCAACGTCGCGACCGACATCGCGCGTGAGGCGCGCCGCCTCCTCGGCGGCAACGGAATTCTCGCCGAATACGCCTCGATGCGCCACATGGCGAATCTCGAGAGCGTCTACACTTATGAGGGCACGCACGACATCCACACGTTGATCCTCGGTCAGGCGATCACGGGGTTGTCGGCGTATAGATGAAGGCTGCGGGGCGGCTTCGCCGCAGGAGACAGAAGACAGAAGACAGAAGGCAGAAGGCAGAAGGCAGAAGACAGAAGGCAGAAGACAGAAGGCAGGAGGCAGGAGGCAGAAGGCAAGCGAAATGTCATCCCGCAGGAGCGAGCGAAGCGAGTGAGTGTCGGGACGGGCTTGCATTGTCCATGAGCCAGCCACGGCGCACAGGGGATCTCGCCCACGACACTGGCGCGTCTGGGTGCGCCTTCGGGGCGATATCCTTCCGTCGCGCAATGTCTATCTCCTGTCTCCTGTCTCCTATCTCCTGTCTCCTGATTATCTTCACGTGAATCTTTTCACATGGGAGCGCTGGCGATGAAAATTGCCGTGTGCGTGAAGCGCGTACCGGATATGGAAGCGCGCTTCAAGATTGCTGCGGATGGCACGTCGATCGACGAGACGGGCCTGAAATTCGACATGAACGACTTCGACAGTTGGGCCGTCGAGGCCGCGCTACAATTGAAGGAGAAGGCGGGGCAGGGTGAGGTTACCGTGCTCTCCGTCGGGCCCGACGCGGTGCAGGAGACGATTCGCAAGGCGCTGAGCATGGGCGCTGATCGCGCCGTCCAGCTCAAGACGGACCGGATCCCCTTCGACGGCTTCGCGATCGCCCGCGCGATCAGCGCCGAGCTCTCGGGCGGCGGCTACGATCTCGTGCTGTTCGGGAAGCAGTCGGCCGATTCGTCGAACGGCGTGGTCGGGGCGATGGTGGCCGAGTTGCTCGGGCTGCCGTGCGTGACCGCGATCCGCTCGCTGGACATTCAGAACGGGACGGGGCGCGCGGAGCGCTCGCTCGAGGGCGCCGACGAGGTGGTCGAGTTCCCGCTTCCCGCCGTGCTCACGATCGACGAGGGGCTCAACCAGGCCCGGTATCCGTCGCTCAAGGGGATCATGGCGGCCAAGAAGAAGCCGATCGAGCAGAAGCCGGCGCAGCTCGGCGACGTCACGGTCACGGTCTCGGCGATGGAAATGCCTCCCGAACGGGCCGCCGGCCGCATCATCGGCGAGGGCGCCGGCGCAGTGCCGGAACTCGTTCGCCTTCTCCAAACCGAAGCGAAGGTGCTCTGAGATGCCCAACGTTCTCGCGTTCGCGGAGGCGCGCAGTGGCAGCCTCCGCAAGGTCGCATTCGAAGCCGTGACCGCCGCCCGTCAGATCGCCGACGCGCGCGGTGGCGAGGTGCACGCGGTGCTCGTCGGCGCGCCCGGCATTGCCGCACGAGCGGCTGAACTCGGCCAGTACGGCGCCGACGTCGTCGTCGTCGTCGAGCACGCCGGCTTCGCGCAATACAACCCCGAAGCCACGGCGGCGCTGCTGGCCGAACGGCTCGGGTCGGGCTACGACGCGGCCGTCTTTTCGGCCTCGGCGCAGGGGAAGGATCTCGCGCCTCGCGTCGCGGCGAAGCTCGGTGTCGGGCTGGCGAGCGACGTGGTCGACGTGCGGGTCGATGGCGACGCGCTCGTCGCGACGCACCCGGTCAACATCGGCAAGGTGATGGCGACGGTACGCGTGGCGGGCTCGCCGGCACTGGTGTCGATCCGGCCGGCGGCGATCACGGCCGCGCCGGCCCCGCGTGAGGCGCGCGTCGAGACGGCGCAGCCGAGCGGCGATCCGGGCGCCTCGCGCGTCAAGGTCGTCGAGCTGCGGGAAGGGGGGAAGGGCACGCTCGACCTTGGCGAGGCGCAGGTCATCGTCAGCGGCGGCCGCGGCCTCAAGTCCAAGGAGAACTTCTCGCTCGTCGAGGGGCTCGCCAGCGCATTCGGCAACGCCGCCGTGGGAGCAACCCGTGCGGTGACCGACGACGGGTGGCGTCCGCACACCGAGCAGATCGGGCAGACCGGTCGCACCGTGAGTCCGAATCTCTACATCGCGGTTGGCATTTCCGGTGCGATCCAGCACCTTGCCGGGCTGCGGACGTCGAAGACGATCGTGGCGATCAACAAGGACAAGGATGCCCCGATCTTCCGCATCGCCGACTATGGTATCGTGGGCGACGTCTTCGAGGTCGTGCCGGCGCTGACCGAGGCCGTTCGCGAAGCACGCAAGAACGGGTAGAGCCGCGGGTGTCGGCTTTGGGCGTTGGGCGTTGGGCCGCTGCGCCGGTTTCAGCCCATCGCTCACAGCCCACAGCCCATAGCCGTCACTCCTGCCACCCGCTGTCCACATGACCCTCGGAAACGTCGTCTTCCTGGTCGTCCTCGTCCTCGCGGCGGGGTTTTTCGCGTACAATATGCAGCGGCTCATCCGCTACATGCGTCGCGTCGGGCATCCGGAAGAACGCACCGATCATCCGGTCACGCGCCTCAAGAACCTGCTGCTGATCGGGTTCCTGCAGACGAAGATCCTGCGCGATCCGGTCGCCGGCGTACTGCACGCGGCGGTGTTCTGGGGCTTCCTCGTGCTCGCGCTCGGCGGAGCGGAGATTCTGCTCCAGGGTGTGCTCACCGGATTCAGCTACGGCAACTTCCTTCCGGGGCCGGTCTACGCGCTGTACCTGCTGTCGCAGGAATTGTTCGCCCTGCTCGTGCTGTCGGCGGTCGGTGTTCTGATCTATCGACGGCTCGTCGTGAAGCCCGCGCGTCTCCAGGGCGACAAGGTGCATTCGGGCGACGCGGTGTTCATCCTCTCGATGATCGCCGTGTTGATGATCACGCTGCTCCTGATGTTCGCCTTCGAAGCCACGCTGCATCCGGAGCGGCAGAGCTTCGCCCGTCCGATCGCCACCGGGCTCGCCCTCCTGTTCGGCGCGATGAACGTATCGGCCGGCGTCGCCGCAGCGGGCTTCGCGGCGAACTTCTGGGTGCATGCGCTGCTGCTGCTCTTCTTCCTGAACTACCTGCCCTACTCGAAGCACCTGCACGTCATCGTCTCACTGCCGAACGTCTACCTCTCGAACACGAGCGGACCCGGGCAGAAGGGCGTTATGCGTCCGATGGACCTCGAGGCGGAAGGCGTCGAGCAGTTTGGGGCGGCCGACGTGACGCATCTGTCGTGGAAGAATCTGCTCGACAGCTACTCCTGCACCGAGTGTGGTCGGTGCACCGCGGTGTGCCCGGCGAACATCACGGGGAAGCCGTTGAGCCCGCGCAAGATCATGGTCAACACGCGCCAGCGCCTGATGGAGCTGGCGCCTGTCATGGCCGGCGACCCGGAAGAGTTCCTCGCGCCGGCGTTGAGCGGCGGCGAGGGCGGCGACGCCGGCTCCGCGACGATGACCGCGGCGATCGGGAATCGGTTGATGGACAACTACATCACCGAGGAAGAACTCTGGGCGTGTACCTCCTGCCGCGCCTGCGTGCAGGAGTGCCCGGTCGCGATCGACCAGCTCGACATCATCAACGAGATGCGCCGGGATCTGGTGCTGATGGAGTCGCGCTTTCCGCCCGAAGTGCAGCCCGCGTTCGAGAACATGGAGCGGGTGGGCTCACCGTGGAACTTCCAGCCGGCGGACCGCGGTGCGTGGGCCGAAGGATTGGAGATCCTGACGATGGCCGAAGCGCTCGAGCGCGGGCACAAGCCCGAGGTCCTGTTCTGGGTCGGGTGCATGGGCTCGTTCGACGATCGCACCAAGAAAATCGCCGTTGCCTTCGCCAGGATCATGAAGGCGAGCAACATCGACTTCGCGATCCTTGGGCAGGAGGAGTGCTGCAACGGTGATCCCGCGCGCCGCCTGGGGAACGAGTATCTGTATCAGATTCTCGCGACGCAGAGCATCGAGACGATGAACCGGTACGAAGTGAAGACCGTCGTCACGATCTGCCCGCACTGCTTCCATCAGATCGGCAACGAGTTCCCGCAGCTCGGCGGCAACTACGAGGTCATCCACCACGCGACCTACATCGAGCGCATGCTCGACGAAGGGCGGGTGCCGCTGCGCGAGACGACGGAAGAGGGGCACCATCCCACGATCACCTTCCACGATTCCTGCTACCTCGGCCGCTACAACGACATCTACGACGCCCCACGCGCGACGTTGCGGAAGGCGCTCCCGGTGATGAACCTCGTCGAGCCGGTCCGAACCAAGGATCGCGGGCTGTGCTGCGGCGCCGGCGGCGGACGGATGTTCATGGAGGAGAACACGGGCAAGCGCATCAACGTCGAGCGCACCGAGGAGCTGCTGGCCACCGGCGCCGAGGCGATTGCGGCGGCGTGCCCATTCTGCATGACGATGTTGAGCGACGGCGTGAAGCAGCAGAACAGCGAGGTTCCGGTCTACGACATCGCCGAGCTGGTGGCGATGCAGCTCGCCCACTGACCACGGTCGGCGTGGTTTGCGTCCCGCCGGTCACCAGTTCGCGGGAACCTGGAGCCCCCCGGACGGCTACGTTGAGCGAACCCCGCCGGCTCACACCGTCCCCGTCGTCATGATGCCGTTCACACCACGCCTGACCGTCGCTGCGCCGTTGCGGTGCGCGACGATCCGGCTGCTCTCCTTCCTGCTGCTCCTCACCCTGTTCGCCATCCCGCGCGCCGCGCAGGCGCAGGCACAGGAGCGGTCCGCCGTCGTGCGCGGGGTGGTGCGGGCGCAGAGCGGGCGCCCGCTGGCGGGCGCGATCGTCCGGGTCGAGCAACTGGCCGCCGCCGATACGAGCGATTCCGGCGGTGCGTTCACGCTCGATGTGCCCGCGCGGCGCGCGCTCGACGTGCGCGTGTCGCGCGAGGGGTTTGCCGACGCGCGCATCGACGTGAGCGCACTGGCGCCTGGCGCAACGCGCGCGCTCGCCGTGACGCTGGCACCCCTCGTCAGGCTCGACGTGCAGACGATCGTCGCCGACGCGCGCCGTCCCCTCCTCAACACCCTCGATGCGGCAACCGGCGGGCGGCTCGAGCGCGAGGAGCTCGTCGCGCTCCCCACCGACGCGCGCGACCCGATCGCCCTCGCCTACACGGTTCCCGGTGTGTCGCAGGGCACGGGCTTCTTCGGCGACGCGCCCCGGCTCACGATCAACGGCGCCAACACGCTCTACACCCAGTACACGCTCGATGGTCTCGATAACAACGAGGGCTTCCTGGGTGGCCCGCGGGTCGAGGTGCCGCTGTCGGCGCTCGCGTCGCTCGGCGTGCTGGCCAACACCTATGGCGCCGATGCGGGGCGGAGCTCGAACGGCATCGTCGACATGCGCAGCCTCGCGGGAAGCGATGGCTGGCGCGGCGAGCTGTTCGCCTACAACCGTCCCGGCCGCCCACTCGATGCCCGGGCCAAGGTCATCCCGTCCGGCGTCGATCCAGACGCGTTTAACGAGGCGCAGGACGGCTTTCGGCGGCTGCAGGTCGGTGGCGCGATCGGTGGTCCGCTCAAGGCGCGGACGACATACGGCTTCATTGCGGCCGAGTATGGCAACGAGAACGAGGACCGCATCGCGTCGACGGCCAGTGCCGCCTTCGTCGGGCGCGAGTTGCGGCAGACGGGCAAGGGGCTGCTGCGCGTCGATCATGGCTGGACTCCGGGCCAGACGACCACCGTGCGCATTGCCGCGAGCGCGATCAATCGTGAAGGGCGCGGCAGCGGCATCGTCGCGCCGGAAGCCGACATCACGACTCGCCGCATCGGATCGCTGGCCGCGGTGACGCACCGCAGCGCCGCACGAGACGCGTCATGGTCCAACACGGCATCGCTGCAGACGGGCACCTTCCGGTGGGACTTCCCCCCCGCGGCATCGGATTTCTCGCGCCCGCAGGTGACCATCGTCAGGCCCGTGCCGGGGAATCCGTTGCAGACGGAGCCCGTCGCCATCGTGGGATCGAGCAACTTCGTCTTCGACGAGCGCGAGTTTCAGTTGCAGCTGCGCGATCAGTTCGAGATCGTGCTCGGCCCTCGGCATACGCTCACCGCCGGCGTCGACGTCGCGCGCTCATCGTTCACGCTGCTCGGCGGCAACACGAATCCGCAGGGCTCGTACACGGTGTTGGATGAGGGGAATATCCAGCCACGAGCCGGCGGCTTCTACACTTTCGACGATGTGCCCGCCGACGCTCGCGTGCTGCGGTACGTGATCGACGCCAACCCGAAGCGTGTGGCGCTGTCGCAGCTCCTTGCCGCGGGATGGATCGAGGACCGGTGGCGTCCGACTGCATCGCTCACGGTGCTCGCGGGCGTGCGGTGGGACTACGACGACCTGACGAGTCGCGGCGAGAGCACGCCCGATCTCGACAACGTGCAGCCGCGCGTGTCGTTCAACTGGTACGCCACGCCGACCACCGTGGTGCGGGGCGGGGCAGGACTTTATGCCGGCAAGTTTCCGTACGCCGTTTACTCGGACGCGGTGCAGTTCGGTCCGGATGGCAACGCGGTGGTGACGCTCGACGGCGCGGAGGCTCCGGCCTATCTCCAGGGGCCGCGCGGCGACGCGCTGCTCGCGCGGCGCGATTCCTTCCCGCCGCGCGAGATCCGTCGCCTGTTTGCGCTGGGCCTCGAGCAGCCGATGAGTCGTCAGGCATCCGCGGGCATTCAGCGCACGCTGGGCGATCGTGCCGCGATTGCATTCGACGGCGTGGTCGTCGACACGCGTAACCTGCCGCGCTCGTGGGATCTCAACGCCAGCACGCGCGGCATTCGGGAAGGCGATGACGGCAGTGTCGGCGTGGCGGCCGGTGACGCCTTTCGTCCCGTGCAGCCGGCCGTCGGCTCGTTCCGCCGCCTGACGACGACCGAGTCGGGCGGGCGCAGCCTGTACGCGGGCCTGTACACGCAGCTCACGGTCCGCCCCGCCGAGCGAACGACGATCGAGGCGAAGTGGGTCTGGTCGCGCAATCGCACCGATACCGAGGACATCAACTTCAACGCGACGCAGGGGAACGACTTCGACGCCGAGTGGTCGGACGCGATCAACGATCGCCGGCACCACCTGACGCTGCGCGGCGTCTGGGGCGGTCCGGGTGGCGTGACGCTGAGCGGCGTCGCCGACTATCAAACGGGGACGCCGATCAATCGCACCGCCGGCTTCTGTGGCGCGACCTTCTGCGACCTCGACGGTTCCGGCGACACCTTCGGGAACGGCTTCCTCGGCAATCAGGACCGGTATTTCGGCGTCGGCCGCAACGCGGAGCGGTTACCGTCGAGCGTGCAGCTCGCGGCGAGCGCCGCCTATGCGCTGCCGATCGCCAACGGCGCGCTCGACCTGCGCCTCGACGTGTTCAACCTGCTCAATTCGACGATCGTGTCGGGGTTCGCGAACGGCATTCCCGGCGGCGGGCCGCGGACGCAGTTCGGGCGCCCCGGTGACCCGACCGTCTGGACCGCGGCCGCCCCACCGCGCCAGCTACAGCTCTCGGCGACCTATCGGTTCGGGCCACGATGATCGGCGCCCTCGCGCGGCAGGGCATGTCGGCTCGGATGGTGCGCACGATCGCCGGCTGCCTGACGATGGCCGCGCTGCTGCTCGGCTGCCGCGCCGACGGCCCGCGCACCAGTGCCGCCGAGCTGGCGGCGATGCCCTGGGACAGCGTCGTGGCGCGCGCGCGGGGGACGGAGGTCGTGTGGTTGATGTGGCGCGGAGACCCGTCGGTGAATGCGTACATCGATGAGTGGGTCGCACCGCGGCTCGAAACAAAGTACGGGATTCGGCTGCAGGCCGTGGAGGCGCAGGGGCCTCGGATCGTCAACCAGCTCGTCGTCGAGCAGTCGGCCGGGCGCTCGTCAGGCAGCGCGAGCCTGGTCTGGATCAACGGCGAGACCTTCGCGAATCTGCGCGCGGAGTCGCTGCTCGACGGCCCGTGGGCCGGCGTGCTTCCCAACGCGGCCGCGATCGATTCGGCGGATGCGATCATCATGCGCGACTTCGAGCTGGATCCCGCCGGCTATGAATCGCCGTGGGGACGCGTGCAGCTCGCGCTGATCTACGACACGGTGCGCACGCCAGATCCACCGCGTACGTTCGCCGAGTTGCGGCGGTGGATCGCGGCGAACCCCGGCCGGTTCACGCACGATCAGGGGTTCACCGGCATCACCTTCCTCAAGATGCTGCTGTACGCGACGGGCGGCGGTGTCGACCGATTCACCGGCGGCTTCGACAGCGTGCGGTACGCAGCCGGGCGTGATTCGGTGTTCGCCTGGCTCGATGGGGTGGAGGGCTCGTTCTGGCGCGACGGCGAGACCTATCCGCCGGGCGTCGCCGACCTACACCGCCTGTTCGCCAACGGCGAGGTCGACTTTACGATGTCGAACAACCACAACGAGGTGGTGACCAAGGTGCGGCAGGGTATTCTGCCACCGACGTCGCGGGCCTTCGTGCTGCGGGACGGGACGATCGCCAATTCGCATTACGTCGGGATCCCGTTCAATGCGCCGAACGCGGCGGGGGCGATGGTGGTGGCCAATCTGCTGCTCTCTCCCGAAGCGCAACTCGAGAAGCTGCGGCCGGACGTGTGGGCCGACGGCACCGTGCTCGCCCCGTCGCGCCTCACGCCGGCCTGGCGCGCCCGCTTCGATGCGCTCACGAGCGACCCGCGCTCGATTTCTCCGGACACGCTGCGGCGCTACGCCCGCCCCGAGGTCGCCCCCGCGTATCACGAGCGACTGCAGGCTGACTGGCGGGCCCG
>JBBQHX010000152.1:0-8781 GCA_038324385.1 Gemmatimonadales bacterium | reverse complement strand
CGGAAACGCGTTCGTGCTGACGAACTCAAATGAGCGCGCCGGGGTTCCCTCCGCAAGAACGCGCTTCCCCGTGCCTAACAGGACCGGATAGACGATCAGCAGGACTTCATCCGCAAGCCCATGTTCGAGCAGCGTCGATGTTAGCATGGAGCTACCGCAGAGGATAAGGTCCGGACCGTCCTGCGACTTGATGCGGCGAATGCCCTCGACGATGTCCGGTCCAAGACCCTCGAATGGGCCCCATTCAAGGCTTTCCGGACGGTGGGTAGCGATATATTTTGTTGCCCCATTGAGGCCGTCCGCCATCGGACTGCTCGGCGACTTTGGCCAGAAGCCCGACCAGATATCGTAGGTGCGACGGCCAAGCAGCAGATCGAAGCTCTCGCCATACGCGGCGAGGATTGCATCCCTGCCAGCAGGGGTCCGATAGGGCGCGGTCCAGTCGCTGTAGGGGAAATCGCCGTCATCGGCGGAGTGCTGGATCACGCCGTCCAGCGAGATGTGTTCGATGATTTTGAGCTTTCTCATTTGAGTCTCCGTGTTCTGGGGTGTCAATACCCAAGTCTCGATATCAAATGATGATACCAAAATCTGGCGCACCGTTCAAAGCTGCGCGCGGCGGGCTAACGCGTATTAGGCCGTTCAGTATATCATGAGTTCACTTCTCGGCCGCGCTATCTAACTCGGCCGCGGACCAGGGTACGGAACGCTAAACCAATGACAAGCCTGCTGTTCCCGGTGAGGGCGAGGGGGTGCGTCGAGTTATGCTGCGGGGATGCGCAGTATAACGCTCCGCCGGGCTGCTTCCCATCTCATTCCGGCTTCGATCCCAGCCGTCAAGCGGCCGCCCAACGTGGCGCTGCGGGAGGTGGTCCCGCGGTCGACGCGTCTGCCCCCGAGTGTCAAGGCGCGGCCCGCTGCGTTCCTGGGACCGCCCCGATGCATCAGCGCTTACGCCCCCAGGCGAGGGGCCACCTCTGGATGTCGCTCCAACCACCCATCGGCGGCAGCAGCACCCTGGCGCCGCGGTACTCGCCGATGTCCGATCCGTCGAACGGGAGGACCCGGGGCTGGGCGGAACAAGCGCCTACCGCCCCAGCGAGGCACTGGTCAGAGCCGACATCTATGTGCTGTCCGGCATCGCTGAGCGTTCCTGGCAGGATTTCCATGGCGGAGATGTCACGGCATACGTTCGCTCCGCGCACGGGGAATCGGGATATCGGCGCGGGGCTCAGGCGCAGTGGACGAACGGAGATATTGGCAGTTCGGCCGGGGGCATGCCGAACACTCATGAGTGCGTCGCCTAACGTCGTGTCAACGCGTTCGACCGAAACCTGTCAAATCGGAACACCGTCACGACAGCGGCTACTCGGCCAGCGTTAGGAACTTGGCATGCACCCAGCCCTGCACGTCGTTCACCCCGCCGATCTCGCCCACGACGTCCACCAGCCGCCACGTGCCGCGCGCGTCCAGCACGTCGACCGCGGTGCCCTTGGGCAGTGGGCTCTGCGGCAGCGTCTCGTGCTGCGTGCCCGCGCCCGCCCGGATGTTAAGCGCTGCAGTGGTGACGAACCGGTCGGGCTCGTCCGCCTGACGACCCATCAGGCGCGAGCGGAAGCTCTCCATCGGGAACGCCGGCCCCGGGTCCGACTTGCGTCCGGGGCTGATGTCGTCGTGCCCCAACACGTCGCGGAACTGGTAGCGCTCCATCAGGGCCGACGAGAGGGCAAGCGCCGAGGCGAGTTGGGCCTCGGTGAAGTTGTGCCAGCCGCAGCTCCGGGACTCGTTGCGGTGGCACCCTTCGACCACCTCGTCATCCCCATAGCTGCGGCCGGTCCACGCCTGCCAGCGGCCGGCACGCCGCTCGAGCCGTCCGGCGTTGTCCAGCTCGATGCCGATCGAACAGGCGTTGAGTCCCGACCGTCCGCGCCATTCGCTCTTCCCGGCGTGCCAGGCGACCCGATCGAACGGCACGAGTTGCGTGATCGCGCCGTCGCGCCCGATCACGACGTGCGCGGACGCCTTGCTCTGTGGGCTGCACAGCCACGCGATCGACTCCTCGGCGCCGCCGCCAGCCGTGTAGTGGATGACCAGGTAGTCGGGCGAGCAGGGGCCGCCGATGTTGCGCGAGGGTCGCTGGGCGACGGGCCAGGGCCCCGCGTCGGCGAGGCGGTGCCTCACGATACGCATGCGGATCTCCGCGAAGAAGCAGAACGAGACGATCCGGCGTCGGATCCCTTCGCTACGATGCGTGCCGGGTCGCCGCACGGCAAGAGCGGCCCGGCCAGCCCCGCCGGCGCCGTGAACGACGATCGGCACGTCGGCGGGAGCCGACGTGCCGATCGATGGTGCGCGCACCCTCCCCCGGCTACCGCCGATCGCGCTCGGGCTGGATCGTCGGCGTGGCCGCGGTCGCGGCGGCCTTGGTCGGATCCTCCTCGATCGTCCGGAGCACGTCGCGCCAGGCGAACGGCTTGCCCGTACCGCGGACGTAGTAGTCCATCCACGCCTTCTCGCTCATCGCCTTGACGAGCTGGTTGCGCGGGTCAGGAATGCCGTGCGTACGCCCGGGATACATGTAGAGCTCGGTCGGCACGCCGACCTTCTTCAGCGCCATGTGCAGCTCCACCGACTGCGGGCTCGGCACGCGCGGATCACCGGCGACGACGTGGATCATGGTCGGAGTCCGGGCGTTGCGGATGTACTTGATCGGCGACTGGTCCCAGTAGGCGTCGAAGTCGTCGTACGGGAGCTTGTCGCCGAGGTAGTGCTGGCGGTTCCGCTGCACATCGCTCTGCGCGTACATCGAGATCCAGTTGGACGTGCCCGCACCCGAGCTGATCGCCTTGAAGCGATCGGTGTGCGTGAGAATCCAGTTGGACCAGTGCCCGCCGGCGCTCCAGCCGAGCACGCCCATGCGCGTGCTGTCGACGATGCCCTGCGCGATCAGGTGATCGACGCCGGTCATGATGTCGTCGTAGCCGGGCTCAAAGTAGTTGCCGATGATGTCCGTCTTGTGCGCCTCACCGTAGTTGGTGGAGCCGCGATAGTTCGGACGGAGCACCGCATAGCCGTCGCCGGCATAGACCTGCGCGCCATAACCGCCGTTGAAGCCCAGCACGTCGGCCGACGCGGGTCCGCCGTGAATGGCGACGATCAGCGGAACGCGCTGCCCCGGCCGATAACCGACCGGCTTGACGAGCACACCGCCGACCTGCTTGCCATCGGTCGACGTCCAGGTGATCTCCTCTTCCTCGCCGAGCGCGAACGAGCGCACCTGCGGGTTGGCGTCGGTGAGCTGCTTCCACGCCGCCTTGCGTCCCAGCTGATCGGCCGAGGCGACGGTGAACAGCGTTGGCGGCGTGGACGGATTGGCGTAGTTGATGATGTAGCGCTTCGAATCCTCATGGAAATCGACGTTGGTCGACGCCTTCTCCGTGGTCACCTGCCGCACGGTGTTCTGCACGACGTCGAGCGCCATCAACTGGTTGGTCGCCTTGAGGCCGGTGTTGAAGTAGATCGTGCGGCCGTCGGCCGACCAGAAGTCGATCGAGACGTTGCCGTCGAAGCCCTCGCCGATCTTCCGCCAGTCGCCGCCCCGCGCGTCGGCGCGGCGCAGATAGACGCGGGTGTTCTTCATGTTGTAGCGCGTCATGTCGTCCGACGCCGAGAAGGCGATGGTCTGGCCGTCGGGCGAGAAGCTGAGTGCGCTCTCACTGACCTCGCTGTTGTTCGTCAGGCGCTCGATCGCGCCGCTGCCGACGTCGAGCAGGAAGAGGTCGGCGTTGATGTTCTCCTCGGTCACGTTCCGCTTGTACCGGTCGGCCGCGACCCCGCGGTAGCCGATGCGGCGGCCGTCGGGGGAGATCGTGATTCCGGTGACGCTGATGGTCGAGTCGGTCGTCAGGCGGCGCGTCTGGCGCGACTCGACGTCGAGCGCCCAGAGGCTCGACAGCGGCGTCTCGGCGTTCATCACGTCGACGCTGAACTTCTTTTCCAGCCGCTCCTTCTCGTCGGCGTCGACCGTGTCGGCCGTGATGAAGTAGATGCTGCGACTGTCGGGCGCCCACTCCCACAGCCCGACGCCGGTGGACTGTCGCGTGAGCTGCACGGGCGCTGCCGAATCGATTCCCACGACGGGCAGCGAATACAGCTGTTCGGCGTCCGCCTTGCCGCTGCGATAGACGAGCCACCGCCCGTCGTCGCTGAACTCGAAGCTCGACACGCCCTCGGCCGCGTTGGTGATGCGCCGCGCCTCGCCGCCGTCGGGGCGCATCAGGTAGAGCTGGCTGCGTGTGGCGTTCGCCGCCGGCGCGTCACGGTTGGAGGAGAACACGAGGAAGGCGCCATCGCGCGACCAGCGCGGCGACGTCTCCTGCTTCTCGGTCGTGAACGTCAGTTGCTTCGTCGAGGGCACTCCATCGGCCATCGAGACGATGAACAGGTCGCTCTGCCGGGTCGCGTCCTTCCAGTTCGGCGTCGAAAGCGTGTAGACCAACCGGCGTCCGTCCGGACTCGGCGTGGGCGAGCCGATCTGCCGCATGTACTGCATGTCGATCGCCTGCATCGGCCGCGTCTGGGCGGTCGCGAGGGTCGGGAAGGCGGGCAGAACGGTGAATCCGACCGCGACCAGCAGTGCGACGCCGGTGACGGGACGGGAGACGGATGGGTGCACGGATGGGTGCATGGATACGCTCGCTGCAGGGTTGGGAGACGCGACGGCCCACCGGCCTCCCCGCAGGGGATGCACGGCGCGGCGAACCGCCTGCCCTCCGATACGGGTTCGCGAAACAATGCGCAAGAGCTTCCGCATGAGAGCCTCATGCGCTCCGATCAGTGCGTTCGGTCCGCGGCGTGGCCCGCCCCTTCGTCGCCGCGCGCGCATCATGGTGACGTCAGTGCTGTCGACGTCGTGCAGCCCCTCCGTCCGGCCGGGACGGAATGATCGGGCTACACTTCGGGATGCCCCGTTCCGCCCCGCCTGCGCCGCTCGACGACTTCAACGGCTTCCCGCCTGACGCGCTCCGGTTCCTCCGCGCGCTCGCCCGCCACAATGCACGCGACTGGTTCGAGGAGCATCGCGGCCGTTATGACGCCGCCGTCCTCGCCCCGATGCGCGCCCTGGTCGAGGAGATGGACGCGCGACTCGCGACCTTCGCGCCCGAGATCACCGGATCGCCAAAGCGCTCGATCTTCCGCATCCATCGCGACATCCGCTTCTCGAACGACAAGACGCCGTACAAGACGCACGCGGCCGCCCTCTTCTACCACCGCGACGTCGGCGGGGCGGGCGCGGCGGGACGCACCATGCAGGCGGCCGGCTTCTACTTCCAGATCCAGCCCGGCAACAGCTTCATCGGCGGCGGGATCTGGATGCCGCCCACACCGACGCTGAAGCTGCTCCGCGTCGAAATCGCCGAGGATCCCGACGCGCTGCGCGCCGTCCTCGGCGCCGCGCCCTTCCGGCGCGAGTTCGGCGAGCTCGATCGCGAGCGGATGCTCGTGCGGACGCCGCGCGGCGTCGCCGTCGATGCGCCGGGCGCGGAGTTGCTGCGCTTCCGCTCATTCACCGCCTGGCAGCCCATCGCCGACCGTGCGCTCGCCTCGGCCGCGCTCCCCGACCAGCTCGAGCGGGCCATGCGCGCCCTGCTGCCGCTGATTCGATGGGCGAATGGCGCGCTTGGCCTCAAAGCGGCCGACCGCCGCTAGCGGGCCAGCGGTCCAGCGGTGACGCGCGCGCGGCATCCTCGAAGGGGATCGGGTGTATAATTTTCCTCGGCCCCATCAGCTGGGTCCCGGCGGTGGCGTTCCCTGAGAGCCCGTCGTTCGGAGACTCGTCCCAGCTGGTGGGGTCGAGGTCGTGCCCGTTCAACTCACTCCCCGACCGCCACCCGATGCCGCCCGTTCTCCCTGCCCTGCCCGCCGGTCCGCCCGCTCGCCGAGGGGTCGCGGCCGCGGGCCGCGGGGCTCTGGTGGCGGCGGTGCTCGTCGTGGTCGGCTGCGCGCCGCCAGAGCCCGAGGTCGCGGCCGACACCACGCGCCCGACGCGGCGAAACACGCCGGCCGCGCTCGTCCCGCCCCAGCCGGACGCCGCCTCCCGTGGCGATTCGATCGCCGTCGTGCTCTACGCCCCGCCGGCGACCGGCGTCCCCGATTCGATCGACCTCGCGCGGCTGGCCGATTCTACCCTCGCCGCGATCCGCGACGAGCGATGGACCGCCGTCGCCGCGCTCGTCCACCCGACGCGGGGGCTGACGTTCGCGCCCTACGGCTACGTCGACACCACCGAAGCGCCCCGCATCGCCGCCGCCGCCGTCGCGACCCTCCCCGCCGACACCACGCCACGCCGGTGGGGTACCGCCGACGGCACCGGCGACCCGATCGTGCTCGACTTCCAGAACTACTACGAGCGCTGGATCTACGATCGCGGCTACACCGACGGGCGGCGCGGGATTCCGGGCGAGATCATCGGGGTCGGCAACACACTGATCAACATCGCGAAGGCCTTTCCCGGCTCCGACTCGACCTTCATCGAGTACCACCTCGAAGGCTCGGAGCGCTACGGCGGGATGGACTGGGGGAGCCTGCGACTCGTCTACACTCGCGAGGCGGGACGGTGGTGGCTGGTCGGGATCGTCCGCGACCAGTGGACGATCTGATCCCCAGCGCCCCGCGTCGCCTCCCTGCCGGCAGCATGGTAGATTCGGCGCATGTCGGCCGCCGCCGGACCTCGGAGATCTCGTGGACACGCGCCGGATGGACCGGCGCGAGGCACCCGTCAGGAGGCACCGTCATGAGCGTCCGCCCTCGCTCCGCCACCGATCATCTCGCCGCCCTCCACGTCGACGCGGACGCCGTTCTCGACGAGATCGAGACCCTGGTCGACTCGCTCGATGCCGCGACGGTGCGGCGGCGGCCGGGGCCCGACCGGTGGAGCGTCGCCGACTGTCTCGCGCATCTGGTCGCGATCGGCCACGCCTATCACCCGCGGGTACGGGCCGCGCTGGCCCAGTGGGACAGCCGCGCCTCCACCACCGGCGCCCCGCGCGACGGCGAGTACCGCCCGTCCTGGTTCGGCCGGCTCTTCATCCACATGAGCGGGCCCAACGGTCGCAACATCCGCATCCGGGCGCGCGGTCCGTTCGTCCCCCCGCCCCCGGGCGACGACGTGGTGGATCAGTTCCGCGCGATCCAGCAGCAGCTCATCGCGCTGATCGAGGGCGCAGCCTTCGCCGACCTGCAGGCGGTGCGGATCACCTCGCCGCTCAGCCGCCTCGTCACGCTCTCACTCGGCGAGTGCCTTCAGATGCTCGTCGGGCACGAGCGGCGGCACCTTGCGCAGATGCACGACATTCTCGCCGAGTTGGGAGTAGAACGGGCCGCCAGCGCCGCCGTGGCCCGCCGGCTCGCGGCCGGCGAGGCGACCACCCGGCCGCACTGAACTGCGGGCGCACCCGCGCGTACGCGACCGTCAGCGGCTCCTCGCCGCACATCAGGTTGACCATCGCCGGCTCATCCCCCCGATCGAGGTCGCGACCAGTGCGCCGGCGACCACGGCGAATCCCCCAACGTACACGCGGCCCCCGATGTCCTCGCCAACGGGCCAGATGGCCGATACGGACCCGTGTCGCCCCCTCTACTCGTCGTCCGCGTCCCGCCGCATCGCCCCGTCGGGGGCCAGCTCCGCCGACACCTCGGCCACCCCGTGCCCCTCCACCTCCACGACCTCGAACCGCACCCCGTCATACGTGACTACGTCGCCGACGGAAGGCGGTTGGCCGAGCAGGGAGAGCACCAGCCCGCTGATCGTGCTCACTTCGTCGTGCTCCAGTACCACGCCCAGCGCGTCCCCGGCCTCGTCGATGCGCGTCGTTCCGACCAGACGCACGCGGCCGTGGGCGTCGGCCGGTGGCGTGTCGCCATCCTCGGGGCTCTCGCCGATCTCGCCGACGACCTCCTCGAACAGGTCCTCGATCGTGACCATCCCCGCCGTGCCGCCGTGCTCGTCCATCACGATCGCGAGCTGCGAACGGGTGCGGTGCATCGCCGCCAGCACCTCTTCGGTGGTCGCGGTCTCGGGGACGAACGGGACCGGGCGCACCGCGGCCGCGGTGACCACGTCGTCCTCGCCGAGGCGGCGTAGCATGTCCTTCACGTGCAGCAGCCCGACGACGGTGTCGATGGTGCCGTCGTAGACGGGATACCGCGTGTGCGGGTCCTCGACGAGCAGCTCCAGCACCTCGGCGCGTGAGGCGCCAAGCGGGATGCCGGTGATGTGGACGCGGGGGACCATCACTTCGTACGCGGTCAGATCGCCGAACTCGAGCAGCTCCTGCACGACGTCGGCGGCGTCGTGGCGCAGCAGCCCGCCGGCCTGGCTCTCCTGCACGATGAACGCGAGCTCCTCGGCCGTGCGGAACTCCTCCATCCCCCCCTCCCGACGCAGCCCGAATAGCCGGAGCACACCCGTGCCGATCCCGTTGAGCACCAGCACCAGCGGGAAGGTCAGGAACTGGATGCCGCGCATCAGCGGCGCGACCTTGAGCACCGTCCCCTCCGCGTAGCTCAGCGCGAGCGATTTGGGGACCATCTCGCCGATGACGATGTGGAAGTAGGTGAGCACGGCGATCGCGATCACGCTGCCGAGCGTGTGCGCGGCCCCCCCCAGGCCCCACCCCCACCCCACGAAACACCCCCCCCGAAAAACTGGCCGCAGATTCAGGGCGGACCTACCGGCGCCGCCGCGGGGCCCCGTTATACCCAGGGGCGCGGGGGGGTGTG
>JBBQHX010000151.1:0-8813 GCA_038324385.1 Gemmatimonadales bacterium | reverse complement strand
GTCATACGGGCGATATCCCACGAGCACGAGCCCCGGCCCATCCGACGACATCAGCACCAGGGTCGGGAACCGCGCGATGTCGCGCTCTCGGGTTTCGCGGACATCGGTGCGTAGCGCCTCGAGCGACGTCGCGTCGCCGAGCGCCGCCTCGAAGCGCCCGACGTCTTCCGCGTTTCAGCCGCTGGCCCCGCGGTCAGAACGGAAGCGCCGCCGACGACAGGATGGCGAGCTGCACGGTATGATTGCGCTCGGCGTCGCGCCCGCTCCTCTTGAGGATGTACTGCTGCAGATATCCCACCTCAACGCGCAGTGACGGCGTGATGTGCCTGCCTACGGCGGCGGCAAGGCGGCTCTGGTCGAACACGTTGAGCTGCACGTCGCGGCCGAAGCTCGTCAACAGCTCGCCCGAGCCCGCGAGGTAGGTGTGGCCCGCACGGTTCGCCTGGCCGGCCACCGGAATCGACACGCGTGCCATGTACCGAAAGCGGTTGGCGTACCGCCAGCTCGCCACCTGAGTGGGCTCAGCGAGGTTCATCATGCCGAGCCACCGCTGCTCCAGCCGGTAGCGGTGCGACATGGACAGGGGGCCGGCACCGTGCCCCAACGTGAGCTGCTGCCACGTGCGGTGCTCGGGGAACGTCGCACGCACCGGTGCCTCCCCATACGGGTGCGTGCGTACGAACGCATAGCCTCCGGTGGCGCGCACACCGGGGCTGAGGGTACGCGTGAGTCCGGCGCGCAGGAGCAGCTGCTGCCAGTCCGCGCCGAGGTCACCCCGTCGAACCTGTAATTCCAGGTGGACGCTCGTTCGCGAGCCCGGCGACAGGGCATGATCACCGAGGTAGCCAAGCCAGGCATTCTGGTTCGCGACGGTGGTTCGTGCCTGCGCCTCCCCGGTGGACACGGACGCGACGGCGAGGAGCAGCGCGAGCGGGAGGGAACGGCGCATGGCTCAGCCGAGCATTGTGACGCGGCCCGACGGAAGGTCGAACATGCCACCGGCGATCGTGAGCTTCCCCTCCTTTACGAGGCCGGCGAGCACCGGGGACGAGCGGGCGAGGAGCTGCGCCTGCATCCGCACGTTCTCGTGGGCCACCGCCTCGGTCTCCGCCTTCCCCTCCGGCGACTGGGCGGCCACCCGGTCGACGGCAGGCTGGATGTGCTGGTACAGCGTGCTGATCTGTCCGGGCACCGCGTCACCGGCGATCGTCGCCTGCACCGCGCCGCAGGAGCTGTGGCCGAGAACGAGCAGCGTCTTCGACCCGAGGACCAGCGTCCCGAACTCGAGGCTCGCCACCATCTCGGGGGTGACGATGTTCCCCGCGGCGCGGCAGACGAATAAGTCGCCGAAGCCCTGGTCGAAGAGGAGCTCCACCGGCACGCGCGAGTCGGCGCAGGCGAGGATCGCGGCGAAAGGAAGCTGCTTCGGTGCAACTTCTCTGAGCCGCGCCAGGGTGCGGTTCGGCCCCACCGGCTGGCCGTCCACGAAACGACGGTTGCCGGCGGCGAGCTCGCGCAGCGCCTCGGCCGGCGTGTCAACTTGCGGCAGCGCGAAGCCGGAGTCGATGGTCGCCAAGGACTCGCCATCCTCCACCGCCGCAAGGAGGGAGCTGGTCGGGAGGGCACTGGCGACCACCCCGCCGGCGCCCGCGAGGGCGAGACGCCCGAGCAGGGTGCGGCGTGAGATGGTGGTGGCGGTGGCGGCGTCGTCGGACCGGCTGCTGCGTGTCATGGTCATCTCCGCAAGGGTGAGCTGGTGGCGTGAGTCTAAGGCCTTTCGTCCGCGCAGCACAAATACAATGTTTTGTTACGATCGATAAAAATTATATATCGCGCTCACCTTCCGATGATTCCACTCAACTACCACCACCTCCGCTACTTCTGGACGGTCGCGCGACTCGGCAGCATCGCGCGGGCGACGGAGGAGCTGCACCTCACCCAGCCGGGGATCAGCGCTCAGCTGCGAACCCTAGAGCTCTCGCTGGGCGAACGGTTGTTCAGCCGCTCCGGCCGCACGCTCACGCTGACCGAAACCGGGCGCGTGGTGTTCCGGTATGCCGACGAGATCTTCACCACGGGGCGGGAGCTCCAGGAGACGCTCGCCGGACGCTCCGTCGGGCGACCCTCGCGACTCACCGTGGGAGTGGTGGACGCGCTGCCGAAGCTGCTCACGTACCGGCTGCTCGAGCCAGCGCAGGGGATGACGGAGCAGATCCGCCTGGTGCTGCGGGAAGACAAGCCGGAGCGACTGCTCGCCGACCTCGCGATCCACGCGCTGGACCTGGTGCTGTCCGACGCGCCCGTGCCCGCGACGGTTCGGGTGAAAGCGCACAGCCACCTGCTCGGCGAGAGCGGTATCACCATCTTCGGCGCCCCCGATCTTGCCGCGGCGCATCGCCGCCGCTTTCCGCACTCGCTGGACGGCGCTCCCTTCCTGGTGCCGACGGACAACAGCACGTTGCGCCGATCGCTCGACGCGTGGTTCGCGCAGCAGGGGGTGCATCCGCTCGTGGTTGCCGAGATCGAGGACAGCGGGGTGCTCAAGGTGTTCGGGCAGCGCGGGCTCGGCCTTTTCGCGGCGCCCGCGGTGCTCGAGCGTGAGATCCGGCGCCAGTACGCGGTGCGCGTCGTCGGGCGAATCGACGCGGTGCGCGAACGGTTCTACGCGATCACCGCCGAGCGGAAGCTCACGCACCCCGCGGTGCTCGCGATCTCGCGTGCGGCACGGCGGGACATCTTCGGATAAGCCTGCACCCGCGCGTACCGCAATGAATGCACTGCGGGGAGCCGGTGTTCGGGCAGGTGAAGGAGCGGTGCGGCTCCGGCCGCTTCGGGGTGCGCGGGCTCGCCAAGATGAGCGCGGAGGGGGATCTGATCTGCCTCACGCGCAACGTGCTCAAGCCCTTCCGCGCCGGCGCCGGCGTGTTGCGCGTCAGCCCCCGCGGCTGCGCGCTCAGCGGTGAGCGATTGCAGGCGGCCAAGAACTCCGCCTGCGTCATCTGCAGGGTCTCACGCGCGAAGGTCCGTGCGTCCGTCCCCGCCACCGCCTCACGCGGGGCGAGCGGGAAGTCGTCAGGCAGCTCCTGTGCGAAGCGGACGTTCCCGGGACATACGGCCTGGGAGGAGTGGCGGTATAACTATATCTGTGATCCCACTCTCAACCGGCGGTCGACCCCGAAAACGGACAAACGGTGAGCCTTGTGTCGGGGTCATGGGCCCCGCTGCCGCCCCGCCGCGGGAATCTGGTCGGCCAAGGGACGCCGAGTCCTCTTGGCGGTCTCAACGGTCCCATTGATGTTCGTTGGAAGCCACGTCCGCGGGAGGCACGCCCCCTGCGACGGCTCGCCCCTCCTCGTTGCGGCCTCGCCGCAGCTGAGTCGGCCGGCAGGAGCCCAGTCGTCGGGACCGAGCACGCCCCCGCCAGCTCCGCAGGCAGCGACTTCACCACCGCCGTCGCCCGAGCGCCGTCTCGTCAGCGACGCACGTGTGACTTGTCTCCCCGCCGCCGAGCTCGCATTCGAGGGCATGGGATCCCAGAGTGTCGATGGCAGCCGCGTCGCGAATGTCCGTCGCCTCTCAACGCTGCTTCATGTCCGTCAGCCGCGCCAGCCGACGCTTCACGTCCTGCACGAGGGGCTGGAGCTCGGGGTCCGCAGTCTCCCACAGCTCGACGAACGTCGAGTAGTGGCTGGCCGCCCGCTGGCGATCACCCGCCTCCTCATACAGCTCACCGAGCCGCTTGTGTACGCCCGCGAGGTAGAGTGGATCGCCCTCGGGCCGCCGCGGAAGCAAATCCCGCGTCGCGAGGTAGCGCTCGAACGACGCCACCGCCGAGTCGCGCATCCCGGAGAGGTCGTAGGCGCGGCCGAGCGCCGCGTGGATGCACCGGGCGCAGCTTGGCACCGCACCGTCGGATCGCGCGTCGCTCTTCCGTAGCTCCTCTATCGCGTCGAGCGGCCGGAACTCGGCCAGGGCGATCTCGGCGAGCGCCGCGCGGCGGAATGGCTCTTCCCAGCGCCGCACCGACGTGTCGCGCACCTCGGCGTCGTACTGGCGGAGGAACGCTCGCGCGCGGTCGGGACGGCCGGCGAGAGCGAACACGCGCGCGATGCGGAAGTAGTCGCGCTGCTCCACCGCCAGCGCCCCGAGCGGTACGCTCGCGAGCGCCGCCGTCAGGCGCTCGACGGCGCGCGGGCTATCCTGACGAAACCAGACGTCCTCCAGTGCCGCGTCCAGCGAGTCGGCGAGCGCCGGCACCGGGGCGCCGCGCGCGGCGTCCGCCGCGCGTCCGGCGGCGGCGGCTCGCCGGCCCTCGGCCAGGTGGCCCTGTACGCGCTCGAGCGAGGCGAGGAAGTACGCGCCAGTGGCCTGCGTCTGCAGCTCGCGGGCGCGGCGCCCCCGCTGCGCGGCGGTGACCGCGGAGTCCAGCCGCCCGTGCGCGTACCAGAACTGGCTCTCGGTGTTGTTCACGGACTCGACGCCTGGGAAGCGGCGGCGGATGGTCGCGAGCGTCCGCTCCGCCTGATGGAGCGTTCCCTGCGCCAGCTGGACGCGGAAGAGCCCATCGTACGAGATGATCGAGACCGAGTCGGCGGCGATGGCCCTCCGGTAGAACTCGGCGGCACGCGTCCAGTCGCGCCGGTCGCGGTAGATCATCGCGATGTTGTTCGTCGCCACCGGGTCGGTGGGGTCGCGGGCCAGCAACGCCTCGTACGCGTGGAGGGCGCGCTGCCGGTCGCGCCCCGGCCCGCCCGAGAAGTAGTATGCCGTCGCGAGCAGCGCCTCCCGCTGGGTCAGCCGGTCGCGGAATCGATACGCCCGGGCGAGGGCCGAGTCCCGCTTCGCCACCGGGAACCTGGCGTTCGCGTAGGCGACGCCGAGCTTGCGCCAGCCCATCGCGAAGCTCGTGTCGATCGCCACTGCTGCCTCGAGCAGCGCGATCGCCCGGCCGAAGTCGGCGTCGACGTTGTTGGCCCGCACGCCGTCCGCGTAGTGGCGCAGCGCCTCGAGCGACGACGTCGTCACCTGCGCGAGCGGCGGATCGGCGTGCACGCGCCGGAGCGACTCTCCGATCTTCCCCCGCAGCGCCCGAGTCAATTTCTCGAGCGTCGGCAGCAGGTCGCGCGGTGTGTCGGCGGTTCCATTGAACGACGCCAGCTGGATTCCCGAGTCGGCCGTCACGAGCCGCAGCGTCACGACGAACCCCGCGCCGAGCGGCGTCACGTCGCCGTCGACCACGGCCTTCGCCCCCTCGCGCTGCGCCACCTCGCGCCCGAGCGCGAGATTGACGCGGCTCGCCGCCGGGCGCTGCATGAGGCGCAGCGCCGCCGCGATGGCGGTCGGGGGAACGACGGAGATCACGCCCGACTGCCCGAGCTCCATGCGCACCACCTCGCTCACGACGCTCGCCAGCGACGAGTCGGCGCCGTGGACGCGGAAGTCGGTGACGACGAGCCGGTCGCGTGCGGCGAGGCGGCCGGCGGCGAACAGCGAGGCCGGGGGCCCGATACCGAGGGCGCGCAGCTCCATCCAGCCGCCGACCAGGGCCACGAAGGCGGTGAGGGCGGCGACCCCAGAGAGCGCCGTACGCCGCCAGCTCAGGTACGGTCGCAGCCGAATGGCGATGTTCGGCATCGTGCCCCACGGCGCGGCGCCGCCGCTCGGCGTCAGCCGCGGCGTGTGCGTGACGGCCTGGTGCGACGCCGCGTGAACGTAGGCCGTGAAGAGGATGACGGGGAGCCCGAGCCCCATTACGAGGAGCGCGCCCGGCAGCACCCAGCCGGGCAGGCCGATGACGACGATCGCTGCCCGGGCGAGGATCGCGACCGACGCGAACGCCACGAGGTAGAGCGCGAGCGCCTGTCCGAGCCGCCGCCGACCGGCGAGGAGCACCGCGGGGGCGGCCGGGTTCGGCTCGCTCGTCGTCCGCACGCCGTCGAGCACGCGCACGAGGTCGGCCGCCGACTGCGGGCGATCGTTGGCCTCCTTGCCGAGGCAGCGCATCACCAGCTCGGCGAGGAGCGGCGGCGTGTCGGGGCGCAGCTCCTGGATCGCCCGCGGCGGCTCGACCAGGTGCGCGGCGAGGAGCTTCTGCAGCGAGGAGGCCGTAAAGGGCGGCCGGCCGGCGAGCAGCTCGTAGGCCATGCAACCGAAGGCATAGATGTCGGCGCGATGGTCGGTGCTCGGGTCGGCCGCCGCCTGCTCGGGCGCCATGTAGGCGGGCGTGCCCGACGAGCTGCCGATCGACGTCAGCGTCCCCATCTGCTCGCGTCGGGCGCTGGAGAGCGCCTTGGCCACGCCGAAGTCGGTGACGACGGCGGAGCCGCCGGAGAGGAGGACGTTGTCGGGCTTGATGTCGCGGTGTGCGACGCCGCACTCGTGCGCGTAGGTGAGCGCCTTTGCCACGTCGCGGAGGATCGACACCGTATCGGGGATCGGCAGCGCGCCGAGCCGGTCGAGCCGCGCCCGCAGCGACTCGCCGTGGACGTACGGCATGATGTAGAATGGAACGGTCCCGCTCGCCGACCCGGCGCGGATCTGTCCGGCGCTCAGCACGGGCACGATGTGCGGGTGCTGGAGCTGGGCGGCGATCTTGATCTCGCGCCTGAAGCGGTCGACGCTGACGTCCGCGATGAGGTCCGGTGGGAGGACCTTGACGACGACGTCGCGGTCGAGGGCAGCCTCTCGGGCGACGAAGACGCGGCTCATCCCCCCGCCGCCGAGCTCGCGGGCGAGGACGTACGCCGTGCCGAGCGTCGACTGCAACTCGTCGTGCAACTCCATGGCGCCCCGCTCGGGCGCTGGGGCTATCTGCAACTGCATGGCGTCCTCCTCGACCGGTGGGGCGGTCATGGTACTGGCACGGGGTGCCCCGGCGCACCCGCAATCCTGGGCTCGCGCTGCGCCGTCAGGGCGGCGGCGGCGAGCGCCCCGAGCAGCCGGCGGCCGTTGAACGGGCCGGCGAGCACGCCGTCCGCCGCGCGCTCCCCGGCGGAGGCATCCGCATCGAGGAGCAGCACGACGACGGGGGCGAGGGCCGCGTCGTCCCGGATGGCCCGACGCAGGCGGTGTCCGTCGAGGCCCGGGAGCGCCGCGGCGGCGATCACGACGTCGATGCCGCCGGACCGGGTCAGATGCAGCGCGTCGAGCCCGTCGGCGGCCTCGACGACGCGTGCGAGCGGCGGTGTCAGGCCGCGCAGGCAACTGCGCAGGTAGAGCCGCATGTCCGGCTCCCCGTCCGCGAGCAGGACCGTCAGCGGGCGCACGTCCATGGGGTCTCCGGCCTCACGGGGGTCTCCGGCCTCACGTTTCTGCCGTTGCGACGTGCGCCGGGGAGAACGAGGCATGCGAAGCTGGGGTGGGAGGATGGAGCGACCACGGAGACGCCACCACCATGCTCCCGGCCGCCCCGGAGAGCCGAGCGTCCACGTCGCGGATCGTTGCACGTACGTCACATGTGACGCGGACGCAACGACCTGCGACGTGGACGCATGCGCCCACCTCAGCGATCCGGGCCCGGACGCGGCCGGGTGGACCCGTTAGACGGTGCGGCTGCCGGGCGCGGGCACCGGGGGCGCCGGGTACGTCGCCTGCGCGGCGAGCGAGCGCCGGCGCCAGGCCGACGGGCGCGTGCCGTGGATCGCCTGGAAGGCGTTCGAGAAGTGTGCGACGCTCCGGAAGCCCACCGCGTACGCGACCTCAGCGACCGAGCCCGCGCCGGCGTCCAGCATCTGCGCCGCGCGCTCCAACCGCATCCGCCGGATGACGTCGGACGGGCTCTCCCCGGCGAGGTCGCGCAGCCGGCGGTGCAGGTGGCCGCGACTCTGCGCGACCAAGCCCGCGAGCCGCTCGACGGTGAAGTCCTCGTCACCGAGATTGGCCTCGATCGCCGCGCGCACCTGTTCGAGCAGGCGTCGGTCCGCCGGCACGAGGTCGGTCGCCACCGGATTGAACGACGCGCGTGCGAGGGTCCCCGAGTACCGCTCGCGCAGCCGCCGGCGCGTCGCAATGACGTTTGCGATGCGCGCGCGCAGTTCGCGCACGTCGAACGGCTTCGTCAGGTAGTCGTCCGCCTGCTCTGTCAGCCCGGTGAGCCGGTCCTCGGCCTCGGCCCGCGCCGTGAGCAGGATGACGGGCACGAAGTCGGTGTCCGGATCCGCCTTCAGTGCGCGACAGAGCGCGTAGCCGTCCATCACCGGCATCATGACGTCCGAGAGGACGAGATCGGGCAGGTGCCGGCGCGCGAGCTCGAGCCCCTCCTGCCCGTCGGCCGCCTCCAGCACCCGGTAGGGCGGCGCGAGGTGCCGCGCCACGTAGGCGCGCACCTCCGCGTTGTCGTCCACGACGAGCACCGTCGTGACGTCGTCGTCGTCCGCTGCGCCCACCACGGGCGCGAGCGCGGGATCGCCGAGCGCCGGCGCCGCGGCGGCGAGCGATGGCGCCGCGCGCGGGGTCCACGGGGCCGCGGCGCCGTCGTCGACGATCTGCGCCGGCAGCAGGTGCGCGCTCCCCGTGGGGAGCGTGACGACGAACGTGCTCCCGAACCCCTCTTCGCTCTCGACGGTGATCGCCCCGCCGTGCAGCACCACCAGCTCGCGGGCCAGCGCCAGCCCGATGCCGGTGCCCGGGTGCGCGCCGGCGGTCGAGGCGGCCCGATGGAAGCGGTCGAAGACGAGTCCGACTTCGGTGGCCGGGATCCCGGGGCCGTTGTCGTTTACGGCGATCCGCGCCGCGTCCTCGGTGCGGGTGACGCTCACGCGCACCGTGCCGCCGTCCGGCGTGAACTTGAACGCGTTCGCGAGCACGTTCGACAG
>JBBQHX010000150.1:0-8831 GCA_038324385.1 Gemmatimonadales bacterium | reverse complement strand
GACGGATCATCGGTTGACCGGTGGCGCCCGCCCTCGGCGCCCGGGCCGACACGCCGACATGGAGGCCGGGTTCGATGTCCAAGCAGCCACGTCCCGAGGTGACGGCGCAGCGACGATTCGCAGAGCAGGCCGGGTCGTTCGCGGATCTCGATCTCCCTGCCCGCTTCACGCGCATCTACGACACCGATCTGTGGGCGGGGCCGGAGTCGCGGTCGGGAACAGGATCCAGCCTCGACGCCACCGCAGCGCTGCGTGAGGCACTGCCGGCGCTCCTCCGCTCACTCGGCGTGCAGCGCCTGCTCGACGTCCCCTGCGGCGACTTCCACTGGATGCGGCACGTCGACCTCGGCGCGATCGACTACCTCGGCGGGGACATCGTCGAGGAGATCGTAGTGCGAAACCGGCGCGCGTACGAGTGGGAGGCCGAGGACGGGCTCGGGAGCCGTCGCTTCGTCCGCGTCGACCTCACCTCGGGGTCGCTGCCGGAGGCCGACGCCATCTTCTGCCGCGATGGGCTCGTCCATCTCTCCCTCGCCAACATCCGGCGAGCGCTCGGGTCGATTCGCGCAAGCGGCGCGCGGTACCTGATGACGACCACGTTCACCGAGCTCTCGGCCAACGATGACATCACCGACGGGGACTGGCGCCCGCTGAATCTCGAGCGCGCGCCGTTCGACTTCCCGCCGCCGATGGCGCTCCTGGTCGAGCGGTGCGACGAGGAAGGGGGCGCCTACGCCGACAAGTCGATCGGGGTCTGGGACACGGCGCTCATCCCGAGCCACGCGCTCGACACCGATCCCGACGATGGTGCCGACGGCGACATCGCCGAGCCCAACAATTCCGATTGACACAATCGGAATTGGACATAACTTCGCAGCGAGTTGAGAATCGGTCTCAACTCGCTGTATTGGGGTGTCGAGGCCGGGGGCGCCTGCGTGTCCGCGCGACTCGGCACGTCGCCATCCTCATCTGATCGCGATGCCGCTCAGGACGCTCGCCCTCAAGGCTCACCGGTGGATCGGGCTCGCCACCGGACTGGTGCTGACCGTCGTCTGCCTCACCGGCGCGATTCTCGTCTTCGAGGACGAGATCATTCAGGCGCTGCACCCCGAGCGGTACGAGGTCGCGGTGGGTGCGCGGCGTGTCACCCTCGAGGCGGCCGCGGCGGCGGTGCGGCAGGCCGTCCCCGGCGCCGAAGTCACGAGCGTGACCGTTCGTCAGGATCCGACGCGCCCGTACGAACTGCTGGATGGCCGCGAGCGTGCCTTCGTCGACCCGTACACGGGAACCGTCCTCGCTACGGGCATCACGCGCCCGCCGTTCTTTACGGCCGCGTTCGGGCTGCACCGGTGGATGCTCGCCGGAGACGTCGGCAAGATGATCGTCGGCGTGTCGACGCTGCTCTTCCTGGTGATTCTGGTGTCAGGGGTGATCATCTGGTGGCCGCGGAATCGCGCGAAGCTCCGTGCGCGCGCGACGGTCACGGCGCTGGTCGCGCGCGGGACCCGGTGGAAGCGGCGCAATCACGATCTGCATGTGGTGCTCGGCATCTACACCGCTCCGGTGCTGTTCGTGCTCGCGTTCACCGGACTGGCCTGGTCGTTCGAGTGGTTCAACGACGGCATCTACACGGTCACTCGCTCGGCCAAGGCGCCGTCGGCGCCTGAGTCCGCCGCGCCAAGCGACGGCGTCCGCGGAACGCTCGATCAGGCCTTGACGCACGCGCGGATGATCATCGGACCGGCGGAGTTCTATACCGTTCGCCTTCCCTCGACCGCCGTGGGCGCCGTGGCCGTGACCGCGCTTCCGGTCACCGCCGTGCACAACCGCGCCACCGACGCCGTGTACTTCGATCGCGCGACGGGCGCGCTGCTGCGTCACGATCGGTTCAGCGAGGCGAGCCTGGGCGTTCGCGTCAGGCGCACGTTCTACCCGGTGCACGTCGGCTCGATCTGGGGGATGCCGTCGCGGATCGTCGCCTTCGTCGTCTGTCTGCTCGGCGCGTCGTTCCCGATCACAGGCTTCATTCTCTGGCTGCCCAAGTGGTGGCGGGGGCGCACCGACCGCCGGCGCGGCGTCTCGGCCACGGCCGCGGGGCCTGACGAGGCGCGGCCGGTGGTCGAGCGCGGCGTACCCGCATGAGGGATGGGGCGGCCATCCCGCCGCTGCCGGCGCGGCACCGCTGGCTCGCGATCTCATTCTATGGCGGTCCCGACGACGAGGTCCTGGTCGAACTCGAGGGGGTCGGTGTGTTGGACACGGCGCGGACCTTCACCTCGGCCGCGGAGCTGGGTGCCTATCTGCAGGAGGTGCTGGCCGCGTTGTTCGGACCGTCGGACGCCGCATCGGGCGCCGTGCGCACGGTCGGCGCCGCACAGTCCGCGCACGATCGGTTCATCGATACCATTCGCGGTGCCATCGCACACTGTGCCGCGCGGCTGCCGTCGTCAGGCGCGCCGGGTGCCGGCCGTCGTCCGGAGCCCGGCGAGGGTGCCTGACGCGATCGAGGGAGGCCCACCCGCGCCTCCCTCGATTCGTTTGGTGCGGCGTTGTCACCGCCCGATCACAGCCCCCACTGGAGACCGACAAGCAGGCGGTTGAGGCCGAAGAGATCGACGCCCTGATGCTCGACGAACAACTCGGGGCGAGCGACCCGGCCGCCGGTGCGCCAGAGCGACACCGAGGCTCCGTACCCGACATTGATCACCGCGTCCAGTCCGTCACGGCCATCGATCGGATCGCCGAAGTTGAGCAATCCGACCCCGGTGTTCACATGCGGCCGGATGGGCGGCAGTGACCCGATGCTCAACGAGGGGAAGGCATACTGCAGATTTCCTGTGAGCATCGTCGTGCGGCCACCGCCGCCGAAGCCGAACGCCAATTCGGGAAAGAAGTGCAGGGCCTCGAAGGTCCGCGTAATCGGTCCGAGGTCGACGCGGGCGCCGAGCAGTCCCTGGATGCCTGAGCCGACGCCACTGTAGGCGAACACCGACTGCGGCTGCCAGGTCAACCCGGGCTGCCGACGGCCGTCGTCCACCATGATCACCGACGTGTCGACGTAGACCTGCTGAGGGGGCTGGGCGACTGCATTGCGGCGATTCATCTCCTCGCGTACCCGCTCCGCCACCATCCGGTCGATCTCGGCGCGACTCCGCGTTGCGCTGTCGCGCATCACGCGCTGAATCGAGTCGCGAAGCCGCATCGTGCGCATCGTCACGATCGAGTCGACCTGCCGCTCCGTCAGACCGGGCTGCCCCTGCATCACGACGATGGGCGGACCCTGCTGCCGCATCGGCTGCTGTGGCTGCATCGGCTGTTGCGGCGGCATCGGCGGCTGCGGCTGCATCGGCTGCTGTGGCTGCTGTTGCTGCTGTTGCTGCTGCCGAGGGGCCGGCTGCTGCTGCCGTGGCATGGGCTGCTGCGGCTGCTGCTGCTGCATCGGCTGCATCGGCTGTTGCGGCGCCATCTGGGGCGCCGCCGGGGCCGGGTACGGCGAGGGATATGGGGCATACGGCGGCAGCGTGTACGGCATCGGCGCGTACGGCATCGGCGCGTAGCCTGACGGCGGCATCCCGGAGCGGCTGAGCTCCTCACGCAACAACATCCGGATCATCTCGCGCAGATCGCCTGACGGGATCCCCTCGGACGATCGCATGATGGAATCGGTGCCGGGGCGGGCCGAGCCAGCTCCGGGTCCATAGCGGACATAGAACTCCCCTTCGGTCGGAACGGGGATCGTCATCGTCTGTCCGCTCTGATAGACGCGGTCTGCCTCACGACCGGGCATCATGGCGCGTCCCTCACGACCCGGCATCATGGCGCGTCCCTCACGCATCGCGCGCATCTCACCCATGTTCATCATCCGGTCGATGCTGTCACGCAGCATCCGGATGGTGTCGGCGACGGGCCCGCGATCCATCATCCGATCACGACGCGCCCGCAGCTCCCGCAACTCCCGCAACTCCGTCTCGGCGCGGCGCTCGTCGTCCATGGCCACTCGGCGCTCGCGCACGTCGCGATCGTCGCGCTCGACGCGGCGCTCGCGCACGTCGCGATCGTCGCGATCATCGCGGCGCTGGCGATCGTCGCGGCGCTGGCGATCGTCGCGCATGTTCGGGTCGTCGCGGCGCTCGTCGAGTTCGTCGCGCAGCTCCTGGAGCTCGCGTTCGCGCTCGGTGCGCCGCTCCGCCACGTCACGTGACGCCGCCTGACCCGACCGGCCGAACAGGCTCACGCGCAGGCCGGCCGTGACCATCCAATTGTTCGTCAGGTCGCTCGGGCGCGACACGTCATCCAGATCGCCCTGCGAATAGAGGTAGTTGCGGGCGGCGACGTTGGCCGAGAAGCGCTCCGATAACCCGAACGAGAGACCGCCACCGAGGATCAGGCTGGTCTGGTCGTCAGGCACCACATCGTCGGGCGCGGCAAACGAATCGCGGAAATTGAGCCGCGCCGCACCGGCTAGGAGGAAGGGGGTGAGCCCCGGACCGGAGTTGAGGCGGAACTGCGCTTCGCCGCCCCAGCTCTCCACTCCCTCCACGGCATCGAAATCTCCGTTCACACCACGCCAGTAGAAACCGCGCAGCCCGACGAAGCGTCCGAAGTCGACCCCGCCGCGCGCGCCGGCGAGATCCTGATTCGCGAGTCCGGTTTCGTCGTCGAAGTACATGCGGCCGACGAACGGCTCGACGGCGAACGAGGCGCCCGACAGTCCCCACTGATACAGTTGGTTCGGCCCACGGTCGGATGCGCGCTCGCGCGCTGTCTGACCGAGCGGAATGGACAGCCCCGCGCCGAGCACGAGGTTGTGACGAATGCGGTCCGCGTCGGGATCGGCGGGGAGCGCGGGATCGGTCACCGGGAAGAGCTGATTGCGATCGAACCGCACCGCCAGATCCTCGGCCCACAGATCGAGGCTCGCCGCGCCGAGGAAGCGGAAGCTGAGGCCGCCGCCGGCGTTGAGTGTGATCTGACGCGACCGGTCCTGTCCGCCGTCGGGGCGCGCTTCGAGAATGCCGCCTCCCGCCTGCAGAAACGGGATGACCGTTCCCGTACCGAGCCTGACGACGACGTTTGCGCCGTAATGCCGCAGGTCGGTTCGCTGCGCCTCGAGTGCCTCGGCGGCGAAGTCGGGCAGGTCGAGGTTCTCGGCCGTGCTGCGGACGCCGGAATTCGTCAGATAGTAGCCCTGCAGCGAAAGGAAACGCTCGAAGTCCAACGCCAGCTTGCCGCCCCACAGATAGCTATTCTTCAGCCCGATGTCTTCATTCCAGCGGATCGAGGAGGCGGCCGGCGTGATCGTGTAGCCGATCCCCTGCGCGTCGGCTGAGGCGGGGCAGAGTACCGCCGCGGCGAGCACGGCGGTACCGGCAAGGAGCGACGTGCTGGATGACACGCTGCGGCGGCGCCACGGGGCGACCCCCCCCTCGTGGAGCGCGGCTCCGGCAGCGATGCGCCGACGAACTCTGGACATGTTGGTTTCCTCCCTGAAACGACCGGTTTGCGGTCCCGGAGTGCCAGTCGGCAACGCGGCCAGAGGCTGCGTCGATTGAATGAACTGGGCGCTCGGCGAACGACTACGTGATTCGCGCCCAACAGGCTGCGGCCTCGGCCGAGCGGCTGTTTCATCGGGCGAAGCCACCGGACGGACTGTACCAGCGGGGCGGGGGCGAACCACGTCGACGGGAAGGGATCGCAAACGTGAGCCCGAACACGCGCAAGGCGCGGGCCATGCGGGCCGGATACACATGATCAGTCGCCTGACCAGCCGCAGCGCTTGGTCAGGGCGAAGGCGGGCCCGACCGTTCCACCGTGGTAGACGCTAGCGCGGCGGCGCAGAGGGCCCGCCGCTACATCGGGCTACCGGTCGCGCAGCGGGGGGAGCGGCTCGCCGTCAGGCACGAAGCGCAGCGCAACGCCGTTGTTGCAGTAGCGCTGTCCGGTCGGCCGCGGACCGTCGCGGAAGATGTGGCCCTGATGTCCACCGCACCGCGCACAGTGGTACTCGGTGCGGGGTACGATCATGGAGAAGTCCCGGCGCGTCGCAATGTGGCCCGGAATCGCGTCGAAAAAGCTCGGCCAGCCGGTGCCACTGTCGAACTTGGTCGAGGTCGCGAAGAGCGGGAGATGGCACGCTGCGCAGACGTATGTTCCCGTCCGATGCTCGTCGTTGAGCGGGCTGGTGAATGGACGTTCGGTGCCGTGCTCGAACAGCACACGAAAGGCGGCGGCGTCGAGCGTCGGCCGCCAGGCGTCCTTCGGCGTGGCGATCGGAACGATGGCGTCGGTGGTGGTCGGGTCGTCGGTCATGAGCTGCTCGCGGTGGTTGGAGGGTGGTGCGCGGCCCGGACCTGACCGCTTCTCTCGCGTGATCTGGCGACGCGATTCCGGACCTAGTATTTTACTCGAGCACGCCCGTGGCGTGCTGTTGTGTTCGCCCGCACGCAACCTGAAATCGAGGAGGTGATCAATTGTCTAGCATCAGTCCCAACGCCGGCTCGTACCGGGCAAGCGGTCGCCTGACGATCGCCACCCGCTAACGACGGGAACACGGTTCAGGCGCGTCCGCCTCGAGCCGGCTTGGACAACCGCCCCTGATGCCGTCGGCATCAGGGGCGGTTCGCGTTCGCGGCAGTCGCTCGACGATCAGCGGAGCTCGTCGTCGCGATCCCGGTTACCGGTGCCGCGGCGCGTCTGCGTGTCGTCGTCCACGTCCACGCGCTCGCGGCGCAGATCGGCTTCGACGATCTTCTCGTCCTGGACCGCGTGCTTGCGAATGACGATTTCCTCCTTCGCCACGGCTCGCTTTTGCACGATCACCTCTTCTTCCATGACCGGCACGCGAATCTCGTCGTCGGTGATCGTCGCCTCGGTCATGTTGGACCCGGCTTCGAGCGGACGCCGCTCAACCGTGACCTCCTCGCGCATCACCGGAACCTTCTCGCGCACGTGCTCGGTCTCGACCGTTTTGTGTACACCGACCTCGCCGGCCTGGACCTGCCGCTTGCCGATCGCCAGCTCCTCCTCGGATCGCACGATGCGGCGCCCGTCGGCGCCACTGGTGTGGCGCTGGCCGTAGAAGCGATCCTCGTCGAAATCGCTGCCGGCGTAGAAGTCGTCGTCCTTCGCATCCTTCGTGGTGCCGGCGCGCGTCCGCAGGTCGCGCTCGAAGTCGCGGTCGGGGGCGCCACCACGGTAACCGGGGAGCGCGCCGATCGTCGCGACATCCATCCCGTTGATGAAGACGACGTCGTCATCGTCGTCGAGCTGAGCGGAGCCCACCGGAATCAGCACGCGACGATCATCGCGGCCGGCGGACAGCTCGTCGTCGAGCTCGACACAGAGGTAACGGACGCGCATCTGCGCCGGATCGACGAGCAGCTCCTTCACGGTGCCGACGTCCCGGCCGTCGCGCGTCGCGACGTCCCAGCCGCGTACATCGGGAGCGCCGTCGGCGACCTTGTAGTCGTCGAGGTCACTCAAGGGAACGGTACCACGTGTCTGGTTCTGGTCCATGTGTGTGTCCTCCTCTCAGGTTAGGTAGGCCGCGCGCACGCCCGACCCATCAGTTGCCTGCCGTTGCGCACTGGCGACGCCGCGTTGACCGCGGCCGTCTCCGGCGTGTCGTTCACAAGCAGTAGTTGGAAGGGCAAGCCCGGGGCCACACCGCCCCGAATGCGACGAGCGCCCGCGTCAGGCAGCGCCGGGCCCGATCAGCGCCCGCCAGCCGGTCCCTCGCGTTTGCCGTTTTCCAGCGCTCGGCTGGACGATCACCGCCCGCGTTGTCGATGCCGGGCATGCTGGTGGGCATGTGGATTGCCCCGCCGAAGGTCGGGCTCCAGCAGGGGCGGCGAAAGACGAACAGCTCGCGCCGCCGCATGCGCGGAGTTCGGCAGCAGGGCCCCACGTGGTTCAAGGGAGGAGTCGTGGACAAGCAAGTGCCAGTGGATGCCACCGCACGGGCCGATGAGGTCACCGATCACGGCGTGCATGTCGTCATCCCCGATCTCGCCTATCAGCGGCTGGCGATCGTGAACGTCGTGATGGTCGGGCTGCCTGACGCGGGCGACCGCGGCTGGGTGCTCGTCGACGCGGGGCTGACCGGTACGGCCACGCTCATCGCACGGGCGGCCGAGTCGAGGTTCGGCGAGCACGCGCGCCCCGCGGCGATCGTGCTCACGCACGGACACTTCGATCACGTGGGCGCGCTGCGCTCGCTCGCCGAACGCTGGGATGCGCCGATCGTCGCCCATCCGCTGGAGCTTCCCTATCTCGACGGGCGCTCCTCCTACCCGCCGCCGGATCCGACCGTCGGCGGCGGACTCATGGCGAGGGTGTCGGCGCTCTACCCACGCGGCCCGATCGACGTGAGCGAGTGGCTGCAACCGCTCGCCGCCGATGGCTCGCTCTCCGCGCTTCCCGGATGGCGGTGGATCCACACGCCAGGGCACACGCCCGGACATGTGTCGCTCTGGCGCGAATCCGATCGCACGCTGATCGCCGGAGACGCGTTCATCACCACCCGGCAGGAGTCGGCGTACGCGGTGGCCATGCAGACGCCCGAAGTGCACGGACCGCCGACGTGCTACACCCCCGACTGGCCATCCGCCCGCCTGTCGGTGATTCGTCTCGCCGCCCTCGGGCCGGAGCACGCCATCACGGGCCATGGGCGCGCGCTGCAGGGCCCCGACCTCCGGCGGGCGCTCGACACCCTCGCCCGCGATTTCGATCGGATTGCGGTGCCGGAGCAGGGGCGCTACGTCGACCACCCGGCACGGGCGGATGCGGGCGGTGTCACCTACGTCCCGCCGCGGGACGCCTGACGGGGAGGG
>JBBQHX010000149.1:0-8884 GCA_038324385.1 Gemmatimonadales bacterium | reverse complement strand
GCAGCAGCCGCTGATGCTGCTTGTCCAGCGACGTCAGGCGCTGCCTCGCCGCGTTCAGCTTGCGATCCGTGCCGGTGCCGCCCGCTGCGCGTTCCAGCTCAGCCAGCACAACCTCCGGCCTCGAAAGCGCAGCGGTGAGCTTGCTGACGACCGCGTCTTCGAGGTCCGCCGCGCGCACGTACCGTGTCGCGCACCGGTCATGGCGCGGGCCAGCGTAGGCCCGGCGACAACGGTAGTAGCGGTACTTCCCAAGCGAAGTCTGTCCCACCATCGATGCTTCACATACGTCGCACCGGACGGTGCCGGCCAACGGGTAGTCATACTTCCGCTGAGCCGCGCGACGGCGTTCGGGATCGGACAGCCGATCTTGTACCGTCTCGAAGAGCGCATCCGACACGATCGCGGGCGTGGCGTCGGGGACCTCGATCCACTCCGAGGGATCGCGTGTCTCGACGACGCGGTGTCGCTTCCCAGTGATCGGATCGCGGCGGTAGGACGCCTTCGTCCGACGAAAGATCGTGCGTCCTGCGTACGCCGGATTGAGCAGCATGTTGCGGACGGTCCACGCGGACCAGGTCGTGCCGGTGAATGAGGGCACGCCTTCGTCGTTCAGCGCGTTGGTGATCCCGAGAATCGAAGCGCCGCCGGCGAACTGCTCGAACACCCGGCGAACGACGCGCGCCTGCGTCTCCTCGACCGTGCGGCGCCCCGTCGCCGCGTCGTACCGGTAGCCGAAGAAGCCGCGACCCGTGGCCTGCGGAATGCGCCCGCTGCGCGCTCGCTCCTCCTTGCCACGCATCGTGCGTTCGGCGATCTTCTCGCGCTCAACCTCTGCGATGAACGCGCGCGCCGCGAGGATGAAGCGGCCCACCGCCGTGTCCTCGAAGCGCTCCGTGACGAACTCCATCTGGATGCCGGCCTGCTCGAATTCGTCGAACAAGATGCCGATGTGGTTCTGATTCCGGGAGAGCCGGTCGACGGCGTAGGCGACGACCACGTCCGCATCGCCATGTCGCAACATGCCGCGGAGTTCCTCGAGCCCGTCGCGCTCAAGTACTCCGCCGCTTGCGGCGTCGCGGATGCAGCGCACGACATCCCAGCCGCGCTGAGTCGCGAGCTGGACGCACGCGCGCTCTTGCGTCTCGAGCGACGTCCCGTCTCTCTCCTGGGCGTCGGTCGACACGCGGGTGTACACGATCGCTCTCATCATTCGGGCCTCTCGGTGTTCTCCGGGCGAGTCCGCACGCAGTCGTCGAGCTTGCGATGCAGTAACGAGACCAGCGACAGATAGTCGGCCGCGTCGTCCTCGCCCTCCCACAGGATCTTCGGCTCATGAGCCAGCGGATTGCGCACAGCAGCGAAACAGCCCTTCAGCAGCGCCGCGAAGCCTTTGTGCTCAGACTTGTCGGTATCGGTTTGCAAGGTGTTCAGCGCGAGGACAGGCCGTTCCACCGAGAACACGTGGTCGACCAGCGCCGCCCCGTCCGCCTGCACGCCAGACATCTCGCGGATCCGCTGAGCGAGGCCTTTCGTGGCCTCGAAGACAGCGTGGAAGTAGTTGTCCTGCATCAGCTCCGTGCTGCAGTACTTCAGCACCTCCGGGTGAATGCGTCGGTCGCGGAACTTCGCCTGGATCGTGCGCACCCGCGCCTCGGCTTCGTCGAGCGTGCGCGCAGCCGCACGCGGGCGGAACTGCCCGTCCGCGCCGAAGTCGAGCCCGGCGAATGCCAGCCGGGCATTCAGGTTCGCACGGATGCTCTCGAATTCGTCGTGGCGTCCGACGAATCGCGCTGGGCTGAGGAGACCCTGAATGAAATCAAGGATGCGGTTCGCGGCATGATCCGTGTGCTGGACCGTCGTGAAGACCCAGTGAAGCCGACGCCACTTGGTCGACTCGCCAGACTCATCCACGAGGCGTCGATCAGCGAGGACACGTGATATCTCCGTGCCCTTCGCGCATTCACCGAGGAACCTGGCCAGGCTCTCGATCTGCGCTTCGGGAAACGGTGGCACCGCGGTCATCGGCCACTCCCTCTCCGTGCGCGGGATCATGCCCCAACCAGAGCTGGGGCCGTAGCGGCACGGTTCGATGTTCAGCGTCGAAGGGGGAGACTCCGCGCGGCCGCTATCAGCCATCGGCGCGACCAAGGAGAATCATACAAGCCAGTTCTCGACGGGGAGGTCGCGCACGCGTTCGAAGTGACGCACGTTGCCCGTCACGACCGTCAGTTGGTGCGCCAGGGCGATGGCAGCGATCCGCATGTCCGCGTCGCCGATCGGCGTACCGGCGCGCTCCAGGTCGGCGCGGAGCGCCCCGTAGATCTTGGCGGCGTCGGTGTCGAACGCGAGCACCGGCAGATTCGGCAGCAAGGTCCGCTCGATCCGCTCGGCGAGGTCCGCGGCACGGTCGCGCACGCGGTAGGCGCCGTACCAGAGTTCACCCGCCGTGATGCTCGATGTCGCCTGATCGTCCACGGGCGTTGCCGCCATCCTGCGCAGGAGCGTGGTGGAGGGTGCGCGCCGGAGCAACTCGCTCAGCGTGTCGGTGTCGAAGAGATACTTCACGCCTCGAGCTCCACAGGACGGCCGGTGTCGCGTTCCCGACTCTCACGGATCTCCGCGAGCAAGCCGTCGATCTCGGATTCGGGGACGTCGTGCCACAGCCCCACGAGCGCCATCGCGCCCGCCGGTTGCTGGGCGGACGGATGCCCGCGTTCGAGGCGCGCCAGTTCATCGATGCTCACCATCGCGGCCACGCCGCGTCCGTGCCGCTCGATGAGGTAGTGCTCACCTCGATGCAGTACGCCGTCGACCATCGCGGAAAACCTGGCCTTCGCCTCGGCGATGCTGATGCGCTGCGCAGTCATTGGTTATCCTCCGTCAATAGATTAGAATGACCAGAGAGGTCATCATGCTCTGAGTGGTCATCGTAGCACTTGGAGTTTTCGTGCCCGGCGTCCGCGCGTGCGGCCAGTCCCTCGATGAGACGCTGCCACAGCTCGTCCCAGGCGCGCGTGCGCGGACCAGTACGCCACACCACCTCCAATGGAGGTGGTCGAGATGTCCCCGGCGGTTGGCCTCTCCGTGGGACGCGCTCAGTCACGGCGCGTTCGCCCGATTCCGCCGCTTCACACCGATGGCGCAGTAGGCCGCAGCCTGATCCGGCCCCATCACCGGGGGATACTCGCCTTGCGACGCGGCCGAGGGTGCCGCCGACACCTCAATGCGCTCCGGCCTTGTCATGCCTGCTGCTCCCCGGTCGTGGGATCTGCAAGCACCGGGCCGCCGAAGACTCCGGAGCCACGTTCGCCCTCAGCAAGCCGCAGCTCCGTGGTGATCTGCATGGGGAGCGCGAGCGACGCGGCCTTCGCGGCGTTGCTGACGCGGCGCGCCGCGCGCGTGTCGGCGCAGACGAACAGAAGAAGGGGCTCCCGGTCATATCGCTCTCGCCACGCCTGGCTCGCGTAGAAGCGCCGGTAGCCTTCGAACTTGGTCGCGAAGTCACCGCCATCCAGGGTCCCGCGGTCGTATTCGAGCATGAACGGCGTCAGCAAGCCGCCTGCACGGAGGATCCCCGAGCCATCGGGACGAATCCAGTAGCGATCGGTGCTGTGGACGAAAGGCCACGCCGATTCGGCGTCGCCGAGCATCTCGACGAGTCGGCCCCCTCGGGCACGAGCGTTCCTTGCCAGTTGCGCGACCACGCGATTGACGCCAGTCGTGTGCTCGACGTGACGCACGAAGAGAGGTTCCCCGTCCGGTCCGCGCTTCCGGGGCTTGATCCCGCCGTGCTCGCGGAAGAGTGCGACGGGAACGCCGGCACGATCCGCCAGCAATTGCTCACCTCCCCTGCCCAGGAAATACCGATTCGCGCGCGTTCCGTGGTCGGGTAACTGCTCGTCGTTCGAACCCGCGGCCACTGGATACCGGTACCGGCGAATCACGTCGCAATGCACCAACCCCTCGAGTCTCCGTTCGACGAGGGAGACGGGTTCATTCAGGACGGGGGCCAGGTCGGCCGCTGAGGGCAGCAGGAAGCGTGCGATCCATTCAACGATCGCCCGCTCCACCGGGCCGAGGAGTACGGCAATTGCACCGGTCCGCCGCCAGATCGGACCGTCCGGACGATGCCTGAGTTCGGTACGGGCCCATGCTCGGATGAACTCGCCCTGTCGGTGTACCAGGACGGGGAGCGGGCCCGGACGGTCACTGAGCCAGGGGGCAGAGATCGACGGGCGGGCTCCCCAGCCGAGTGTCGCGAACAGGAGCCTCGGTTGGGTGTCGCCGGGTCGCCGCCAGATCGTCCCGCCGACGCCGCCCACCATGAGTGCCTCCCGTGTGGTCAGGAGCACCGTTGGAACCGCAAACGGATCCCGCTCGCCTGCCGCCAGCAGCGCCTTCTCCCAGACGGCCTCCTCTCGCTCGCCCGGGCAAACCAGCAACAGGGTCGGCAGGCCCTCCGCCCCCCATGGCCGCGCGGCCGTCGTCCGGCCCTCGATCCAGGCGCGGACGCGACGGCGGCGGTGCTCGTCTGGTGCAGCCGCCCGATCCCACGCGACGAGGAACGGCGCCCAGCGTTCGCCCATACGCAGGCACCCATAGCCGTTCGTGCCCGTCAACCACCACCGATCGCGCGCAGCCGTAGCCAGCGGGAGCGAGCGCCCGTCGGCCAACTCGACGACTCCTGCCCGGCGTGCGTGCTCAGCGAGATCGGCAAGCAAGCCACCGACGCCGACGGTGATCTCGAACTGCGTGACGCGGTGCAGCACGTCGCGGAGACGGATCGGCAGGTCGTGGTCGAGTGTCCCTGCTCCGACCGCAAGGGTGAGCGCCGCCACGGCGTCCGTACGCACGACGTATCGCCGGCGTGCATCCAGTTCCGTCGACCCGGGCTCGAGTGACTCGACCCAGCGCAGCCGTACCAGCGCGAGGATCAGACGGCGGGCGACGGACTCACCGACGCCGACCAATCGCGCGATCTCCGCTTCCCCGTTCAGGGGGATCCGCACGATCCAGTCGAGGGTGCGCGCGAGCAGCGCGTGCTGCTCGTTCACTTGTGCCCCCCGTGGTTCCTCGTACGGGCGACCGGCCGCACAGGCCCGCCGCCTTCGGGCGCATCTGTCCGTGCCGTGGGGCTCGTCCCCGCATCTGCATCGGAGGCCTGATCGACCTTCGATGCGGCTGCGAATTCCTCGGCCGTCAGGGTCGCTCGGCCGTCCCCCGTCTCCTTCGGGAAGCGCGCCGCCAGCACCTTGGCGATCTCCGCGGCGACCAGCGCGCGCGGCCGCCCGTACCGCTGGGCGGAGCGTTCCGCGATCGCGCGTGTCCGATCGGGATCGGACGCCGGCGGGGGATCGACGCGCAGCGTGAACGCCGGCGGACGCCCGAATCCGTCCCACCAGCGCGCATAGGCGGAGAAGTCGTCGAGCGAGACCACGTCCTCGACTTCGAGGTAGCCTCCGAGCTCCGGCAGCAGCCGCCGCGCATCCTCGGCGCTCGCACCGAACACCGTCAGGCCGTCGCTGTTCGCCAGGATGGTGGGCAGCAGCTCCCGGTCGATGCTGTCGAGCTTCGCGAGCGCCTGCGTGGCGAGCGTGAACGACGCTCCGTACTTCCCCAGCTCAGAGAGCATCCGGGAGTAGTCGACCGCGCCGAGCGTGCTCGACTCGTCGACGAGATGGACGATGCGGCGACGTGCTTCGGGGGACACCGCGACCTGCTCCTCGACGAGCAGGCCGAGCAGATTCAGGACCGTTGCCCCGACGAGCGAGGCGGCACCCTCGCCGAGCGTCCCGACGGCCGTGTTGACGACGAGCACGCCTCCGTCCCGGATGATCGCGCGCGGATCGAACGTCGAACGCGGCTGCCCCAGCACGAGCCTGCTGGCCTCAGTGACGGTGAAGCGCCCGATCTTCGACGTCACCGGGTTCGCGGTCTGCTGCTGGAGGACGCGCCCGGCGAACGTGAAGTTGTCGCGCCACCACGCGGCGACCGCGAGGTCTTCGACCTCCTTGAGCAGGTCATTGCGGAACTTCGGGTTCGTGAGGAAGGGCGCGACGTCCAGCAGCGTGAACTGCTCCACGCGCGATCGGTGCGTGTTGATCTCGTGCAGCGCTGAGAGCGACGCCCGCAGCGCGCCTTCCATGCGCGGCCCCCAGTTGTCCGGCCAGAGGCGGTTCATGATCGTGACGACGCTCTCGACCGCCTTGTCGCGGTCGGGGAACAGCGTGACGTCGATCAAGTTGAGCCCGATCGGCCAGTCCAGGTGCGCGAAGTCCAGGTAGATCGTCCGGTCGATCAGCTCGGGCGGGACGGCGGCGAGCACGGCCTCCGCGAGATCCTGATGCGGATCGACGACGACGAGTGCCGTGTCCTCGACGCCCGCAGCGACCCGCTCCATCACCCCGGCGGCGATGTGCCGGAGCAGCGTGGACTTCCCGCGCCTCGTCTTCGCCACCAGGAAGTGATTGCGGTGCAACAGCGGCGCGGGCAGGTAGACCGGCGCATCCGCCGCCCCGACCGTCGAGACGCCTACACGCACGCCCTGAGTCGCGTGTCCCGGCGCCGGGGCGAACCGTTGCGCCGTCGTGCGCCGGACGCGGAGCGGCGTTCCCTCCGCTTCAGGAAGATGCCACAGCGCCGCCGCCTCGCCCGTGTTCAACAGCAGCGGCTGACGCGCCCTCCGGGGTGGGCGCGGCGGACGCGGTTGACCGGGCCGCAAGCCACCGCCCGCGGCGTCGTCGTAGGCGGCGTACGCCGCCGCGGTCTGCGCCGCGAGCGCCCGCAGGCGCGCCGGGTCGGGTCCGATCGCGCGGACGTCGAGGCTGGCGGTCACGAGCGGGCCGGTCAGCTTCGCCGCGACCACCCGCGCCGGGATCGGCGCACGCCCGATGAACAGCCGCACCCCGACGGTCGCCAGCACGGGCAGTCCGACGAGCAACGCACCGCAGGCGACGGCGAGGAGCGTCCACTCACCAGCCTCATACCAGCGGCGGCCCTGCAGGACCGCCGCCACCACGGCCATCAGCGCGGCGATCGGGACGAGGCTGTCCGTCGCGCCGTGCTCGTACTGCCGGCGCGCGGGCGGCTGTTCCTCGCGCCGTCTGATCCGGTCGGCGCTCCTCGACCGCGCGGCATCGATCGACAGGCGGCACACGACACGCTCACCCGCCGCTGGCTCGACGGCGGCGACGACGCCTGCGAGCGGGTCGCGTTCGTTCCTCCACTCGAGGCGGAGCGGCAGCGCCGCTTCCGTAGCGGGCTGCAGTTCGAGCATGACCGCCTGTTCGCCGGGAGCAGCGACGACCGGATCGTCCACGAGCCGCTCGACCGCAGCCTGCGGGTACGCCGCGCGCACCTGGGCCAGCGCGCGCTCGAGGCCGTCCGCGGTCGCAGCGTGGACGTACCAGCGCGGCCCGTCAGCGGTGATCGCGACGTCGAACGCGAGTGCCTCGCCGACCAGTGCACCGAGCATCCCTCGCGCGGCGCTCATGCTGCCTTCGAGTCCGCGCGGCGGCACGACCTCCACGACGAACGACTGATCGCTACGCCGACGCTGCATCGGGCACGCCCTTCCCCGCTTCGTCCAACAACTGGAAGAAGGCCTCGCGGCCGTCGGGCTGCAGGCTCAACTGGCTCACGTCTTTGATGCCGTCAGGGAGCGTGACGACGGTGGCACGGTCGCCGAGCGCCTCGGCGAGGCTGGCCGCGCCCTCGTGACCGGGTTCGTCACCGTCCAGCACGAGCACGACCGAGCGCGTGCGGTCGAGGAGACGGAGCGCGTGCGGCGCCGGCTGCGTGCCGAGCAGCGCGCACGCCGGGAGTCCCCAGGAGAGCAGCGCGAGCCAGTCGAACGGCCCTTCGGTCAGGATCACCCGCGGCCGCCCGCGCACCGCGTCGTACCCGAGCAACGGCTTCGGCAGGGCGAGGTTGAGATAGGGATGGTCGGACGCGCCGGACAGCACGCGCCCGGTCATCCACGCGCAGTAGCCGCTCCGCAGGTCGGGGATCACGATCCTGCCACGCATCGCTTCGCGCTCGTCGCGGCCGGGATGGCGATCCAGGTAGAAGAGCCCCATCTCGACGGCGCGGCGGACGCTGAGACGGCGACGCTTGAGGTAGGCCAGCAGCGACCGTCCGTCGCTGTACCCGAGGCGTGCCCGCCGCGCGAGCCACGGCGGGATGTGCCGCTCCTCCAGGTAACGCAGGGCATCGGGCGTCTGGAAGAGCGCCTCGTGGTAGAGCTCGCAGGCCGCGGTGAGGATCAGTCGGTCGTCCACCGACAGCCGTGCCGGCTGCGGCGGCTCCTGCCTCGGAGCCGGACGGACGGCAGACGGAGGCGGCTGCTCACCGAGATAGGCGACCGCCTGCGCGAATCCGAGGTCCCGCGCGCGGCGGATGAAGTCGATCACGTCGCCGCTGCTGCCGCACCCGAAGCAGTAGTAGCTCCGCGTGTCGGGATAGACGACGAAGCTTGGACGGTCGTCGGAGTGAAACGGGCACCGCCCCATGAACCGCCGTCCGGTGGGCCGCAGCGCGACGCCGTGCGCCGCGATCACGTCGGCGATCGGGTGCGCCTGCTTGATCCGCTCGACGTCAACCGTCATCGCGGTCCTCCTCACGTTGCCGGGCGAGCTCGGCTGGCGAGGTCGTTGCCAGTGCGTGTTCGAGCTCACTCGCCTCGACGCGCAGCGCGACGTGGTTGCCGCGCGCGAGAAACAGCCCCTCGCCGCGACGGCAACCGAGGAGGAACTCGCGCTCTCCGCGCGAGAGACCGAAGGTCTGCTCGACGATGCCGATCGTCGAGCTGTCCTGCCGCATCAGAAGTTGGACCGAGCTGTTGGCGAGGATCGTGTGTCCCTCGGCGGAGGCGAGGAAGTCTTCG
>JBBQHX010000148.1:0-8921 GCA_038324385.1 Gemmatimonadales bacterium | reverse complement strand
GCGCCGCAGCACCCGAACGGTGACCGGATTACGGTCGGGGCGGAAGTAGCGATTGAAGGTGTACGTCTGCCCCGTCACGAGCGGCACGGTGCGGATGAAGTAGATGAACGACCCGTCGTCGAGCGGCTGCGACACCGACGGCTGCTCGGGTTCGCCCTTGTGCTGGTACGTGGCGCGCTCGGGAAAGATTTCCCAGTGACGCTCGCGATCACTGCCGCCCTGCTCGAAGTTCTGGATGTGCCGCAGCGACGACAGGGTGCGCGTGTCGATCCAGCTGTCCATGATGCTGTTCACGCGGTAGAAGGCGACGCCCCCCTTGACGCGGAACTCGGTGCGATAGGCCTGACGACCGCGGACCGTATCGATCCCGACGACCTTCATGCTGCCCTGACCGACTCGCAGGTTGCCAAACCGCACCTCGTACGACGCCAACTCCCCCGGCAGCCACGGAACACGCGCCTGCGCGGCGGCGTCAGACGCGAGTCCAGCCACGGCGGCAGCGGTAGTCAGGGCCCGAACCATTCCTCGGCGAATGGTGCTCGTCATGTCGTTCCTCCAGGGTCGGCGGCGCGCGTTCGACGCGCGGCACGTCCGAACCGATACAGATTCAATGCGTCCGCGAAGGGCCGGATCCGGCTCGACCGGGGACGCAGGTCATAGCGTGCAGCAAGGGCCACCGTTTCGACCCGCCGAGCGGCACCAGCCGCCGCGACGAGCAGTTCCACATTGCCCGCCCAGCCGTCGGCGGTTACCAGCGGGCGGTCGTTGCGCTCCCGCAGCAGATCGCGAATCACCGAGACCCGGTAGAGCCGGAACGCCCCGAACGGGTCGGACACGCCGGGGACCGAGACGAACGGCCGAATCACCCACGGCGCGACCCGCTGCAACCGGCGCACCGAGGTGGGCGTTCCCGCCAGCGTCTCGCGCTCGCCGACGACCACGTCGGCCCCACCCTCAAACCGTTTCACCAACTCCGCCAGATGCTCCGGCTGATCGGTGAAATCCGCCTGCATCGTGACGATTGCGTCCCGGCGCGGGTAGCGCGTGCGCCGCGCCGCCTCGCGAAGCAACCCGTCCATCGCCGCGGCGTACCCCCGATGTTTCCCATCGCCCAGCACGGTCAGCGGCAGCACCCGGCGATACGGCTCCAACGTCTCCCGTGTGGAATCGGTGCTGCCATCGTCGTAGACGATGACCTCGTACTCGCGGGCCGTCGACTGGAAGGTCGACCGCAGCCGCCAGAGGAGCACGCCGATAGTGGGCGCTTCGTTGTACACCGGAATGCAGATGTAGAGCACGGGGCCAGCGGGGTGACGGAAACCAGCGGGAGGGTGGGAGGCGGGAACCTCCGCGCGAGACCGGGCCGAGCGCGTGGGGCACGTGGCACCCGCGCGTTCGGCCCGGCGGTAAAATAACCGCGCGGCGAACTGGTCGATCCGCCGCGCAGTGCCGAACCCGATTGCCGAGGTGATACCCGGGTGACCGCTCCGGGTTGCGCCCGCTTCCACCCGATCTGACGGCCAATCGGCGGTGGTCGGCGGCTCCGGAGACGCGGCTGCGGCTCGATCGTCGATGATGAAGCGCTCGGGTCGGCGGACGGGCACGCTGGCCGGAGGGCACGCCGGCGGGGAAGGGCGGGTAGCAAGGGCGGGTAGAAGAGGAACACGACGACGTGGAGGTGATCGCATGATCGCAGCAACGGTTCGGCACCTGTTCACTCGAAACGACGCCCAGCTCGCGGTGCGTCTCCTCGTTCAGGGCGGCGACGACATGCCGCGGCTCGAGGCTCGGCTTCGCGACGCCGGCTTCGACGCGATCCTCGACGATCCGCGCCTGCTCGGCGCCCTCCTCGAGACTCCCCAGGGATCGCACGCGTCGCTCCCGCTCTTCACCTATGTCGTCGTGCGGCACGCGTTGCGTCGCGCGGGGGAGGACGATCGTGCGCTGGCCGAGCTGCTGGCCAGCATCGTCGTCTCGTTCGGCGCGCGTTCGCGTGCGGAGCGCGTCAGCGATACCGACGACGAGATCTATACCGCGCTCGCCGACCTGCTGCGCGACGCCGACGGCCCCGATGCGCGGCGCGCCTTTCTCGTCCGGATGCACCTCGGCCACTACGCGCTCTGGCTGAGCGGGATGTTTCCCGATCACATCGAGCATCGGCGGTGGCGCCGCGGCGGTCCCGATCTCGACTACTACGATGCCATGGGTGCGCAGGGCTACCGGCTCGCCGCGGACCACCGGTTGGCCGCGGAACACGGCGTGGCACCGCTGTTCGTGCGCGCGGCTGAACGATTCGCGACGCTGCGCGTGGCGCTCAACGACGTGAGCGACCGGCTGCTCTTTCCGCACGGGCATTCGCCGGAGCGCTTGATGCGCCAGGTGCGGAGCGCGATGGGGCAGCGCTGGGAATCCTGACGAACTCCCGCTCCCGTCGCGGCGGTGCCAGGAGCGTCGTCAGGCTGTCGCCTGACGACGCTCCTGCTGCAGGCGCGCCTTGGCGACGAAGGCGGCGAACAGGCGCCGATCCCACGGTTCCGGCGTATCGACCAGCTCTTCGGGGTGCCACTGCACGCCGACGCACCACCATCCCGCCTCCGTCCATTCGGCCGCTTCGACCGCGCCGTCCTCGGCGCGGGCGACGACGCGAAGCGAGCGGCCGACCCGGTCGAGCATCTGATGGTGCAGGCTGTTGACGCGGATGTCCGCTGCGTCGACGATCCCGTGCAGCGTGCTTCCCGCGTCGATCGTGAGCGCGTGAACCCGCTCGCCGCGGGGAGTGGCCGCCTGATGCACCCAGGCGTCGGGATGCGACGCGGGAATGTGCTGCACGAGCGTTCCGCCGTGCGCCACGTTCAGCAGCTGCAGGCCGCGGCAGATGGCAAGCAGCGGGGTGCGCCGCCGCTGCGCGGCCTCGATGAGCAACAGCTCGGAGCGGTCCCGGTCGTGGTCCGGGGGTTCGGTGGCGGCGTGGCGATTGGCCCCGTAGCGCCCCGGGTCGACATCCTCGCCACCCGTGAGCAGCAACCCGTGCACGGCATCCAGCACCGCCGCCGCAGCGGTCGCGTCGGCCACTGGCGGGACGAGCAGCGGGACCCCGCCCGCGGCGGCCACCGCGTCGCTGTAGGCGGCATTGGTGCGCATCCGCGGCAGGGCGCGAACGATCTCTACCGAGGCGGGTATGGCGATCAATGGCGGGGACAGGGTGCACTCCCGTGGGCTGGACCGTGACGGGGCCGCGCGCCACGTGGCGCGCGTCCCGACCGCTGAATATCGTTCATCGGTCGCCCGGGGCGTATCCCTGGCGCGACTGGCGGGGGGCCCGCGACGGTGCCGCCGCGCGACCCCTCCGCCTCCCCTCACTCCGACGTCCCCGCGTGTTCGAGCATGTCCGCGACGCGTTTCGCGATCTCCTGAAGCAGCATCCGACGCCTGACGCGCGCCGCGACATTCTCGCCCAGATGCGGGAGACGCTGGTCCGCGCGCGCATGGGTCTCGACGACCTCCGACGCGGCATCGCCGAGTCGGAGCGACGCGTCGAGCAGGAACGCCGCGAGGTGTCGACGATGCAGCGTCGGCGTGCCCTCGCCGACGGAATCGCTGACGCGGAGACGCTGGCGCTGGCCGTGAAGTACGAGGCGTTGCACGCCGAACGGCTCGCGGTGCTCGAGCGCAAGCTCGCCGCGCAGCGCGACGAACTCGCGATGGTCGAGGCCGAAGTGCAGGAGATGACGGCGGAAATCAAACTCGCGAACGCGGGCGGCGTGCCTGGATCGGTCGGGAGCGCGGGAGGTTCCGGCGCCGTCGACTCTGGGATCGGCGGCGCGGGCTCGCTCGGTGAGGACCCGCTCGGCGACGATCAGGCGCTGCGCGATCTCGATTCCCTGGACGCCGCGCGACGCCGCGCGGAGCAGCAGTCGAATGCCGACGAGATGCTCCAGGCGTTGAAGCGGCGAATGGGGAAGTAGCCGATGGCGCGTCCGGGACGACGGGCGCCATCGATGATCACGCCCGCGCAACGCCGGGCCCGGGCCGGCCTGGCCGCCTGCGCCGGCCTGCTCGCCGTCCTGACGTCGATCATCCCCGGGCCGCTCGACGCCCAGGCCGCTGGCGCCGCTCCGTGCGACGGCCGGATCGTTCGAAGTATCGAGATCTCACCGGGGTCGCCCTTCGTCGGCGGGATCATGCGGCGGTGGCACCTCTTCACCCGCGCGATCGACGCGCTGCACGTCACGACCGAGGCTGGGGTCGTCGAGCGGTTCCTGCTTCTCGAGCAGGGGAAGCCGTGCACCGAGCTGCGGCGCGCGGAGTCCGAACGTATCCTCCGCGCGCAGCCATATCTCGCCAGCGCGAACGTCGAGACGATTCCCGACGGCGAGACGGGCGTGATCGTCCGTGTGACGACGGTCGACGAGGTGACGATCGTCGCCAGCGTTCGCACGCGCGGCATGGCCGTGCGCGGCGGGCGGATCGGCGAGGACAATCTGTTCGGTAAGGGAATCGCCGCCGATGTCGAGTGGTACAACGGCCGCTATGGCACCCCGGCGTACGGCGCGCGCGTCGCCGACTATCAGATGTTCTCGCGCCCCTACCAGCTCGAGCTGGAGGCGCGGCGCCTGGAGCTCGGCGAGTTCTGGGAAGCGCGCCTGACGAATCCGTTCCTCACCGATCTGCAGCGGTTCGCCTGGCGCGTGAGCGGCGGGTACGACAAGGCGTTCGTCCAGTACCAGCGTGGGCCCGGCCTCGACCGCCATGCACTTCCGACACAGCGGCAGTACGCGAGCGTCGGCGCGGTGGCGCGGATCGGGGTGCCCGGTCGCCTGAGCATGTTCGGTGCGGCCCTAACCTCGGAACGACAGACGACCGCCGGCATCCCGGTGATCGTCTCGGATTCCGGTGTGTTCGAATTCCCTACGACGCTCGCGCTGCTCGGCCGCTACCCGGCCACGGGAACGGCACGCGCGAATGCGCTCTGGGGCGTTCGCAACATGTCATTCCTGCGCGTGCAGGGCTTCGAGGCGCTCAGCGGCGTGCAGGACATTCGCGAGGGGTTTCAGCTCGGGACGCTCGTGGGGCGGTCGCTGACGGCGTTAGGTGCGCGCGACGACGACATATTCGTTGCCGCCGACCTGTACGCCGGCTTCGGCAACCCGCGGTCGTTCATGATGATCGAAGCGCGCGGCGAGGCCCGCGAGAATCTCGACAACAACCAGTGGGACGGCATCCTCGGCCACGGCGAGGCGATCTGGCATGGGCGGCCGCACGAGAAGCACACCCTTGTCGCGACGGCGGCGTGGACGGGAGCGTGGCGGATGCGCGTTCCCTACCAGGTGTCGCTCGGCGATCGCGATGGCGGGATGCGCGGCTTTCGCAACTCGCGCATCGGCGGTGGACGCCGCGCCGTGCTCCGCGTCGAGGAGCGGTACCGCCTTGGGCGTTACAACCGCCAGGGCGAGTATGGAGTCGCGGCCTTCGCCGAGGCGGGGCGGCTGTGGGCGGGCGACGTGCCCTTCGGCACCGATCTGCCGACGCAGGCGTCGGCCGGCGTGAGCCTGCTGGCGGGCTTTCCGGTCGGGTCGCAACGGCTCTGGCGCGTCGATCTGGCGTTTCCGCTGACGGCCGACGGTGATGGACGGTTCGAGATCCGCCTGTCGACCCTCAACAGCCTGCGTCGGGTGAGCGACATCGAGCCTGAGGACGTTCGCCGCAGTCGCGAGCGCGCGATCGATCCCTCGGTCTATACCTGGCCGTAAGGGGGACAGACGACAGAAGACAGAAGACAGGAAACAGAAGACAGGAGACAGGAGCCAGGAGACAGAAGACAGAAGACAGAAGACAGGAGACAGAAGACAGGAGATCGGAGACCGCGAACTGCGCGAATCGCGCAACCGGCCTCAGCGGTACGTACCGCGATGGCATCGCGCAGGCGCGGCTCCGCAGCCGGGGTCGTCAATTGCCTTATCTCCCAACCTTCGATCTACTATTTCCTGCCCTGTTGACAGGCGCGCGCGCGTGATGCATTCTTTCCACTCACAACGTGAGGGGAGCGATGGCGCGCGAGCCGCTGGGATTGCTGCAGGGGACACTCGACGTCCTGATTCTCAAGACGCTGTCGTGGGGCTCGATGCACGGCTATGCGGTGAGTCGCTGGATTCGCGAGCGCACGGACGACGTGCTGGCGGTGGAGGATGCGGCGCTGTACCAGGCGCTACACCGCCTGGAGCGGCGCGGGTGGATCGAGAGCGAGTGGGGGCTGTCGGAGAACAACCGACGGGCCAAGTACTACGCGCTCACCGTCCACGGCCGGCAGCAGCTCCGCGCCGAGACGAGTGTCTGGCGGCGCTACGCGGAGGCGGTGTTCAAGGTACTGGAGACGGCCGACCGCGGCGCCTGACGCCGCCGGTTTAGGCGGGCGTGAGGCGCCGCGCGCCGCAGCGATGCGATCGTTCCCCACACTTGTTGAGTGGTAAAAAGTCGTTCGCCGCCAACCCGAGGAGAGGGCACCATGCGGGGTGAGGGGAAGGGACGCGGGCTGTTTCGCCTGCCGCGCACGTCGGCGAGTCGCGTCGCCGACGAGATCGACACCGAGCTCGGGTTTCATCTGGAGGCGCGCGCGGCGGAGCTCGAGGCACGCGGCGTGGGCCCGACGGACGCGCGGGCCCAGGCGCGTCGCGAGTTCGGGGATGTGGACGGCGCGCGCGCCGCGCTGCGGGCGGACGGCGTGCGCCACGCGCGCAGCGCCGGCCGGATGCTGGCGCTGGACGAGCTCGCGCGCGACGTACGCTACGGCTGGCGATCGCTGCGCCGGAACATCGGCTTTTCGGCCGTCGTGGTGTTGACCATCGCGCTGGGCATCGGCGCCACGGCGACCATCTTCGGCGTCGTGGATGCGGTGTTGTTGCGCGCGCTGCCGTACGCGGCGCCCGACCGGCTGGTCTCGGCGTGGAGTGTCGCGTCACAGGCCGAGTATGTGGCGTTGCGGGAAGTGCGTGCCTTCGGCTCGGTGGCCGGCTACGAGCCGGGCGTCGGCTTCACGATCACTGGCGGGGAGGAGCCGGTGCGTGTGGACGGGACGATCGCGACGGCATCGTTCTTCTCGACGCTCGGCGTTCCGGCGGCCATCGGGCGCACCTTCCTGCCTGGCGAGGACGCGCCTGGTCAGCCGCTGGTCGCCGTCCTCGGACACGAACTCTGGCGCACGCATTTCGGCGCCGATCCCATCGTGCTCGGGCGGACGATCCGGGTGAATGGCGAGATGCGCGAGGTGGTGGGAGTGATGCCACGCAGCTTCCGCTTTCCCAATCGGGACCAGCAGATGTGGGTGCCGGCGCTGATCGATCCCGCCGCGTTGGGCGCCTACTGGGGAACGACGACGCTGCGCGTGCTTGCGCGCCTCGCGCCGCACGCGGACACCGCCGCCGCTCTCCGCGAGGTGCGCGCGGTGGCGACGGCACTGCCCGCGCGCAATCCGCTCTGGACTCCCGACGTGGCCGCCTACGTCGCTGGCAAGGCGCAGGTCGTGGCGCTACAGGAGAGCATTGTCGGCGACACGCGCGTCATGCTGCTCGTTCTGCTGGGCGCGGTGGGCTGCGTCCTGTTGGTCGTGTGCGCTAACGTCGCCAACCTGCTGCTGGCGCGCGGTATGGCGCGCGGTCACGAGTTCGCCGTGCGCACGGCGCTCGGCGCGGGGCGCGGCCGCCTCGTGCGGCAGCTCCTGACCGAGAGCGTCCTGCTCGCCGCACTGGGTGGCGTGCTGGGCTTCGTGCTCGCGTTCGCGGGGACCGCGGCCCTAGTGAGCGTGCTGCCGCCCGAGACGCCGCGCCTCGCGGAGATCAGCGTCGATGGCCGCGTGCTCGCCTTCGCCCTGGTCGCCGCGACGATGACCGGCGTGCTGTTCGGACTGGCGCCCGCCTGGCGTGTGGCGCGCACGGCGCCGAACGCGGTGTTAGGTGGGCGGGGCGCCGCGTCGGGCGCCCGACGGCGGCTCGCGGGTGCGCTGATTCTGGCGCAGACGGCGCTCGCCGTGGTGCTCGTGGTGGGGGCGGGGTTGCTGGTGCAGAGCTTCCAGGAGCTCGGGCGGGTGGACCCCGGTTTCCGGCGTGCGCAGGTCGTGGCCGCGCGGGTGAGCCCGCCCGAGGTCGTCGCGGACAATGCCCGTCGGAATGCCTTCTACGCCCAGCTCACCGAGCGCGTCCGCGGCATTCCCGGGGTGGTCGACGTGGCCGTCACGACACAACTCCCCTTCGACGGCGGCGCCGATCTGTGGGCGGCCGACATTCCGACCGTGACCCTCGACCCTAACGCGCTACCGCAGTTCGCCCGCCGGAAGGTGACGCCGTCGTACTTCGGCGTGCTCGACGTCGCGGTGCGGCGCGGGAGAGCGTTCACACACGCCGACCGTGATGGTGCGCCCCTGGTCGCGATCATCGACGAGGCTGCGGCGGCCGAGTTCTGGCCTGACGCGGATCCGATCGGGCAACGGATCGGCTTTCCGTGGATGGAGCGCTACTACACGATCGTGGGAGTCGTGCGGGCGGTGAAGAACAACGATCTGCGCAACGCGGACCACCCGGCGCTGTACACGCCGTTCGCGCAGGACCCCTCGGCGGGGGCGATGGTCGTTGCGCGCACGACGCTCGAACCGGCGCAGTTCGCCAGACAGCTGCGCACGGCGGTGGGGGAGCTGGACGCGAACTGGCCCGTGAGCGACGTGCGAACGATGGACGAGCGGATCGCCGGATCGGTGGCCGGTCCGCGCCTCACGACGGTGCTCGTCGGCGCGTTCGCGATGGTCGCCCTGCTCCTCGGCGCGATTGGCTTGTATGGCGTGACGGCCTACGACGTGACGCAGCGAACACGTGAGATCGGCCTGCGGATGGCCCTCGGGGCGCATGCTGGCGACGTGCTGCGGTTGGTGCTTCGCC
>JBBQHX010000147.1:0-8945 GCA_038324385.1 Gemmatimonadales bacterium | reverse complement strand
AGCGGCTGCTCGCGCTCCCCGCGATGCGTCAGGCGCCGGTGATCCGGCGGATTCAGGCGTTGCTCGCGGCCATCACGACGCAGGCCACCGCGATCCTCGGCGGCGTCACGCTGCTGAGTTGGCGCGGCGCGACGGGGCAGCCGACGGCCGACCTCTCGACGGTGCTGCTGGTGGGCGGACTGCTCAGCACGCCGGCGCTGCTCGTGGGCTTCCTGCCGTGGATTCAGCCTGAGCTGGAACGGCAGCACGCCGCCTGGCGCGCCGATGGGGACCGGGGAGTAACCCGCGCGGCCAACGCGGGGTCATAGCTGCGACGCGCGGTTCACGCTTCGTCCATGCCGCACAGCGCGCCCCCCCCCCAGCCCCGATGCAGGAGACGACGACGATGAGCGCACCGCGGGAGACCGCCCCCGACCACCGGCGTGGGCTGGGCGATCGGTGGCTGGCCGGCACCGACGTCCCCGGCGTGACCTTCGCCCTCAACGACGCCGTCGAGATCGTCGCCGGATCACGGGCAGGGGCCATCGGCTCGGTGATTCTGCTGCTCGGCGTGGACCCCGAGCCGTCGTATCTGGTGGAGTTGGCAACCGGCGCCGGCGATGCGCGTGTCCGCCAGTCGGCGCTGCGCCACGTGGCGTAGCAGTCGGGAACGGGGGGCTTCGGGCGTGTCGGGCTGGGCTCACCCTCGCTCAGAGCCGGCCAAAGAGTAGTGAAAGCCGCCCCCGACACTCGCGCCTCGCGGCGCTCTGTGCGGGATGACAACGTTCCGGAGCCCACAGCCCACCACGGCCCACAGCCCACCACGGCCCACCGCCCACAGATGTCATCCCGCACGGGGGGAGCGGAGCGATCGCGTGTCGGGCTGGGCTTACCCTCGCTCAGAGCCGGCCAAAGAGTAGTGAAAGCCGCTCCCGACACTCGCGCCTCGCGGCGCTCCTGCGGGATGACAATGTTCCGGAGCCCACAGCCCACCACAGCCCACCACAGCCCACCACGGCCCACCACGGCCCACCGCCCACCGCCCACCGCCCACCGCCCACCGCCCACCGCCCACCGCCCACCGCCCACCGCCCACCGCCCCGCGAGGGCGCGCCGTGCCGAGCCCGACGAATGCCGCTAGATTGCCGGCATGGCTGACGGATCCCCACTGACGCGCGAGCAGCGCGACGAGCTGCGCGCGGAACTCGAGCGCGAGCTGGAGCGCCTCCGGCGAAGCATGCCCACCACCGAAGCGGCCGCGCGGCCGGTCCAGTTGGACCAGAGCGCGATCGGGCGGCTGTCGCGCGTGGACGCGATGCAGAACCAGGCGATGCAGCACGAGCTGCACGACCGCGAGCGGCATCGTGAGAACGAACTGATGAGCGCCCTCGAGCGGATGGATGACGGGAGCTACGGCCTCTGCGCCCGATGCGGACAGCCGGTGCCGTACGGCCGCCTGCTCGTGGTCCCCGAGGCGCGCAACTGCGTCGCCTGTGGAGGCGGCGCGTGAGCCAGAGCGTGCAGCCCGACCTGCAGGACGCCGGCGTGAGCACCGCCCCCACGGTCGCGTCACCTGCGATCGATCCCGCGCTGGCCGCGGCGGTCGAGCGGCGCCGCACGTTCGCGATCATCTCGCACCCGGACGCCGGCAAGACGACGCTCACGGAGAAGCTGCTGCTCTACGGGGGCGCGATCCATCTCGCCGGGTCGGTGAAGGCGCGCCGGGCGCAGCGGCACGCGACGAGCGACTGGATGGCGCTGGAGCAGGAGCGCGGCATCTCGGTCACGTCGAGCGTGCTGCAGTTCGAGTACGACGGCTATGCGGTGAACCTGCTGGACACGCCGGGGCACATGGACTTCGGCGAGGACACCTATCGCACGCTCGTCGCGGCGGACAGTGCCGTGATGCTGCTGGACAACCGCAAGGGCGTCGAGGAGCGGACGCGGCAGCTGTTCGACGTCTGCCGTCGCCGGCGGATGCCGATCTTCACGGTGGTCAACAAGTGCGACCGCGCCGGTGAGGATCCGATCAAGCTGATCAGCGATGTCGAGGCGGAGCTTGGGATCCAGTGCTTTGCGGCGAGCTGGCCGATTCACCGCGACTCGCAGTTCGTGGGTGTCTACGACCGGCGGCATTCGCGCGTGCATCTGTTCGAGCGCGGCGGCGACCATGGCGCCGGGCGCGCCGAGGTACGCACGGTGGATCTCGACGGGCCGGATGATCCGCGTCTGATCGAGCTGCTCGGCGGGGGGGACGATGCCGTTTCGGCGGTTGAGCGGCTCGCCCACGACGTACTGTTGTTGGATGCCGCCGGCCACGAGTTCAACGAGGCGGCAATCATCGCGGGCGAGCAGACGCCGATCTTCTTCGCTTCGGCGTTGACGAACTTCGGCGTCGAGCCGTTCCTGCAGGAATTCCTCTCGCTCGCCCCGCCGCCGACGGCGCGCGAGAGCACGGCCGGTCCGGTGTTGCCGTCGCTGCCGCAGTTCACGGGCTTCGTGTTCAAGATCCAGGCGAACATGGACCCGAAGCACCGCGACCGGATCGCCTTCGTGCGCGTGTGTTCGGGGCGGTTCGAAGCGGGCACGGCGGCGGTGCACGAGCGCACGGGGCGCACGATGCGCCTGTCGGCGCCGCAGCAGTTCATGGCGCGCGAGCGCACGGCGGTGGACGCGGCGTGGCCGGGCGATGTCGTCGGCATCCACGATCGCGGGTCGCTTCGCATCGGCGATACGCTGGCCGAACCGGGCGCGCCCACCGATGCATCGGGGAAGACACTGGCCTTCCAGGGCATTCCGCGCTTCGCCCCGGAGCACTTCGCCCGCATCTCGACGAGCGATCCGCTGCGCCGAAAGCATCTCGATACGGGGCTGCGCGAGCTCACGGAAGAGGGTGCGGCGCAGGTATTCTACGCCGAGGGCGCGACGGGCCCCGCACCAGTGGTCGGCGCGGTCGGGCAGCTTCAGTTCGACGTGATGTTGCACCGTCTGGAGCACGAATACGGCGTGCCGAGCAAGCTGGAGCGGTTCGGCTTCCGCTATCCGCGCTGGGTGACGGGCCCGCAGAAGGAGATCGACCGGATCGCGGGTGCGCCGGAGCGCGCGCTGCTCTATGACGCGAAGGGGGCACCGGTGCTGCTCTTCCGCGACGAGTGGCATCTGCGGTGGACGATGCAGAACGAGACGGCGATCCAGTACCACGACGTGGCGCCGTAGCCCCGCCCCGCGTCGCCCGCCTGACGGCGGGCTCCCGCGGGGTGACAGGCCGCGACACTCGCGATGTTCAGCAGAACACCGTCAGGGGGTGTGTTCCGGCGGTTTTCCCGAGCTGAACGCTGGGATGATGCGCTCGAGTCCCTTTGGCCCCACGTAGCCGCCGAGTACGCCAGCGAGGATTGAGACCATGGCGGCACCGCCGGAGGGAAGATCAAAGCCGGGAGTCTTGATCACGCCGATGGCCACGCTCATGGCAACCACGAGCCCTGTTAGCGCTCCGCCGGCGAGGAGGAGCAGCAGGCTCCGGAGCGCGACACGTTTGGCGTCGCGCAGGAGGGCGATCGCACTCCCGATCACGGCCCCGAGCAAACCGCCGAAGACGAGCCCACTGGGAAAGGCGAACGAAACCTGTTCGTTGCCGACGACGAGGGGGCCCGCGACTGCAGAGATGGTATCGCGGCCCATGCCGACGGATCGCATGCGAATCGTCGCGGGTGCCGCACCTTTCGGCCACACGACCGGGCCATCAATGAACTCGGCGCCGCGCACTGATCGTAGGGTGACGGCCAGAGAGTCGTCAGGCGCTATCGCGCCGCGCGAGAGCTCGACCGTGACGTTGGTCACTTCGAGGCCGAACCCGTCAATAGCAGGCTTGTCGATGCGCAGCAGAATCGAATCCGGAATCACAGGGATCCACAGCTCGACCCCTTCCGGTGCAAAGTCTGGCCACACGGTGACGCGCATCGGGCCGCCCGCCCGGGTCGTGACCAGTCGCGATCGCGACGTGAATACGTTTGCCTCGTTGATCTCCAGGCGCTCCGGATCAACACTGTCCGCCGCCGCGCCGATGGAGAGGTGAATCGCAGGGACGATGGCACGGCGACTGGCGATCCCGCTCAACGTGTCGCGCAAGCCGATTCGAAGCGTGGCGACGTAGGCGCCTTTCCGAGAGTCATACCGAAGCCCGCCCCCGTCATCGAACCACGGCTTGAGCGCCATCACCGCGCCGGTGGCTTCGTCGACGGAGATGTACCGAAACGGCAGCACCACGCCCTCGTCGACATCGAGTCCCGGTGGCGCGCTTTCCTTCGTGGCGGCATCACCAACCCACACGAGCGCCGTGTTGCGCGTGTGCAGTGTCAGCGTCCCGAGCCGCGCGCTCGCACCGTACAGCGACGAGGCGATCGAGGTGGCCGCCGCCTGGACGGACAGGGGCGCTGACGCCGCCGACGCATCATCGTGCCGCTCCCGCGCGGCTCGAACGAGCGGGGAAATCGCCGGCTGGCCCGCGACGGAAGAAGGGGTAGTCGTTCGCGGCGGCGCGGCAGCCGGAGGTGCCGCCGTCATCGGCGCGTTCACGGCAGAGGGCGCTCGAAGGATGACGGAACTCCGGACGCGACGGCGCGTGCTGTCCTGCGCGGACGCGGTGACGGACAGCACGCAAAGCGCACTCGCCAGGAGACTCAGCTGTCGCACGATTCTCCGAATTGTCATTGCAGTCTCCGGCGATCGGGAGCGGGCAACCTGCTACGGTCAGTATGGGGTGCAGGGGCCGCGAGCGCCATGTCACGCGAGTCGGCGACGGGAGAACGTCCGACATAGCGGCTGTAAATGCGGATGACGTCGCTCGAGCCGATGGTGAACCGGCCAAAGGAGAGCCGCGCCGTCGATAGGGCTGAGCGTGATCGACGGAATCAGACCCACCAGGCCATGATACGCGCCCGCCGTGCCGGCGATATGTTGCCGTTCGGCACGCTGGTGGCGAGCGCGTCGAGCATGCTCCGCGCGATCGGGGAGAGCGGCCAGCGACTCCTGCACGAAGCCGCAGTCAAGCGGCGTCATATCGATACAGCGGGCTATCGCGGAGCGATCACGAGCCGCGTCCGTCGTGAGGGTTTCGCCCGCGCACGTGCGCCGAGGAGACGGGTCGGGGATCCGCTGTGACTTCCTGCGGCACGGCGACACCGGCGATGTGCGGGCCGACGACCGGGACCGGCACCGTGAACCGCTCGGCGTCGACACTACCGAACCCCGCGGCCCGAATGGCGGCGAGGGTGTCGCGGTCGGGGTGGCAGCCGTCGGCCGCCACGCGCCAGAGGGGGCGGATGAGGCGCTGCAGGCGGCGGGTCCAGCTACCCGGCGGGGCGGCGACATGTTCGATGAAGACGAAACGGCCGCCGGGGCGCAGCACGCGTTGGATCTCGCGGAAGGTCGCGGCCTGGTCGTGCACGGTACAGAGCACGAGCGTCGCGACCACCGCGTCGGCGGAATCGTCAGGCAGGGGGAGGCGTTCGGCGGTGCCGGTGGCCACCGTCGCGGCGATGCCCGCTCGTGCGGCCTCACGCGCGATGGGGGCGTGGAGAAAACCGTTGGGCTCCACCCCCGTCCAGCGCACGGCGGGGTCGTAGAAGGGCAGGTTCACTCCCGTTCCCGGGCCGATTTCGACGACGTCGCCGCGGAGTGCGCCGAGGAGTCGCCGCTTGGCGGGTTCGACGGCGCGGGCATAGCCCTCGTGGGCGGCCGCGTGGGCGAGGACGCGGGCGTGGAGCCGCTTGTACCACGCCGCGCCCGCCAGCGGCGTGAACCCCGCCTCCGGGCACGGGGGCGGCGTGAGGCGCCCGGTCACCGTGGAGCCGCGACGTAGGTCGCGAACAGCTCGTCGAGCGCGACGGCGGGATCGTGGCAGATGCCGTCGTGGACGGGCGACGTCTGCAGTACGTCGCTGCGCGGCGCGGTGAGCCAGTGGAACCGCTCCGACGGCGGGTCGAGCGCGATCACCCCGCCGCCGACATCGCCGCGACAGATCGCGCCGTGCGCGCGGAGGTAGCGCGCCAGCAACGTCGCATCGACACCCGGCACTCGTGCGGCGAGCTCGCGTTCGTCGTCGACCGTGCGCAGGGCGAGAAACTCCGCCGTCCGCGCGTGCACCACGACGCCCACCGGGACGAACAGGCCGAGGTGCACGTGCGGGACCACGCGCACGACGGCGAAGCTGTAGCCGACCCAGGCCGGCGCCGTCGCGGCCTCGGCGTGCGCTCCCTCGTGAGGCATCATCGCCGCGCCTGACGACGCAGGGGCGGCTGGCGCCGCACGCGCTCGCGCGCCTCGATCGCCTCGGTCAGGAACGGGCGCGCGTCGGCGAGGCGGGTCGTGAGATACGCGACGTAGCGCTGGCGGACCTCGTCGGGCGTCATCGCGTCGCGGTCGTCGGCCAGCAGCTCGTCAGGCAGCGCCGCGATCACGTCGCCGATAACGGCACTGGTGAGCCGCGCCGTCATCGCCGCGTCGGCGGCGGCGAGGTCGTCGCTGAGCGCGAGCAGGACGTGGTCGCGAATGAGCGGGAAGGGCGCCCGGGCGCGTGTCTCGTCGACGGAGCGCCAGTCGTGATGGACGTAGAGCGCCGCGCCATGGTCGATCAGCCAGGGCGTTCCGTCGTGCAGCAGCAGATTCGGGTTGCGATGCGTGCGGTCGGGATTGATCAGAAAGGCATCGAGCCAGACGATGCGCGCCGCCAGCGCCGGGTCGATCAGATCGCCGGCGGCGGCGGGGCTGAAGTTGAAGGCGCCGTCGAGGTAGCGGAGCCCGACGTTGATGCCCTGGCTCGCCCGCAGCAGATCCTGAATCTCCGGATCAGGCTCCGTGCGCCCGAACGGAGCCAACACCTCGATCAGTGCGAGCTCCGGAACGGCGAGCCCCGCGGCGCGCGCGAGCCCACCGACCACCAGTTCGGCCAGCAGCGCCTTCGCCCCCTGTCCCGCCCCGCGGAACTTGACCACATACAGCCCGTCATCGGTGTCGACCACGGCCGGCAGCGAGCCCCCCTCGCGAAGGGGCTGGACGTAGCGTGTGGCGGTGAGACGGGGGAAGGGCATGGACAGCAGGACACAGGAGACAGAAGACAGAAGCACAGAAGACAGAATGCGGGCGGCAGCGCAGCTTTGCGCGTGGTCTGAACGTAAACTACGGTACGATGCCAGCCAGGGCGCGTGTGAACGCTACCGTGGCCGGGGGGCGTTTGCTGTCTTCTGTCTTCTGTCTTCTGTCTTCTGCCTTCTGTCTTCTGCCTTCTGTCTCCTGCCTCTCCCCCCATGTCCCTTCTCGTCGCCAAGCATCACGACCCGCTGTTCCTCCTTCCCCAGATGGCCAACCGACATGGGCTGGTTGCGGGGGCGACGGGGACGGGGAAGACCGTGACATTGCAGGTGCTGGCCGAGGGATTCAGTCGGCTCGGGGTGCCGGTGGTGATCACGGACGTGAAGGGGGACATCTCGGGGATCAGCCAGCCCGGAACGGCGTCGCCGCGGCTGATGGAGCGCGTCGACACGATGGGGTTGGCTCCGTTCACCTTCGAGGGGTACCCGGTGGCGTTCTGGGACGTCTTCGGGGAGCAGGGGCATCCGGTGCGGACGACGATCTCCGACATGGGGCCGCTGCTCCTGTCGCGGCTGCTCGGGCTGAACGACACCCAGAGCGGCGTGATCACCGCGACGTTCGAGATCGCCGACGATCAGGGGATGCTGCTCCTAGATCTCAAGGATCTGCGGGCGATGCTGCAGCACGTCTCCGAGAACGCGAAGGCGTATCAGGCGCGCTACGGCAATATCGCCGCTGCGAGTGTGGGCGCGATCCAGCGGGCCCTGTTGGCGCTCGAGCAGCAGGGGGGCGACCAGCTGTTCGGCGAGCCGGCGCTGGATCTGTTCGACCTGATCCGCACCGACCCGAACGGGCGCGGCGTGGTTAACCTGCTCGCCGCCGACCGCCTGATGATGGCGCCGACGATGTACGCCACGGTGCTGCTCTGGCTGCTGGCCGAGCTGTTCGAGCGGCTTCCCGAGGTGGGTGACCTCGACCGGCCCAAGCTGGTGGTCTTCTTCGACGAGGCGCACCTGCTGTTCGACGACGCGCCGCCGGCGCTGCAGGACCGGATCGAGCAGGTCGTCCGGCTGATTCGCTCGAAGGGAGTGGGCATTTACTTCGTGACGCAGAACCCGCTCGACGTGCCTGACGCGGTGCTGGGGCAGCTCGGCAACCGGGTGCAGCACGCATTGCGCGCGTTCACGCCGCGCGACCAGAAGGCGGTGCGCGCCGCGGCCGAAACGTTTCGCACCAATCCCGACCTCGACGTGACGACGGCGATCACCGAGCTCGCCGTCGGCGAGGCGCTGGTCTCGCTGCTCGACGAAAAGGGGAGACCGGGGGTGGTGCAGCGGGCGCTGATCTGTCCGCCGCGCGGGCAGATCGGGCCGGTGACGCCTGGGCAGCGCGCCGCGACGATGCGGGCGAGCCATCTCGCCGGCCGCTACGAGCAGACGATGGATCGCGAGTCGGCGTACGAGATGCTCCGCGCCGCGACCGAACGCACGATGGCCGACGAGGCGGCGGCGAAGGAAGCCGATCTCGCGCTCAAGGCGCAGCAGGCGGCCGAGAAGGAAGCCGCGAAGCGGGCCAGGGCATCGGCGCCGCGCGCATCGACGCGCATGACCCCGCTCGAGGGGATGGTCAACAGCGCCGTGCGGTCGGCCGGCTCCCAACTGGGACGCTCGATCGTGCGGGGGCTGCTCGGGTCGATCCTCGGGGGCGCGGGACGGCGCTCGCGGCGCTGAACCCTCGTCGTCAGGCGGCCGGCAGGGTGAGAGTGAAGGTGCACCCCTCGCCCGCCACGCTCTCTACCTTCAGGTCGCCACCCATCGCCCGCGCGAGGTCGCGGCTGATCGCCAGGCCGAGACCGACGCCGCCATTGGACGATGTGA
>JBBQHX010000146.1:0-8970 GCA_038324385.1 Gemmatimonadales bacterium | reverse complement strand
CGGTGGGATTGGAGGAGGGGCATGCGCAGACTCGCTCGTTCGTTGACTGCACTCGCAGCAACGGCCACACTCGCGGTGCTGGTCACCGCGGGGTGGCCGACCGCCGTACAGGCCCAGACTCCCGCCACGGGCACCGCGATTATCGAAGGGCGTGTGACCGACGTCAGTGGCCGTCCCCTCGAAGCGGCGCAGATCGTCGTCGTGGGGACCACGCTCGGCGCGGCCACCAACGCGACCGGTCAGTATCGCATCACGGGCGTGCCCGCGCGCGCGCTCGAACTTCGGACCCGCCTGATCGGCTTCGCGCCGATCGCCCGCACCGTTACCACCACCGCCGGCCAGACGGCGCGCGCCGATTTCGAGCTGCGCCCATCGGCGCTGCAGCTCGACCAGGTGGTCGTCACCGGAACGGGGGGCGCCGTCGAGACGAAGAAGCTCGGCAACACGATCGCCATCATCGTGCCCCCGGCGAACGCGCCGATCAACAACGTCTCCGAGACTCTGCAGGGACGTGAGCCCGGGCTCGTCGGTCTGCCGTCGAGCGGGATGACGGGCGAGGGCGCGCGCATCCGCATCCGCGGCAACGCGAGCATCTCGCAGTCCAACGAGCCGATCATCCTCGTCGACGGGATCCGCATCAATCAGGCGGGCGGCTTCGGCAACGGCATCTCGCGCGGCGGCGGGTCCCCGTCGCGGCTCGACGACATCGATCCGAGCTCGATCGAGCGGATCGAGGTCCTCAAGGGCGCGGCCGCCGCAACGCTCTATGGAACGGAAGCGTCCAACGGCGTCATCCAGATCTTCACCAAGCGCGGCGCCGAGGGTCGGCCGGTCTGGTCGTTCGGCTTCGAACAGAGCGCGTCGCAGTACCCGAAGGATCGACTGCCGGTGAACGCCGGCTTCGCCCGCACGCAGGGGCGCGCTGACTCGCTCTCGATCTTCTATGGCCGCACGATCCAGCCGTTCGAGGTCATCGAGCGCCGCGTGCTCGACGAGATGGTCACCACCGGCACCGGCCAGACCTACAACGGCCAGGTGTCCGGTGGCACGGGCACGACGCGCTACTTCGTCTCGGGACGCTACGCCTGGGAGAACGGACCGCTCACCAATCGCCTCCAGAACTTCGATCTTCCCGCCGAGGATGCCGCGAGGCGCGCCCAGGCCACCGCGAACGTCGAGTTCCAGCCGCGCGACAACCTGCGCATCTCGACGCGGTCCAGCTACACGAGTGCGTACCAGGAGACGCCGTCCAACAGCAACGACATCCGGGGCTTCGTCAGCCAGGGCTACCTCGCCAAGCCGGAGAATGCCAACTGCATCCGCGCCGTCCAGCTCGACCCGAGCAAGGCCGCGCGTCAGGGGGTGCTCTCACCGGGCGTCTGCGACGGACCGGGCAACCCGTACGGCAACGGCGCGTTCGCGACGATCCGTGAAGGCGCGCAGCTCCGTACGCGGCAGGACGTGCAGCGGTTCATCGGCTCGTTCGAAGGCCAGCTCCAGCTGCCGAACAACTTCACGCTCACCGGGCTGACCGGTGTCGACATCACGGGCCAGCGCTCGTCGACGCAGCTCCCGTTCGGCAACGCGGTCGACAACCAGAACGCCGCCGCACCCAACGGCTCGCGCACCATCGACGACCTCAACGACCGGCAGATCACGGTCGACGGCAAGGCGCGTTGGACGCGCGCCCTGAGCCAGCGCCTGGCGATGACGCTCGACGCCGGCGTGCAGGGGTTCTTCTCGCGCACGGTCAACAGCGGTGTGACAGCCGACAACTTCCCCGGCCCCGGCCTCGAAGTGGTCAGCGCCGGCACCGTGATCAACTATCCGGAAACGTTCCTGTCGACGGTGAACGGCGGCGTCTTCGGACAGGCGCAGTTCGAGTTCGACGACTGGATCTTCCCGACCATCGGCGGGCGCTACGACTACTCGAGCGCGTTCGGTGAGCAAGCGCCGGGCGTCTTCTATCCGAAGCTCAGTGTCTCGCTCGTGCCGAGCGATCGTGGCTGGTATCAGTCGAGTGCGATCGCCGGGATCCTGCCGACGCTTCGGCTCCGCGGCGCCATCGGACGCTCGGGGCGGCAGCCGGGCGCGTTCGATCAGTTCACGACCTTCGGTCCGATCGCGATCGCCAACCCGGGGACGGCGAACGGACTGATCCCCGTCAACCTCGGCAATCCGGACCTCGCACCCGAAATCTCCACCGAGACGGAACTCGGCTTCGAGGCTGGCCTCGCCGGTGATCGCGTCGGGATCAGCGCGACGGCATGGAACCGCGTCGTCAACGACCTGCTCGTGCCGGTGCAGTACGCCCCGTCAGGCGGCTTCCTGCCGACGCAGCTCACCAACGTAGGACAGATGAAGGCGCGCGGGCTCGAGCTCAGCCTCAACGTCACCGCACTGAGCCGCCCGAATCTCCAGATCGACATGTTCGCGAACGGCGCCTATCTCTGGCAGAAGATCACCGATCTGGGCGGCGCCGCACCGATCAAGGTCAGCGCCGGCGGCGTGCGGTATCGCAACTTCCTACGCGAGGGGTACGCACCGGGCGCCCTGTTCGGCGGCGCGATCATCCAGCCGTGCGGCGTGCGGCCGGCCGGCAAGACGTACGCCTGCCTCGACGGCGATCAGGTGCCGTACGACTTCAACCGCGACGGCACCCCCGACTCGCGCGCCCAGGCGCTGGCCTACCTCGCCAACGTCCCGAGGCTTGGAACCAGCGCCGGTGTCGCGGCGCTCAACCCGATCCAGCTCGATCAGACGGAGGATCCGAACAACGATCCGCTGGACAACTACCTCGGCAAGCCGATTCCGGACTGGTCGGGTGGCTTCGGCGGGACGGTGACCTTCTTCCGCAACTGGCGCCTCAACACGCTGTTCGAGTATCGCGCCGGCAACTTCACCGTTACCAACCTGACGTCGGCGTTCCGCAACTCGCTCAGCATCGCGCTCAACTCGCGCGAGACGGCGGAAGTGGATTCGCGGTTGCAGAATCCGGCCACCAGCCCCGAACAGCGGCTCGACGACGCGCTGCTCTGGGCCAACGACCTCAAGGCGCTCTCGCCGTACGACGGCCTCAATCAGAACGAGAGCGGCGACTTCATCCGCTGGCGTGAACTGGGCCTGACGTACAACGCGACGTCCGCACTCGCCTCGCGCATCGGTGCGTCGGACCTGGGGATCACTTTCGCGGTGCGCAACCTCGCGCTGTTCACCAAGTACTCGGGCACCGACCCGGAATCCAATCAGGCGGGCCGCGGCGGGAACACCGGCGCCGGCGCCACCGTGAACCAGAACTTCGCCGAGGCGGTCGACGTGTTCGGCATGCCCCTGCAGCGCCGCTTCTCCCTCGCCGTCCGGATCGGGTACTAGTCATGACTCTTCCCACGCAGCATTCCCGACCGGCCGTGCGGCGCGTCGTGTGGCGCCGCACGGTGCTCGCACCGCTCGCCGCCCTGACGCTCGTCGCTGGCTGCAGCCTCCTCGATGTCACGAATCCGAACAACGTCGTCGATTCGGCGCTGAACGACCCGACCGCTGCCACGCCGCTGGCCAACGGCGCGGTCGGACTCGTGATCCGCGCCCGCAACGCAATGCTCGACGTGTATGGCACGGCCAGCGACGAGCTGGACTTCGTCGGCTCGCAGGACGGATTCCTCCAGCTCGACCTCGGCAACGTGTCGAGCCCCGTGCTGCAGTTCAGCGATAACGGCTACCTGCAGACCGCCACCGCGCGCTGGACAGCCGACGAGGCGATCCGTCGGCTCGAGGCGTTCGACGCCGCGGCCAAGTTGCAGAACCGGAACGATCTCGCCACGTCGTATCTGTATGGCGCGATGGTCTACATCATGATCGGCGACATGTTCGACGATTTCCCCATCGAGTCGGATCGCTCGTCAGGCGCGCCGCCGGTGGGCGAGGCCAACATGAGCGTCGTCTACGACCGGGCGATCGAGTATCTGGACAAGGGGCTCGCCATCGCCACGGCCACCAACAGTGCGCCGCTGCGGACGCAGATCACCGCGATGCGCGCCCGCGCCAAGTATCAGAAGGCCGTCTGGGCGATGCTCAACCCGCCGACGCCGCAGCCCGGTACCGCGCAGCCGGTCGCGAGCCCGCTGGTCAACACTGCCGGCGCCTCCGCCGACGCGCTGGCCGCGCTCGCGCTGATGGGCTCGGGTGACTACACGCTGACCGTCGCACCGACGTCCACCGGCACGGCAGGAAACAACTTCGGGAACGATCTCAACAGCCGTCGCGAGGTGCGCATCGGTCAGGCATACGCGACGCCCGATCCCGCGGCGCAGGGACAGAACCGCACCTTGCTGGAGGCAGGGCTCCCCGTGATAGCCCTGCGCGATCCGATCAGCAACGAGCCCGATCTGGCGCTCAGAGCGCGTGTGGCGGCCCTCATCAACGGGGGCAACTTCCTCCCGTCGATCGTGGTGTCGGCGCGCGAGATGCAGCTCATTCTCGCCGAGGCCGCGCTGGCGCGCGGAGAGACGGCCGAGTTCACGACGCGGGTGAACGCGGTGCGCGCCTTCGTCCCGGGGCAGCAGGCGTACACCGGCGCCGGTCCATCGGCACAGGCGCTGCTGGTGCATATGCGCCGCGTGAATCTCTTCATGCAGGGCAACCGCCTGAGCGACATGTATCGCTTCGGCCAGCGCGACCCGCGGTGGCAGCAGACGTCGGACGCCTACACGACCCGCGGCTGCTTCTTCCCGATCACGCAGACCGAGCGCCAGTCCAACCTGAATCCGATTCCGCGCCCGCTATGCGAGGGTTGACCCGGCCGGTGGCGGCGCTGCTCTGCGCCGCCACGTTCGGCGGCTGCTATCGGTACGCTGTAGCCGCTCCCGGTGCGCTCCCGTCGGACGGTCACGTGCGGGTCGCCCTGACCGACGCCGGCGTCGTGGCACTGGCGCCGGTGGTCGGAGCGAGCGTCAATGGTCTCGAAGGGTCGGTCGTGAGGCAGACCGGCGACACGCTCGTCGTCCGTGCCGATCGGCTGCTCACGACGGCCAACGTCGATGTCGCCTGGACGGGCGGCGATCTCGCGCTCCCCGCGGCCTGGCGCGAGAGCGTCGGGCGGCGCGAGCTGGCGGTGGGTCGCACCGCCGCGGTCACCGCGGGCGGCATCGCGCTCGTCGGCGCCGTGATCGCGATCGTGCGTAGCGTCAGCGATCAGGGGGGCGATCCTGGCGGTGGCGGCGACCCGATCGGGCTCCGTCGCGGCCGTCCCTGATTTCTTGCACCGTTCCATCCGTTCCATCCGTTCCACCCGTTGCTCCGCAGTTCCAGCCCCGGCGCGCGGCCATCCAGCCGCGCGTCGGGGCGCTGACCTTTCCGCACTCCTGATGATGAATCGCATCTCCCCGCTCGGCGCCGCCGGCTGCCTCCTCATGGTGGCCGTGCTCGGCGTTCCCTCGCTCGCCGCCCAGGGCGCCCCACGCGCGACCCCCGCCCTCACCGATTCGGCTCGTTATGCGGGGCTGCAGTGGCGCAACATCGGCCCGTCGCGTGGCGGACGGGCCAACGCCATCGCCGGCGTCCCCGACCAGCCGTTCGTCTACTACGCCGGCTACACCGGTGGCGGAGTCTGGAAGACCGAGAACGCCGGGCATAGCTGGCGGAACATCTCCGACGACTACTTCGGCACGGGCTCGATCGGGGCGATCGCCGTCGCGCCGTCGGACGCGAACGTGATCTATGTGGGCACTGGTGAGCACGCGATCCGTGGGCAGTCGTCGTCCTATGGCGACGGCGTCTACAGGAGCACCGACGCCGGCCGCACGTGGACGCGGCGCGGCCTCGAGGCTACGCGCCAGATCTCGAAGATCTACGTGCATCCGACCGATCCCGAACTGCTGTATGTCGCAGCGCAGGGCGACCGGTGGAAGGGGACGAGCGAGCGCGGCGTCTATCGCTCGCGCGACGGTGGAGCCACGTGGACGCAGTTGCTCAAGGGCATGAACGCGACCAGCGGCGCGAGCGACCTGGCGATGGACCCGACCAACCCGCGCATCCTCTACGCCGCGTTCTGGGACCACCAGCGGCTCCCCTGGCTCGTGCGCAGCGGCGGCGAAGGGAGCGGCATCTGGAAGTCCACCGATGGCGGCGACACGTGGAACCGCCTCACGACCGGGCTCCCGGCGTTGATGGGGAAGATCGGTATCTCCGTCTCGCCAGCGAACCCCGACCGCGTGTTCGCGATCGTCGAGGCCGAGAACGGCGGGTTGTACCGATCGGACGACGCCGGGAAGAGCTGGCACCTGACGAGTGGCGACCGGCTGATCCAGACGCGGTCCTGGTACTACATGAAGGTGCAGGCCGACCCGCAGAACGCCGATGTCGTCTACGTGCTGAACGCGCCGATCATGAAGTCGATCGACGGTGGGCGCACGTTCAGCGTGCTCCCTGCCACGCACGGCGACAACCACGGTATCTGGATCAATCCCGATGATTCGCGCTACATCGCCAACGCGAATGACGGCGGCGCCTCGATCTCCCTGGATGGCGGCGCGAGCTGGAGCACGCAGGACAATCAGCCAACGGCGCAGTTCTACCACGTCATCGTCGACGACGTCTATCCATACCGCCTCTACAGCGGCCAGCAGGACAACAGCACCGTCTTCATCAGCAGCCGCAGCGACGGCTCGAGCATCGGCGTGCGCGACTGGGGGGAGGGTCCCGGGTGCGAGAGCGCCAACGTCGGTGTCGACCGGAAGAACCCGCGCTACCTCTATGGAGGCTGCTATCAGGGGATCTTCGACGAGCTCGACCAGCAGACCGGGCTCCGCCGCTCGATCATGGTCTGGCCCGAGCTCGCGCTCACCGAGCCCACCGACGAGACCCGCTACCGCTTCAACTGGACCGCGCCCGCCGTCGTCTCGCAGCACGACGGAAACGTCCTCTACAACGGCGGCAATCATCTCTTCCGCACCACCGACCGCGGCCGCAGTTGGACCCAGATCTCTCCCGACCTGACCCGCGACGACCCGGCGACCCAGGGCAAGGGCGGCGCACCGATCACCAACGAGGGCGCCGGCGGCGAGGTCTACGGCACGATCGTGTCGATCGCCGAGTCGCCGCACGACGCCGCGACGATCTACGTGGGGACCGACGATGGACTCGTGCAGCGCACCCGCGACGGCGGCCAGACGTGGGCCAACGTAACACCGAGCGGCGTCGGTGTCGGCCTCGTCAACGAGGTCGAGGTCTCGCCGCACGACCCGGCGACCGTCTACATCGCTTTCCGGATGGACCGTCGCGGCGATTACACCCCGCACGCCTTCCGATCGACCGATTATGGCCAGAGTTGGACCCGCATCGCCACCGGCTTCCGGCCCAACGAGCCGGTGCGTGTGGTGCGCGAGGACACCGAACGGCGCGGACTGCTCTACGCCGGCACCGAGACCGGTGTCTACATCTCGTATGACGCCGGTGCGCGGTGGGAGCCCTTCTCGCGGAATCTGCCCGTCGTGCCGGTGACCGACCTAGAGGTGCGTCACGGAGATCTCTACGCGGCGACGGAGGGCCGCGCCTTCTGGGCGCTCGACGATCTTTCCCCGCTCCGCCAGATGACCCCCGAGATCGCGCGCGCCGACGTGCATCTGTTCGCGCCGCGTGCGGCGTTACTCGTCCCCGGCTCCTCGTCATCGTCGGTCACCGCGGGGCGGAACCCGGCGCCCGGCGCCAACCTCTATATTTTCCTCGCCCGCGCGCCGGATTCGTCGCAGACGGTGAAGCTCGACATTCTCGACCAGAGCGGCGACCTGCTCCGCAGCTACACGCGGCGCGCGCCAACAGTCCCCGGTGCCGCGGCGCCCGCCGGAGGTGCCGCCGCCAACGCCTCGACCATCGCCCTCGATGCGGGGCTCAACGCCGTGCAATGGGATCTGCGCGCGCATCCCCCCACGCGCCTGACGGGTGTGAACGTGTGGGGCGGCACGACCACCGGCTACCGCGTGCCGCCGGGCCAGTATCAGGTGCGGTTCACCGTCGGCAACACCGTCCAGACGCGCCCGCTCGAGGTGCGCCCCGACCCGCGCGTCAACATCACTCCCGCCGAAGTCGCCGCTCGCGACACGATCGTCCGCGCGCTCAACCGCCGCGTCGGCGAGATTCACGACGCGCTGATCGAACTGCGCGACGTGAAGGTCCAGGTCGGCCAGTTTACCGAACGGGCGAAGGCGGCGCCCAACGCGACCGCGATCGCCGCCCAGGGCACGAAGATCTCCGGCCTCGTCGACTCGCTCGCGCCGATCCTCTCCACGCGTGCGGCGAACGGGCAGGACGTCATCAACTATCGCAACGGGATCAACGCACAGTACGCGTTCCTGCTCGGCAACGTCGAAGAGAACGACATGCTGACCGTGCCGGCCCGGGAGCGGTTCGCCGAGCTGGAGCGCATCTGGACGGAGCTGCGGGCACGCGTGGACGCCGTCGTCAGGCAAGAGGTGCCGGCGTTCAACCGGCTGCTCGAGCAGGGCGGGGTGGACGGGGTGATCGTGAAGACGGTGCCGGCGATACCGATCTCGTGAGACACCGGGGCCGCGGCGGGTGATGTATGCCTAGCGCGGCAGGCACGCGGTGCCGGTCTACAAGTTCTCGATCCTCGCGTCCGCGGCATGGGTCGCGAGGATTCCCGCGAGCCCACCCCGCGGTGAACTTCAGGCCGAGTGTGGAGGGCGCGATCTGAACGATTCGTACTCCGCATCGCTGAGGAGTCCATCGGGGAACCATCTCGCGACCCACCCAGTTCGACACGGCGAAGCTCGCATGCTCTGAGGAAATCCGCCACCTGAACGGAGAGACGCCATGAACGTCCGTACGAACTACCGTCGTGTCCTCACCACCGCCGTTCTCGCTCCGGCCATCGCCCTCGCCTGTGCCGAATCGCCGAGCGGGACCGTCGCCCCCACCGACGCCAGCTTTGCGCGCCTTCCTGCCGCGGATCAGGGTGGC
>JBBQHX010000145.1:0-9054 GCA_038324385.1 Gemmatimonadales bacterium | reverse complement strand
CGCAGGCACTGACCGCGCGGCCAGTGCCTGCTCAGGCCACGTCGTCCTCATCGCGCGGTGGGGGCGTACCGGCCGCCATTTGCTCGGCATGACGAGCGCGCGGGCGCATCCGCCGCGCGAGGAACGGGCGCCCGAAGACGTTGAATCCGTAGTGCAGCACCGCCGCCGCGACGCCGATGACCAGCGGAATTCCCGCCGTGAACAGCCGCCAGAGGAAGAGAAGCCGGCCCTCCGCCGCGCCCAGCTCGCCTGCCCCACCGCCGAGGAAGAGCAATTCGACCGCACCAGCGCCCGCCGGGGTCGGCGTGAGCAGTTGGCCATAGAGTAGCGCGTACGATCCAACGATCGTCGCGAGCAGTGGCGGAGGCGAGGGAAGCGTCGAAACGAGCAGCGGGAGGACGGCGACACGAGCGGCAATGTTGACCAGCGTCAGCGGCACCGCGGCGGCGTACGCCCACGCCGGCATGACGCGGGCGTAGCGGCGCACCGATCGCACCTCGCGGCGAAGCATCGTCCGCGATTCCGGCGCGACGCGTCGGGCAATCAGCCAGCTCACCACCGAGGCGACCACGATCGCCAGCAGCCACGGTCCCGCGTCGCTCAACGACTCGACGAGCTGCGGACCCACGGTCGCCCACCAGCTCCGTCCGATCGTCAGCAGCAGCGCAACCGTGACCACGAGGAGGATCGCGGCCATCGCCAGCGTCTCGATCGCGATGCAGACGACGCCGGCGGTGATCGAGAGTCCGCCCTGCCGCATCGCCCACACACGCGCGGGGTCACCGCCGATGCGCATTGGGGTCAACACCGACGCGGCCTCGGCGACGAACGACTGCAGCAGCACCTCGTGAAAAGGAATGCTCCGGCCGAGCGCACGCAGAAAGAGTTGCATGCGCCAGGTGCGGGCGGCGAAGTCGAGCGCGACCAGCAGGACGCAGATCGTGTATAGCTGGAGCGCGCTCACGAACAGGGCGACGTCGAGTCGTCGGTCCTGCTGCGACCCCCCTTCGGTGGGACCGCGACCGGCCGGCCGGTGCAGCGAGGGAGCGGTCCGCGTCGGTGCCACCGGTCCAATCGTTGCGAGCAACGATCGGACGCGTCGCGGCGATCGAGCGCGACACCCTGCGTGGGCATGAACGACGGAGGCAGCATGGGCAAGCAAATGGAAGGCGACAACACCGAACGACGGAAGCTGGCCAAGGACGCGCGAGACGCCGGGAAAGCACCCAGCGAAGTGGGCGCGACATTGGGAAGCAGCAAGCAGGCGACGGAGGCCGATGCCGACATGACGCATCAGCAGCGGTTGGACCTCAAGCGCGAAGGAAAGCACGAGGTCACCGCCGCGAACACACCGACGGCCCGTCCCGGGAGCCGCGATCCCGAAACCGCGGACCGCGAGTCGCATCCCCGTCTGTAACGGGCGGTCCCCGCGACGTCACCGGCCGGGCGCGCTCGCTGCGTGATCCGGCCCGTGGCGTACCCCGCCGCGCCCCACATTCGTTCCCGTTCCGTTCGCTTCGGGATCCACCAGGAGCCACCGTGACCGCACCAGCACAGATACCCTGGACGACCCTTGTCGAGTTTCCCGTCACCGACCTGCCGGTGATCAGCCTGTATCTCGACATGCGGCCCGACAACAACAACAAGAAGACGAAGCACGAGTATTTCTTTCGGAACGAGCTGCATCCCCGGCTCCGAACCTATCGCCCGCACACGCCCGCTTTCGAGAGTTTCGAGCGCGACATCGCGCGGATCGAGCAGTATGTCGCGGAAGAGCTCCGCAGCTCGGCCGACGCGGTCGCAATTTTCGCCTGCGCGGGGCTGAACGGCTTCTTCGAGACGATTCCGCTCGACGCGCCGGTGGAAGACAATGCGCTGTACATCTATCAGCGTCCGCATCTCTACCCGCTGCTCAAGCTCAGCGACCAGCATCCGCGTTACGCCGCAGTGCTGCTCAGCACCGACACCGCGCGCCTGCACGTGTTCGGGCTCAACGAGTCATTGACCGAAGCGACGATCGAAAGCGACCGATACAACCGTACGCAGGTGGGAGGTTACTCGCAGTCCCGCTATCAGCGTCACGTGGATCACTGGCGTGAACAGCATGTGAAGGACGTGGCCGATCGGCTGGAGCGGATCGTCAGGCAGGAGGGAATCGCCCACGTGGTGTTGGCCGGCGACGACACGGTGGTCGCGATGCTGCGCGGCCTGCTCCCGCCGCACGTGGCAAACAAGGTGGTGGACACTGTACGGCTCGACATGAGCGCACCGGAGCACGAGTTGCTCGAGCACACGATGACAGCCCTGCGACGCCACGATGCGCGCAGCGACGGGGAGAAGGTCGAGCGAGTGTTCGAGGAATACCGCGGCAATGGCCTCGCCGTGGCCGGGCTGGAGCCGGTGCTCGAGGCGCTGGCGCGTGGGCAGGTGATGGAACTCCTCGTGAGCGCGGATTTCGACCGGCAGTTCCCCGGCCTCACGCCGATCCGTTCCGGGCTCCTCCCGCCGATCGCCGATGGTGAGGTACCCCCACTCGATCCCACCGCCACACGCGAGGCCGATCTGCCCGCGGAACTCACCGCGCGTGCCCGGCACACCGGCGCGACCGTCAGCTTCATCGAGGACATCTCGCTGCTCAGCGGGGTGGATGGCGTCGGCGCACTGCTGCGATTCCGCGTCTGAGCGATTCGTCCGACCCTCGCCAACTCGTGCCGACTCCCGTGACATTCGGTGACCGAGGGCACCACGCAACGTGCGTCGTGCCCCCGGTCGCTGGGCCGGCCGCGTCGCTGCCAGCCTCGGCCGGTTAGATTACGATCTAATCTCCGGCGAGAAGTCGTCGGGCGGGCGCGCGGACAGGTCGCGCGCCCGACGTCTTTCAGCCGTTCATTAGATGTCCTTCGCCGATCTCGGCCTACATTCGTCCCTGCTGCGCGGCATCGCCGACGCGGGCTACACCACTGCCACTCCCATCCAGCGTGCCGCCATCCCGGCGGCCGTCGACGGCCGCGATCTGCTCGCGTGCGCGATGACAGGCAGCGGCAAGACCGCAGCGTTCGCGCTCCCCATCCTTCATCGCCTGCTCGACGCCGAGGGCAAGGTTGCCCGCGCCGGCGCGCCGCGCGTGCTGGTGCTGGCTCCGACGCGCGAACTGGCCGCGCAGGTGCACGAACAGTTCGTGATGTTCGGCAAGCATGCGCGCATCACGGCCGTCGCCGTATTCGGCGGCGTCGGGATCAACCCGCAGATCGACGCGTTCAGGCGCGGCGCGCACGTGCTCGTCGCCACGCCCGGCCGCCTACTCGACCATCTCCAGCAGGGCACGGTGTCGCTCGGTTCCGTTGAGTACCTGGTGCTCGACGAGGCCGACCGGATGCTCGACATGGGCTTCCTGCCTGACGTCAAGCGCGTGCTCCGGCATCTGCCCGCGAAGCGGCAGTCGCTGCTCTTTTCGGCGACGATGCCCAAGCCGATCGCCGATCTCTCCAAGGATCTGCTGCACAACCCGCACGCGGTCGACGTGCAGCGCCAGTCGAAGCCGGCCACCGGCATCGAGCAGGCGGTCTTCCCGGTGACCGAGGAAGTGAAGCCGTCGCTACTGCTTGCCCTGCTCGACCAGGGCGTGTTGCAGCAGGCGCTGGTGTTCACGCGCACGAAGCATCGCGCGAATCGCCTGGCCGATTGGCTGATCAAGAACAACGTGAAGGCCGAACGGATTCACGGGAATCGCTCGCAGGCGCAGCGAACGCAGGCGCTGGCCGGCTTCAAGGACGGCACGTACACCGTGCTCGTCGCGACGGACATCGCCGCACGCGGCATCGACGTCGAGGCGCTGGAGCACGTGGTGAACTACGACGTGCCGCACATGCCGGACGACTACATCCATCGTGTCGGGCGCACGGGGCGCGCCGACGCGACGGGCGAGGCATACACCTTCGTCGCGCCTGACGAGATGAGCGACCTGCGCGCGATCGAGAAGGCGATCGGCCGCACGCTGGAGCGCCGCACGCTGGCCGGCTTCGACTACGTCGCGCGCAAGGGCGAACGGTTCGAGGTGCCGCTGGCCGAACGCATCGCGGCGATTCGCGCGCGAAAGGCCGAGGAGCGTACGCGCGCCAAGGCCAAGCTCGAGCGGAAGGCGGCGCACGAGCGCGGCGAGTCGCCGGCGGTCGCGCGGCCGGCCAAGACGGCGTCGCGCACCGCGTCGGCGGGACGTGACGAGGGGCGTGGCGGTCCGCGACCACCCCGTCCGTCGGGGCAGGGCGGTCCGCGTTCGGGCAGCGAGGGCGAATCGTCGCGCGGGGGACGGGGTCGCGGGGGTCGCGGCCGTGGGAACCCGGGGACGGGAAGCAGCAGTTCGCCGGCACGGGCGGGCGGGAACCGCGGGCGGTAGCCGCCGCGATCGAGGCCGGTCATTGGCTCACTGCTGCGGCGAGCCGTGAACGGCGGGACAATCGACGAGGTGGGCGAGAACCCGGGCGCCGAGGCGGCGGGGATCCGTCCTCGGCGCGTTCGGGCGATGGCGGCCCTGGCCGGCGGCACGCTCGGCGGGCTGGCTGGCGGACCGCTCGTACTGGCGCAGGCGGGGACCTTCGCGGAGGGGGTGTCGGCCGGGCGCGGGTTCATCGCGATCGCGATCGTGGTCCTGGGGCGGTCGCACCGGCCGCGCTGGCGATCAACTGACTGGACGGAGCTCAGCAGCCGCCGGTATAGGCGCTGCTCCAGCGAACCGTCCAGCGTCCACCCTGTCGTTCGAGCAGCGCGTAGGTGGTACCGTCGCCGTAGTCGCGCAGCAGCACCAGTGAGGGCCGCGCGGTCGGACCGAGCAGCAGGGCGGCGAGCACTTCGGTGGTTTCGACGGTTTCTTCGGGCCCGGTGACCCGTTCGGAGTGGGCAAGACGCCAGCGCCGCGCGCCAGGCGCGCGCTCGGCGACGAGAAAGAGGTGTTCGGCGAGCGGATTCGCCTCGGAGCCCAGCCGTCGAACGACCAGGGAGGCAACGGCGGCGGTATCGCCGGCGAGCGTGAACGGTCGCGCTGTTCGGACGACGAACGGAAGGCCGCGGAAGGCAGCGGCCGTGTCGTTGGGCGCCGTCGAGGCGAGGCGGGTGAGGTCGGCGGCAAGGCGAGCGGAATCGGCGGGCGCCATCGTCTCGATCGAGTCGAGCGGGAGGGCGCGGGCGCGGCCGGCGGCGAGCGCGACCGTCCACGGGGCGACGAGCCCGCCTGCGGGAGCGCTCAAGTCCGAGAGCGGCCAGGCGAGGCACGACGCATCGGTGCGCGCCTGCACGTCGGCCAGCCGCGCCGTTCCCACCTGGCCTCGCCGCGCGAAGAGGTCGACCTCGAGCGGCGCCAGCGAGGAGAGGTCGCGGCCACGCAGTTCGGCGAGGGTGCTGTCGGTGAGATCCGGGAGGACCAGCGCGGCCGAGCGCGGCACGCGGCCGGGGACGAGCAGTACCGGTCCCGCCTCGTCAGCGCGCCAGAGCGGCGGCGGCGGCGGGGCCACCGGAAGCGTGCTGACCGTGTCGATATCGCGCGCGACCGTTGGATCGTCCACGGACGGGCGCTCGGGCGCGTCGGTGCAGGCCGCGCCCGCGACGACGACCAGCGCGGCGACGGCCAGCGCGGCGACGGCCAGGCGGAGAGGATGCGACGTCAGGTTGTGACGAGATCTGCTGCTGCGTGGGTGCGACATTGCCGGTAATTTGTCGTGCGGCCCGACCCCGTCAACGGCGCCGCGCTTCGGGACACCTCTCCCTCTCCCAGCTCTCGACCATGAGTCTCCCATCCCCGGCCATCGCCGCCCCGCCCGAACGTGGTGATGGCGGGCTGCTGGCGCGCCTCGGCCTGCGTACGCGCGAACATCGCGCCTGGGCGATGTACGACTGGGGGATCTCGGGGCTGCAGACCGTGATCATGACGTCGGTGTTCCAGATCTACTTCATCCAGGTCGCCGGCCGCGGGACGGAAGGCACCACGGCCGTGGAGTGGTGGAGCGGCGCGAACACCATTGCCGCGGTGATCGTAGCGGTGATCTCGCCCGTGCTCGGCGCGCTGGCCGACTATGCGGCGATCAAGAAGCGGATGCTGGCCATCTGCATGATGATCGGCGCCCTGGCGACGGCGGGGATGTTCTTCGTCTACTCGGGCGACCTGATGTTGGCGGCGGTGCTCTATATCATCGCGATCATCGGCGCGACGGCGAGCATGGTGTTCTACGAGTCGCTGCTGCCGCACATCGCCGAGGCGGACGAAGTGGATCGCGTCTCGTCAGGCGGTTACGCGCTGGGCTACCTCGGCGGCGGAATCCTGCTGGCGTTGAACCTCGGCTGGATCCTGCAGCCGGCGCTGTTCGGTCTCCCGAGCGGCGAGGGGATGACGGAGGCACAATCGACGCTCCCGTCGCGCATCGCGTTCGTCTCGGTCTCGATATGGTGGCTGGTGTTCTCGTTGCCGCTCTTCCGCCACGTGCGAGAGCCGGCGCGAGCGCTGGAGTCGGACGAACGGACAGGAGAGAATCCGATCCGGATGGCGTTCGTCAGGCTGGGCGAGACGGTGCGCGAGCTGCGCGGCTACCGCAACGCCTTCCTGATGCTGATCGCGTTCATGATCTACAACGACGGCATTCAGACGATCATCAAGATGGCCGCGGCCTATGGCACGGAGCTGGGCATCGATCAGACGGCGCTGATCGGCGCGATCCTCGTCGTGCAGTTCGTGGGTGTGCCGTTCGCATTTCTGTTCGGGATGCTGGCGGGACGGATCGGCGCCAAGCCGGCGATCTTCCTCGGGCTGCTCGTCTATGTCGGGATCAGCATTCTGGGCTTCTACATGCAGACGGCGACGCATTTCTTCCTGCTCGCCGCGCTCGTCGGGATGGTGCAGGGCGGAACGCAGGCGCTGAGCCGGTCGCTGTTCGCGAGCATGATCCCGCGGCACAAGTCAGGCGAGTTCTTCGGCTTCTACAGCGTATTCGAGAAGTTCGCGGGCATCTTCGGCCCACTGCTCTTCTTCGTGATCGTCTCGATGACGGGAAGCAGCCGCAACGCGATTCTCTCGGTGATCTCGTTCTTCATTCTCGGCGGGCTGCTGCTCTGGCGCGTGAATCCGGCCGAGGGGCAGGCGCTGGCGCGTCAGGCAGAGCTGAACACCCGGCGGGTGGAGCCGTGATGGCGTGGCAACGCGAGCGTTAGATGCTCTACACCGTTCTCCGCGCGATGTCGGGACTCGCGCTGCGCTGGTTCTACCGCGACGTCGCGGCGTCGGGGATGGAGCACGTGCCGCGCGAGGGACCGCTGCTGATCGCCGTCAACCATCAGAACGCGCTGGTGGATGCGCTGATCGCTGGTTGGCTGCTGCCGCGCCGCGTGACGCTCACCGCGAAGGCAACGATCTTCGCCAATCCGATTGCGGCCTTCGTCTTCCGGCGCGTCGGGATACTGCCGCTGCGCCGGGCCGTGGACGAAGCGAAGCGCGGCGCCCCGGTGACGGACGCCGAGCGCAACGCGGCCAGCTTCGCGGCCGTCACGGCGACGCTCAAGCAGGGTGGCGCGGTGTTGATCTTTCCGGAGGGAAAGAGTCACTCGGAACCGGCGCTTGCGCCCCTGCGGTCGGGGCTCGCGCGCATGGCGCTCGACGCGCGCGACGGGGCGGGCGTGCGCGGGCTGACGATCGTGCCGATCGGCCTGACGTTCGAGGCCAAGGGGCGGCCGCGCAGCCGGGTGCATGCGCAGGTGGGGACGCCGCTCGCGATGGACGCGTGGGCGCCGGCGCCTGGCGAGGGGGTGGTGCCCGCACTCACCCGCGCCGTCGACGATCGGCTGCGGGCGGTGACGGTGAACTACGACACGCCGGCCGAGCTCGCGCGGGTGATGGAGGTGGCGCACCTGCTGGCCGACGTCTTCGCGCCCGGCCGGCCACTGGGCGCGTCGGACACGCCGATGGCCGAGGTGCTCGGCGTGATCGCGCGGCTGGACGCGGCTCGTCAGGCGCCGGCGACCGACGCCGCGCGCACCGAGCGCATCGCCGCCTTCCTCGACCGTCTCGACAGCTTTCGCGACCGCCTGACGATTCTCGGCGTGGCCGCGCGAGACGTCACGATCGAGACGGGAGCCGGTGCGGGGTCGCGGTTCGTGGCGCGCGAGGGGGCGCTGCTCGCCGCGTCGCTCCCGCTCGCGCTGCTCGGCACCATCGCCCATCGCGTGCCGCTCCGACTGGCGTGGTGGATCGGCCGCCGCACGAGTCGCAACGCCGACGAGCCGGCGATGCACACGATTGTGGCCGGCGCGGCGCTCGTGCTGCTGGCTTATACGGTCGAGCTCGGCCTGGTCTGGTGGCTGGCTAGCGGGTGGTGGGCGCTCGCCCTGGCGGTGGCGCTCCCGATCTCGGCGACCGCGGATCTCCGCCTGCGTGATCGGGTCGCGCGCGCCCGGCGGCGCGCGCACGCCTATCGGCTCTTTCGCCGCGATCCGGCGACGCGTGAGGCGCTCCTGGCCGAACTGGCGCTGCTGCGCCGAGAGGCGACGGCGCTCGAGCGGAGCGCCCGGTCGGACATCGACCGGGAGGATGGGGTCAGCCTTCCGCCTGACGCGGCAGGTATCGCCCCACCAGATCCCAGTGCCAGGCGTCGCGCCGGAGGCCGGTCCGCGGATCCTTGAGCGGCTTGTACTGCAACCGATCGGCGGGGATGCCAGCGGCGCGGCCATAGGACAGCAGCAGCTCGCGATCGGTCGAGACGAGGTGCGCCATCGGCCGGCCATACCAGACGTGGCGGTGCAGCCAGAGGCCGCCGTCCATCGCGTGGATCATCCCATCGCGGCGGCTCGTAAACTCGCGCCAGGGTACGTCATCGGACCGAGCGGCGGGGTCTGTCATCGCCTCGCAACCAACCATTGCGTCCCCCGCCCCGTCAAGCGCGGCGACGGCCGCGACGACGGCGCGTGCGTGCCGCGAACGGTACGGGATCACCGGGTCGGGATCGAGTGCCGGAGCGTCGAAGCGCAGGGCCGCGACCTGTTCGGCGTCGAGGATCAACGAGTCGGTCTGCACGGATGCAC
>JBBQHX010000144.1:0-9141 GCA_038324385.1 Gemmatimonadales bacterium | reverse complement strand
CATGCGCGACCTGCGCGCGCGCGTGACGGCCGAGGCCGCGCTGCGTGCGAGCGAAGCCGAACACCGCGCGCTTCTCGCCGCGCTGCCGCTCATCGTGTATCACGCCGCGCCGCACCCGCCGTACGCGCCGCTGTACGTGAGCCCGAACATCGCGTCGCTGGGGTACACACTCCAGGAGTGGCTCGACGTGCCGGACCTGTGGGTGCGCGTGCTCCACCCGGACGACCGGGCCCGCGTACTGGCCGAGACCGAGTATGCGCTCGCCGCGGGGCACCCGGTCGACTACGAGTACCGTGTGGTGACGAAAGGTGGCGACGTCCGCTGGATCCACGACCGCGGTGACTTCGTGCGCAATCCGGCGGGCGTGCCCGTCGCCTGGCAGGGTATCATGCTCGATGTCACCGCGCAGCGGCACGCCGAGGACGCGCTGCGGCTGAGCGAGGTGCGGTTCCGCGCGGTCTTCGACAGCGCTGCCGTCGGCGTGACCGTGATCGACGATGCGGGCCTCATGCTGCAGACGAACGCGGCCTTCGCGGCCTTCCTCGGCTACGCGCCCGGCGAGATCGTGGGACGGCAGGCCGCCGAGTTCTCGCCGCCGGAGGACGCCGACGTGACCCGCGGCCCGGAGGCCGAGATCAAGTCTGGACTGCGACCGAACGCAACCGTGGAGAAGCGCTTCCTGCGCCGGGATGGCGCGATCCGCTGGGCGACCCTGACGATCTCGCGCCTGGCGCTCGGCGACGGCCGCGACGGATTGCTCGGCGTGACCACCGACATTACCGAGCGGCGGCGTGCCGAGGCCGCGCTGGAGCGCGAGCGGGCCTTCCTCGCAGCGACGCTCGAGAGCCTCTCCGACGGCGTCGTCGCATGCGACGCGGACGGCCAATTGGTGTTGTTCAATCGCGCGACACGTGAGTTCCACGGCCTGCCCGAAGCGCCGGTGCCGCCCGAGGACTGGGCGGGCCGCAACATCCTGCTCCGCGCTGACGGCGTGACGCCGCTGCCGCTCGAGGAGATCCCGCTTCAGCGCGCCTTTCGCGGCGAGGAGGTGCGCGACGCGGAGATGGTCATTGCTCCCGCGGGAGCGCCAACCCGGACGCTGCGCGCGAGCGGTCGTCCGATCTACGCGGCCGACGGCACGTCCCTCGGCGCCGTCGTGGCGATGCGCGACGTCACCTCGCAGCTCCAGGCGGAGGCGGCCGTGGAGCGCGAGCGCGGCTTCCTCCATACCGTGCTGGAGAGCCTGTCCGAGAATGTGAGCGCGTGCACGCCCGACGGGCGGCTGACCCTGTTCAACCGCGCGACGCTCGAGACCCACGGGCTGCCCGCCGACGGCACGCTGCCACCCGAGCGGTGGAGCGATCACTATCGCGTCTATCTTCCGGATGGCGAAACGCCGTTCCCGACCGCTGCGCTTCCGCACGTGCGCGTGCTGACGACGCAGGCGGATGCGCTCGGCGTCGAGTTCGTCGTGCACGTGCCTGGGCGGGCGCCGCGAACGCTGGTCGCCAACGCGCATGCCCTCCGTGCCCCCGACGGCACGTTCCTCGGCTCCGTCTGCGCCGCGCGTGACATGACCGGCCAGAAGGTCGCAGAGCGAGCGCTGCGCACCAGTGTCGCCCGGTTCGGCGCGGCGCTCGAGGGCGGGCGGTTCGGCTTCGTGGCACTCGCGCCGGTACACGATGCGGTTGGCGCCGTGGTCGACTTCGAGATCGCGGCCGTGAATGGCCAGGGTGCGGCGCTCATCGGTATGCCGGAGCTCGACCTCGTCGGCCGGCGCTTCGGCGAGCTGCTGCCGCTCGCGCGCAAGGCGGGCCATCTCGACGCCTACGCGCAGGTGCTCGCCACCGGCGCCTCGCAGGAGTCGGAGGTCCGTGTGACCGACCCCCGCTTCAGCATGGAGTGGCTGCGGGTGCAGGCCGTGCCGCTGGATGACGAGGACCGCGACGGCAAGCCCGACGGCATTGCCCTCATGGTGCGCGACATCACGACCGAGAAGCGGGCCGAGCACGAGGTGCGCCTGCTGATGGAGGTCACCCAGGCGCTGGCAAGTGCCCCGGACCTGCCCGCCGCGACTGGCGCGGCCCTCGCAGCGATGTGCGCCGCATCGGGGTGGGAGTACGGCGAAGCGTGGCTGGTCGACGGCCCGGAGAGCGAATGGTGGGCACGTCACTCGCGACGCGCGCCCGCATCGTCGAACGCCACGCCGACGATGATTCACGACAGCAGGTCGCCCGGCGGACCTCGACTGGTCCACGGACCGGTGTGGCACCGGGGCGGGGACGCGCGGCTCGCGCAGTACGCGGCCGCGAGCGATGCGTTCACGTTCGGTCGCGGCGAGGGACTGCCCGGCAACGCGTGGCAGCAGCGCGTGCCCGTCGTACTCCCGCGCCTCGAGGCGCCGGGCGCCCACTTCCCGCGGCTCGCGCACGCGCGAGCCGCGGGGCTGCGCAGCGGCGTGGCGATCCCGGGGATCGCCCCTGGCGAGGTGTTAGCCGTGCTAAGCTTCCCCACCCGCGATCCGCGGCGGGTCAGCCATGCGCCCGTCACGCTGCTGACCGCCGTGGCGGCGCAGGTGGGGACCGCGGTGCGGCGCACGCTGGCCGAGGCGGCGCTCGCCGAGCGCGAGGCGCGACTCACGCTGATCTACAACGGCGCCACGGACCTCATGTTCCTCATGCGCGTCGAACGCGACGCGACCGACGCCACTATCGCGTATCGGTGCGAGTCCGTGAACGAGGCGTACCTCTCGGTTACCGGCCTGACACGCCCGCAACTGATCGGCCGGACCGTCGACGAGATCCTCCCGCCGCCCAGCGCCGCGGTCGCGCTCGCGCAGTACGCGTTGGCCGCACGCACGGGCGATGTCCTGCGCTACGACGAGACCGTCGACCTCCCGACCATCCGCCTCACGGTCGAGACGACCCTGACCCCGGTGCTCGACGACACCGGGCGCTGTACACACCTGTTGGGCGTCGCGCGCGACGTGAGCGCCATGCGCCGGGCGGAAAGCGCGGTGCGGGAAAGCGAGGCCCGGTTCCGCGGCGTCCTGGAGAACCTGCGCGCCGCCGCGGTCCAATTGGATTCCGATGGCCGCGTGACGTTCGCCAACGACACGCTGCTCACACTCACCGGCTGGACTCGCGCCGAGACGTTGGGGACCGACTGGTTCGACCGCTTCGTGCCCGACGCGCCAGCCGTCCGCGCCGCGTTCGCGGAGATGATCGCGCGTCGGCAGGTGGCACCACACTACGAGAACGAGATCATCACGCGTGACGGCGCCCGTCGCCTCATGGCGTGGGACAACGTGCTGCTCCAGGATGCCGACGGCCATGTCACCGGCATCGCGAGCGTTGGGCAGGACATCACCGAGCGCCGCGCACTCGAGGCGCGCCTGGCGGCGCTGTCCGAGAACGACGAGCTCACGGGTCTGCTCAATCGGCGCGGGTTTCGTCGGATGGCGAGCCACGCACTCAAGTCAGCGGTCCGCAGTCGGCGGCATGACGCGGTTCTGTACATCGACGTCGATTGGCTCAAGCCGATCAACGACACGCACGGTCATGCGGCCGGCGACGATGCGTTGCGCGCCGTGGCCGATGTCATCCGCGCCACGGTGCGGGACGCGGACTTCGGTGCCCGGCTCGGGGGGGACGAGTTCGCGGTGTACGCCGCCGGCCTCCGGGAAGGCGAGGGGAACGTCGTGGCTGCCCGCCTCCGTGCGAACCTCGACGCGCACAACGCGGCGGCCGAGGCGGCGGGGCAGCCGTTCCGCGTCGAGTTCAGTATCGGCGTCGCGGAAACGGAGCCGGGTGACGACCTCAACATGCTCCTCGCCCGGAGCGATGCGGCGCTCTACGCGCAGAAGCTCGCGCGCCGCGTCTAGGGGCGCACCGGTAGCGGGACTCCGCCAGGGTAGTTCTGAAGGGTGAACCGGGCACTACCACGGCCATGTACAACATCAAGTTCGCGCAGGCGATGCCCCGCCGGGGCTCGAAGGCGTGATCCGTCGGCAAATGACGGCTGCTGCGAGCCGCGCCAGGACCTTCCAAGTGCTTGACTCCCTGAGGGTTCGCTGCCCAGTGCCGAGGGGAATCCGAAAATGGTTATACCGCCAGATGTCCCGGGACGTGTGTCCCTGGAACGTCCGCTTCGCGCAGGAGTTGCCTGCCGACTCCCCGCTCGCCCCGCGTGAGGCTATGGCGGGAAAGGACGCGCGGACGTTCGCGCGCGAGATCCTGCAGATGACGCAGGCGAAGTTCTCGGCCGCGTTCAGGGGCTCACCGATGAAGCGGGCGGAACTGCGGGGGGTGAAGCGCAACGCGGCCGTCGCGCTCGGCAACGTCGGCACGCCTGACGACGTCGACGTGCTCATGCGCGCACTCGACGACGGGGAGCCGATCGTGCGGGAGCACGCGGCGTGGGCGCTCGCTTGACTCCATGCCCGGTCGCACTCCGGCCCGGCCGGCCACCCCTCCACTAACAGCATCCGGGGCAGTAGCTTTTCAGCGATGCCCGACCGCCAGAGCAGCATTAGCATCCGCGGATTGCGCGATGGCCCGGACCCGGGGCTGTCTGGGGCGACCACGCCCGTGGAACGCCTCGCGCTCGTCGAGACGCTTACGCGCGAAGCGTGGGCGCTCGCGCGCGGTGATCGGCCAATGTACTCGCGGCACGAGGCGCCCGTCTCCGTGCGCCCCCTACACGTGAACAGCCCGCGAGCGCGCCGGTGAACCCCGACTTCGTCGACTTCCTCGCGGCCCTGCTCGCCGCGGAGGCGCGGTTCCTCGTGGTCGGCGCGCACGCGCTCGCGGTACACGGGGTACCCCGTGCGACCGGCGACATCGACATCTGGATCGAGCGATCCCCGGGAAACGTCGCGCGCGTCTGGCAGGCGCTGGAGGCATTCGGGGCCCCGGCCGCCGCACTCGGGGTGAGCCCCGCGGACTTCGAGACCCCGGACGTGGTGATCCAGATCGGGCTGCCGCCCCGCCGGATCGACGTCTTGACCGGCGTCTCGGGACTCGAGTTCGAGGAGGCGTGGACCGACCGCGTCGTGCATCGCATCGACCACCTCGACATACCCTTCCTCGGTCGGGATGCGCTGGTCCGCAACAAGCGCGCATCGGGCCGCTTCAAGGATCTCGGGGATCTGGAGGCACTCGGGGAGGCGCCGGACGGCTGAGACCACGGGATACGCGGTTCGTCGACCGAGTCGCGGCGTACGCCCGCCGGGCACTCCCGTTCCGGCGGCGAGCGATCGGGTCACGGGATCGTGGTCGACCCGTCGTCGAAGATGTCCTGCATCGTCTCGTCCAGCGTCGTGCGCAGGTGATGCGCCGAGGCTCCCAGGTGGTACGCGGCGATGACGCCGGAGGAGGTGGGTCAACTCTTCTGGGGGCGGGGCACCCGGATCAGGAGGCGCACCTTGGCCGGCGACCCGCGTTCCTCGGGCGCCCTCGGTCACTACGACCCCCAGCCGTTCCAGCTCGGCATACGCGCGCGCGACCGTGCCTGGCGCGGTCCTGCACCGGGACAGCGTGGTGTTCCAAAAGGCCTACGGCATGGCGCACATCGGCTTCGGAGTGCCGATGACGACGGCGACGACGACGCGGATCCCGCACTCCAGGCGCGCATCTTCGCCGCGCTCGCCGTAGCGATGCTCGCGCGCGACGGGGCGATTTCCCTCGACGCCCCCGTGTGGCGCCACGTACCCGAGGTGCCCGCCTACGCCGGCGCCGTCACCGTGCGTCACCTCGTGCACCACACCACCGGCTCGGCCGTACAACGTCAAGTTCGCGCAGGCGCTGCCGAGCGCGTCACCGCTCGCCGGGCGTGAGGCGCGCGCCCGGGACGGACGCGCGGCCGCTCGCGCGCGAGCTGTTGCGCATGAGCCCAGATGAGTTCAGCGTCGCGTTCCGGGGCTCGCCGATGAAGCGCGCGAAACTGCGCGGGCTCAAGCGCAACGTGGGCGTGCCGTTGAACTCGATGTCCGCCTCGGCGCCGGCGGTCGGGCGCAGGTGCGCCTGTCCGGAGATGCCGGGGCTTTGGCCAACCCGGCATGGCGCGCCGGGCGGCCGGGCCGCATAGTATCGGGACATAAAACAAATTCCCCGTCCAGGGGCGCGGCGCCGCGCGCTACCGTATCAGGACTCCCTGAGCGACTGCGGTCACATGACAGCCAGGTTCGGCCCATACTTCCCCCCGCGGGACGTTCGGTCTCGCCACTCCGCGCGCGTTGCGCTTCGCTCGTCCGATCTGATCCGTGCCCGTGGCGCCGCGCCCCGGATGCTCGCGACGATCCTGGCGCTCGCTGTGTGCCAGACGCTCATGGCGCCGCTCGCCGCGCAGTCCCGCCTCCCGTTCCGTCATCTCACGATCGCGGACGGTCTCTCGCAGGGCGCGATCTCGGCGATCGTCCAGGATGCGCGCGGCTTCATGTGGTTCGGGACGAAGGACGGTCTGAATCGCTACGACGGGTACCAGTTCGTCGTTTTCCGCCACGACCCGTTCGACTCCACGTCGATCTCGGCCAGCGAGATCACCGCCCTCTTCGAGGACAGCCGCCACCGGCTCTGGGTCGGCACGCGCGGTGGCGGTATCGAGCGCTTCGACCGCGCGCGCGAACGCTTTGAGCGCGTCGCGTCGGGGCCGACGCGGGACGTCGCCGGGTTCGCCGAGGACCGCGACGGCAGCATCTGGGTGGCCTCGGGCGGCGAGGGGCTGTTCCGCCTGACGGCGGCAGGGACCGGCCCCGTCGTGGTCGACCGGTACGTGCATTCCCCCACCGACCCGTCGAGCCTCAGCGCGGGCCGGGTGCGGGCGGTGCTCGTGGACCGGCGCGGCGAGCTGTGGGTCGGCACCGACTCGGGCCTCAACCGCCGCGTGGCGACCCGCGGCCGGACCGTGGCGTTCACGCACCTCACGGAGGGCCCGGATGCGCCGCGCGGCCTGATCGACCGGCCCGTCACGGCGCTGGCTGAAGACTCCCGCGGCCGACTCTGGATCGGATCGATGCCCGGCCTCACCGTCCTCGATTCGACGCGAACGCGAACGCGGCACCACTACCACCGCTACCGCACCTCCCGGTACGGCTGGGGCGAGGCGATCGGGATGGTGGAGGATCGCGCCGGGGGGCTCTGGCTGACGACCCGATCGGAGCTGATGCGCCTCGACCCGACCACGGGCGCGTTCACCTACTACCGCCACGATCCGCAGGATCCCGCAAGCGTCAGCAGTAACCTCCCGACGGCCATCCATCGCGACCGCTCGGACGTGCTCTGGGTCGGCACGAACGGATACGGGATTGACGTGCACGACCCCAAGACGAACCGGTTCCACACCTTTCACCGTCCCGGGACGTCGCCGTCGCGCCAGGCCGGGTTCAGCGTGTACACGCTCTTCGAGGACCTTGCGGGCACGCTCTGGATCGACGCGGGGCTGCTCTACCGGCGGAACCGCGCGGACGGCGGGCTCCGGAGCTTCGAGACGACCTTGGACCGGCCGGACGACTTCGGCAATACCGGCGTCTGGTCGCTCGTCGAGGACCCGGCGGGGTTCCTCTGGGCCGCGACGTACCGGGGGCTCTATCACTACGAGGTCGCGACCGGCCGCTCGCGTCACTACCGCCACGATCCGCGAGACTCGACGGGCCTGCCGGAGCAGACCGTGTACGACGTCTTCCGCGACCGCGACGGCGTCGTCTGGGCGGTGACGGAGAACTTCCTCGCGCGCCTGACGGATCCAGTGCGTGGCCGTTTCGAGGTGTGGCGCCACAAGGAGACCGCGACCGAGCGCCAGTGGATCTTTCCGTCGACGATCCAGGACGCCGACGGGGCGCTCTGGCTGGGGTCCGATCAGGGGCTGACGCGATTCGATCCGCCCACCGCAACGTTCCGGCACTACCGTCACGATCCGCGTGCACCGCGAAGCCTGAGCCATGACGCTGTCCGCGCGATCCTGCCCGACCCGCGCCAGCCCGACCGCTACTTGTGGGTCGGCACCGCCGGCGGCGGCCTCAATCGCCTCGACATCGACTCGGGGACGTTCGACTTCTTTACCGAGCGCGACGGCCTGCCAAACAACATCGTCTACGGCGTGCTCGCGGACACGAGCGGCCGGCTGTGGCTGAGCACGAACAAGGGGCTCTCGCGCTTCGATCCGACGACCCGGCAGTTCCGCAACTACGACGCGAACGACGGGCTGCAGGGCAACGAGTTCAACTCGGGGGCCGCGTTCCGGAGCCGGAGCGGGGAGCTCTTCTTCGGCGGCATCGAGGGCGTCACCCACTTTCGCCCGGAAGAGGTCACGGACAATCCGCACGTCCCGGAGGTCGCGATCACGGCCTTCCGGCGGGGCAACCGCTACGAGTCCGTGCGCGACAGCGGGACAGTGCTGCGCACGACGATCTCGGAGGCGGACACGCTACGCCTTTCGTACCGCGACGCGGTACTGACGTTCGAGTTCGCGGCGCTCGAATACTCGGCGCCGGCGAAGAACCGCTACGCGTACCGAATGGTTGGGTTCAGCGACGAATGGTTCGACGCCGGGGCGGCGCGGGCCGCCACGTACACGAACCTGCCGCCGGGCCGCTACACGTTCGAGGTGCGGGCGAGCAACAACGACGGCGTGTGGAACGTGCTCGGCGCGTCGCTCGTGGTCGTCATCACGCCGCCGTGGTGGCGGACGCTGTGGGCGTACGTGCTCTACGCCGCGCTCGTGTTCGCGGTGCTCGCCGCCGCACGCCGGTACGACATGGGCCGGCTGCGCCTGGCCAGCCGGCTCGAGCTCGAGCACCTGGAGTCGGCGCAGCTCCGCCGGCTGGATCACGCGCGCAGCCAGCTCTTCGCGAACGTGAGCCACGAGTTCCGCACGCCGCTCACATTGACCCTGGGCCCGCTCGACGACCTCCGGGCTGGTGCGCACGGCCCGCTCTCGCCGTCGGCTGTCGAGCAGGTGGACCTCGCGCGCCGCAACGCCGCACGCGTGCTCGATCTCGTCAACGAGATCCTCGAACTCGCACGCGCCGAAGCAGGACGCGTGACCGTGCGTGCGCGTCGGCTCGACCTTGGCCTGTTCGTCGACGATGTTGCGCGCTCGTTCCTTCCGCTCGCCGAACGCAAGACGATCGCCTTCGACATTCAG
>JBBQHX010000143.1:0-9145 GCA_038324385.1 Gemmatimonadales bacterium | reverse complement strand
CGTTGTCATCCCGCAGGAGGAGCGAAGCGACCGAGTGTCGGGACCAGCTTTCACTACTCATTGGCCCGCTATAGGCGAAGGGGAGCCCGTCCCGACACTCGCCCGCCTCTCGGCGGCTCCTGCGGGATGACAGCCTCCACTGGAGCCTCCCCTCGCCCGCCCCTCGCCCGCCTCCTGCGGGATGACGGACGGGGCGACCGTGCTTCCCGCGAGCGTTGTCCCCGAAGGAGCGCCGAGAGGCGCGCGTGTCGGGGTTGACCCAGGGGCTGGGGGCCTCTAGACTCAGCGGTCTGTATTTTGGGACCCTCAGAAGACCTGGTTTGGAGCATTTATGGGTAAGCCGACATATCGCCCCCGGAACAAGCGCCGCGTCCGCACGCACGGTTTTCGTGCGCGGATGGAGACGAAGTGGGGCCGCCAAGTATTGAGCCGCCGTCGCAAGAAGGGTCGCCAGCGTTTGACGGTCCAGTTGCCGTCGAAGTACGCCGCCGGCGCCTGAGTCCCGTTCGTTCCCGCGCAGCCGCAAGCTGACGCGGGAACGGGATCTGTCACGGGTCCGGCGAGAGGGGAAGCGGATCCGCACCGGACGTCTCGAGGTGCGGGTGGTCGCTTCCCCTTCGTCGTCCACGCGGGCCGGGGTGATCGTGCCCCGCTTCAAGCACTCCGCGGTGGACCGCAACCAGCTCAAGCGACGTCTGAAGGAGTTGATCCGCCTCCGCGTGCTCCCTCGGGTGCAGGGGGCGGATCTCGTCGTGCGCATCTCGCCGCCGGCCTACGACGCGAGTTTCGCCGAGCTGGCCGCCGAGATCGATCGCGCGGTGCGACAGTTGCCGCGTATCCTGGAGCGGCTCCGCGAGGAGGCCGCGGCCACGCCGCACCCGGACGCCGCGGAGCCGCCACCGGCGCCACCGGATTCACCCGCGGCACCGGCGGCACCAGTCGATGAGCGCTGATCGCGCGGAAACTCCGGCGTCAGGAGCACAGGGCAGAGGACAGGGCAGATGAGCGAGTCCAGCCGGTCGGGGCACGCCGGTCACGCCGACGAACCCGTCCCGATCCACGAACGGGACGAAGCGGACGAAGCGGACGAATCGCCCGACGGTCCATCGGACGAGCCGATGCACGTCGGCGAGCACGATCCGGATGCGCCGCCACCGCGCACCGGGTGGGCGCGGGTGCCGCAGTTCGGGCTGATCGGCGTCGTGCGCGGGTACCAGATCCTGCTCTCCCCCCTGCTGCCCGCGTCGTGTCGCTATTATCCCAGCTGTTCCGCGTACGCGATCGAGGCGCTTCAGCGCCATGGAGCGTTGCGCGGCGGATGGCTCGCGGCGCGTCGCATCGGCCGCTGTCATCCGTTCAGGCCGGGCGGCTTCGATCCGGTGCCCTGACTGATGTCGCGTCGCTGATGGCGCGGCGCCGATCGCGCGCTGCCCGTGTAGCACCTTCCTTCGACTGACCTGCCGGCGCCGGCGCCCGTCTGTGGCGTGCGGGGCCGCAATCGTTCAAGCCCCCCGATGGACAAGCGCATCTTTCTGGCGGTGATCCTGACGATCGGCGTCATTTTCACCTCGCAGTATCTCTTTCCGCCCGTGCCGGTGGATCCGGCCGCCGGCTCGATGGCTGGCCAGGTCGCGGCCCCGCCGGGCGCCGTCGCCACGCCGTCGCCTGCCGCGGCCGGGGCACTCAACCCCGCCCTCGGCTCGGGCGTCACCGGAGCGGGTGCCGGGATCGGCGCCGCCGATTCGCTGGCCGCCGCCGTGCCCGCCGTGCCCGCCGTTCGCGCCGAGACGTTGACCGTCGCGACGCCGCTGACGACGTACCAGTTCGCCAACGTCGGCGCGGCGCCGGTGTCGATCGAGCTGCAGCGGTATCGCTCGCTGCGCGAGGGAGCGCGCGCGGCCAGCACGGGCAACGTCGAGCTGGTGCGCCCGACCGAGGCGCTGTTCGGCTATGCGGTCGCCATCCCGGGCGACACGATCGACTTCAGCCGCGTGGTGTTCGACGAGGCCGAAACACGGGCTGCCGATGGCACGCCGGTACTGACCTTTCGCGGGGTGCGCGAGGGGATCCAGCTCGCGCTGACCTATGCCTTCCAGCCGGATTCCTATCTGGTGCGCGTGTCGGCCGCGGCGAGCGGACTCCCCTCCGGGCCGAGCTTCCTGCTGCTCGACCTGCCGCAGGGGATCCCGTCGGCGGAGACGGATTCGCTCGAGGATCAGGGACACCTCGCCTACGCCTACAAGGTCGCCGGCGACAACGCCAAGAGCATCAACTTCGGCAAGCTGGATCCGGGCGAGCGGCGCATCGAGCCGGGGCCGCACTCGTGGGTCGCGACGAAGAACAAGTACTTCATCGTCGGCGTGCTCGGCGTGGAAGGCGCCGCCCCGTTCGCCGAGTTGAACACGGTCGGCGGCGTGCGCGAGGGGAAGCGCACGACGCGGGCGGCGGGGACGGTGCTGATCCCGTTCGGCACCGCGCCGGTGACCTTCGAGGTCTATGCCGGCCCGCAGGAATGGCGTCGTCTCGTCGCCCTCGGCCGCGACTTCAAGGACTCGAACCCGTATGGCGGGTTCATGCAGGGGATCGTGCAGCCGTTCGCGACGATCGTCATGAACGTGCTGCTCTGGATGCGATCGACGCTCGACCTCAGCTACGGCTGGGTGCTGGTGATCTTCGGCGTGGTGATCCGCCTGCTGATGTGGCCGCTGAATCAGAAGGCGATGCGGACGCAGTTGGCGATGCAGCAGCTGCAGCCGGAGCTGCAGGCGGCGCAGAAGCGGTATGCAAAGGAGCCGCAGAAGCAGCAGCAGGAGATCATGCGGATCTACAAGGAGCATAACATGAGCCCGTTCAGCACCCTGTCCGGGTGTCTGCCGATGCTCCTGCCAATGCCGATCTTCTTCGCGCTGTTCTTCGTCTTCCAGAACACGATCGAGTTCCGCGGCGTGCCGTTCCTCTGGCTCGACGACATCTCGCTCAAGGATCCGTACTACATCCTGCCGCTGTTCATGGGCGCGACGACATTCCTCGTGAGCTGGATCGGGTTCCGCGGACAGACGGAAGTGTCGCAGCAGCAGAAGATGATCATGTACGTCATCCCGCTGACGTTCACGTTCGTGCTGCTCAACATGGCGTCGGGGCTCAACCTGTACTACGCCGTGCAGAACATCGCCGCGCTGCCGCAGCAGTGGCTGATCGCGCGCGAGCGGATGAAGGTCAAGAGCCGCACGGTCGTCATGGGGACGCCGACGAAGCCGCCGCCGGCGAGCGTGACGCCGACGAAGGCCGAACGACGCCGCAAGGCCTGACGAGCGAGGCGCCGGGCGTGCGTATCACGTATATCGGCCATGCAACGCTACTGCTCCAGATCGGCGACCAGACGATCCTCACGGATCCGAACTTCGACACGCATCTGGGGTGGGTGCTGAAACGGGTGAGTCTGCCGGGGATCGCGCTCGACGCGCTCCCCAAGCTCGATGCGCTGCTGCTGACGCACGCGCACGCGGACCACCTGTCGTTCGAGTCGCTCAAGCTGCTCCCGCGCGACATCCCGCTCTACGCGCCGCCGGCGGTGGCACGCTGGCTCGTCAGGCTCGGCTTCGGCCACGCCGTGCCGCTGGCGGCGGGAGAGGACGTACGCCTCGGCGACCTGACGATCACGGCCGCGGCGGCGACGCATCTCGGCGCTCGGTATGCCGTCGACCGGTGGCGCAGTGCGGCGAACATGTACCTGCTGGCCTCCCCCGATCGCTCGCTGTTCTTCGCCGGCGACACGGCGCTCACGCCAAGCAGCCACCGGCTGGTCGAGTCGCTGATCCACGAGCAGGGGCGCACGCTCGATGTCGCCCTCCTGCCGATCGGCCACGCGCCGGACTGGAAGCGCGCGAGCTTCCGGAAGGGGCACCTGACGAGCGAAGATGCGCTCGACCTGTTCGAGCGACTTCGGGCACGGTATCTCGTGCCGTATCACTGGGGGACATTCAACCACGTCACGGTGAACGCGCACGAGGCGATCATCCGGCTGCGCGGGCTGCTGGCGACGGATCCGCGGGCGCCGGGGGTGCGGATCCTCGAGCCGGGGCAGACGTTGGATGCGTCGCTCTAGGTCGGGGCTCGGTGTCGTCGAGGGAGTGCGGGTGCTGTTTCGGGGGCGTACTGGTTGTTTGACCGCGGAGGACGCGGAGGACGCGGAGGACTGCTTGCGAGGGTGGGAGTCGGGTGGGGGCTCAAAGAGCGTCGCGTGATCGAGTTTCACGCGTTTCGAGGGGAACAGCACTGCCAACCATCAGTGGTGCGCGGTCTGGTGCGCCGATGCTGACTCGGCGGTGCTGTGCCCCCGCTCGCTCATCGATGCTCCCGTCGCGCGACGCTGCTCGAGCCGTCGCGCCAGCCCCTCGTGGCCAGCTGCACCCTCTGCGGCCGTCCTCCGCGTCCTCCGCGTCCTCCGTGGTAAACACCGTGAGACGCACCACGAGTACTCTGCCAGTCCCCGACGCGTTCACGACGATGAAACAACACGCCCCACTGCTCCCACACGACACCATCGCCGCGATCGCCACCGCGCCCGGACGCTCCGCGTTGGCGTTGCTGCGCCTGTCCGGGGACGACGCCTTTGCGGTCGCCTCGCGCGTGGCGAGGCCGTGGCCGATCGCGCCGCGTCAGGCGACGCTGTGCGGGCTGCGAGACCCGTCGACGGGTGAACTGCTGGATCGCGGGATCGTGATCGCCTATGCGGGGCCGCGGTCATACACGGGGGACGATCTGGTGGAGTTCACCGTGCACGGCGGAGCGACCCTGGCGACGGCCGTGCTCGCGGCGCTGGTGACGGCGGGGGCGCGTGAGGCACTGCCGGGCGAGTTCACGCGGCGCGCGGTGCTCAACGGGAAGCTGGATCTCGTGCAGGCCGAGGCGATCGGTGATCTGATCGACGCCCGCACGGGCGCCGCACGTCGTGTGGCGCTCACGCAGGCCGACGGCGGCCTCTCCCGCCGGCTCGCGGCGCTCCGCGACGATCTGCTCCGGCTGGACGCCCTGCTCGCTTACGACATCGACTTCCCCGAGGAAGACGACGGCCCCGTCCCGCGCTCGCGCGTTACCGCGGCCGCGGACCAGGTGCATGAGGCACTCGTCAGGCTGCTCGACACCGCGACCACCGGCGCCCTCGTGCGCGACGGAGCGACCGTGGTGATCGCGGGCCCGCCCAACGCGGGGAAGTCGTCGCTGTTCAACGCATTGCTCGGCGAGGAGCGGGCGATCGTCACGGCGATGCCCGGCACCACGCGCGACGCGATCGAGGCGCTGCTCGACGCCCGGCCGTTGCCGCTCCGGCTGGTCGACACGGCGGGGCTACGCGAGAGCGTCGATCTCGTGGAACGGCTCGGCATCGAGGCAAGCGAGCGGTGGCTGGCCCGAGCGCACCTCGTACTCGCGTGCGGCGAGACGCCTGACGCGGCACGGGCCATCGCGGCCGCACTCGACGGCCTCACGAGCGCGCCAGTGGTGGCGGTGCGTACCAAGGTCGATGCCGGGCATGATGCGTCGTCGTCATGCGATCCGCTCGCCGTCTCGGCGCACAGCGGTGCCGGGCTGCGGGCGCTGCTCGACGCCGTCCAGACCGCACTCGCCACCCGCCACACCGTGCCTGACGCCGGGGCCCCGGTGGTCACGCGGGCGCGCCAGCAGCGGGCGCTGGAAGAGGCCGTCGCCGAGGTGGCGCAGTTCCGCGATGCGTGGACCGACGATCTGCTGCCCGCCCCGGTGGCGGCCGTGCACGTTCGTGCGGCGGTGACGGCGCTCGAGACCCTCATTGGCGCGGTGGACGTCGAGGAGGTGCTGGGGCGAGTCTTCGGCGATTTCTGCGTCGGGAAGTAGGATTTCGAGCGGGATCGCGCAAAGGGGCGCGTTACGCGTGTTGCCACACGTGGACGGGAAGTTCGATCGATCCCAGAAACTCGCCCTGCGCACCATACCGATCCCAGTATGTCGGCCGGTTGAAGGCCGACGGATACTCGGCGGGACAGCGACAATGCGCAGGAGGCGACGCTAGCGTCATTCGGCTATGAACCCGACGCGTGGTTCGAAGGTACGGGCAGCACTGTGGTGGGGTGCGTCCGGGAGCGGTGAATCGTCCGGCTACTGTAGCGTCTCCCACCCGGTGCGTTAGCGTGCAGGAACGCAATTAAGGCAGGGATCAGGGCACATGGATCGCACCAACGAGCGGCAGCGGCCGCCTCAGCGCACTTTGGGCCTCCCTGTATGGATCACGGGCGGAGTCTTTGCCGTTCTGGGTCTCGTGGCGCTGATTGGGAACGTTCAGCACCTGCGCGGCGTCCCGGGTTTCGAGCATCCGATGTGGAATGGGGATCTTGACGGCTCCTACGCCGAACTGGGTGGCCATGTGGTGTTGGTGGTCGCTGCGGTCTTGCTGGTGGCCCTTGCCCTCCGGCAACGTTCCGGCTGGGCGTATGGAGGATGGGCGCTTGTCCTGACTGGACTGGCCGTGGATGACTTTTTCATGCTCCACGAGCGCGGAGGAGAATACCTCGCAGCGACGCTGTCCCTGCCGGCCGTGCTGAATCTCAGGCCGATGGATCTGGGTGAGCTTCTCGTGTGGGCGGCTGAAGCAGCTGTACTGGGGATTCCGCTGATCGTCGCGCACCTGGCCAGTTCGCGTGTTGCCCGCCGCGATTCCTGGAGCCTGCTTGCCCTGATGGTCGTCCTGGCGCTCTTCGCAGTCCTGCTCGACATGGTCAACATCGCCGTGGAATCCAGGCTCAGCCAGCGCTCCTACAGTATCTCATTGCTTATCGAGACGGCCGGCGAGCTCGGCGTGATGGCGCTTATGCTTTTGCGCGTGATCCAGATTTCCCAGAGAGCCGGTTCTTCCACGCCGGTACCGGTGGCGGATTGTGACTGCCGGTGATCCGTTAGCAAACCACCTCCGTGATATCCGGCTGCCACTAGTCGTCGTGGACCGCGAGGAGCGTACGTCGTTGCCGTCAGCCCAGACAGAGACGAGCGACGGATCGGCGGGATCGCGCCGGCGCCATGCGTCGTCCGGCATAGCCGTGTTGGGGCGCTCGCTCTTCTGTCGGCCGAGTAGGGCGTCGACCTCCTCCCCGCAACGCCGCTCTTTCTACGCCGACGCCGCCGCCCGCCCCACGGCGGCGATCGACTCGGCGTCCGCGCGCACCGTCCAGGCGAGCCCACGCTCGGCGACCGCGGGCTCGCAGAGGCGCGCGCCGAGGTAGTAACCGCCGCGCTCGGGAAGCACCCAGCGGTCGACCGTGCGCGCCTGTTCGCTCATTCCGCCCGAGAGGTAGCGGAGGCGAAGGCCGAGGCCGTGGCGGTCGAGGTCGGAGGCGACGGCGCCGGCAAGGGCGCCCTCAAGTTCGCGGATCCGGGCGTACTGGCGGCGACCGTAGCCGAAGTACTCCCACGCCGCATGGCCCGGCGCGACCGCGCGCGAGAGCTGGACGGCGATCCCCTCGTTGACGAGCAGCTCGCGCAACGAGGCGCGGCGCCCCGTCTCCCAGTACGAGTAGTAGCCATTCTCCTCGGCGACGAGCTGGCGCAGCTCGCTCTGGCTGGTCGGGGAGGTGTAACGAACCGTGTGCGCGATCTCGTGGGCGAGCCAGAGCGGCACGAGCTCCGGGTCCAGGCCGAGGCCGGAAGTTTCCGGGTTGGCGACGCTCGTGAAATGCTCCAGGCAGATGAACGCCACGCCGCGGCCGTTGACCACCAGCTCGCCCGCGTTGGCGGCGCCCACGCCGACCATCAGCACCACGTCGAAGTCCACGTCGGCGTCGAGCAGGGCGCGGCAGCTGGCGATCGTCTGCTCGACGCGCGGGATCAGGTCGACGCGGCGCAGCATCGACCGAAGGTCCTCGCGATCGGCGGCGACGACCTGCCGCACCACGTCCTCGAAGTGCGGGCCGTCGGGCTCGATCACGTAATTCCGCCAGTACGCCTCGAGCAGAGGCCGGTGCGCCGCGACATAGCGTCGGTAGGCAGCCACACGGTCCGGCTGGTCGAGCACGGCCAAGAACTCCGGGACCAGGTTGATCAGCATCAGCGACGGGTGCGGGACGACGAGCAGGGCGGCGCGCGCATGATAGCCCTCGCCGAAAGAGTCAACAAGAGTTGCCCGCCGATGTGGAAAACTCGCTGCAGCCACCGATGCGCCGGTCTCGAGGCTGCTCAGGCGCGCGTGGACCGTGCTGGCCTCCTCGTTCAGGCCCTGGTGCCACCGCAGCATTGCGCTTCAGGGGGCTGTCGCCCCACCGGTCACACGTCGTGGCATGGAAATTCCTTTTGTTTCCCGTAGAAAACGGACAATCGGCAGCGGCAGCAGCGGAGAAGCAACTCATGACGACCCTTCAGCAAGTGGAATTGCGGTGCCCGGTCTGCGACAACGAGTTTCGGTCGCAGCAGGTAGTGTCCACCAATTCGTTCGGCGGAAAGCGCACCGACTTCCACGAGCGCGCGGCGGGGATGCAGCCGCTGCCCTTCATGGTTCACATGTGTGGGCAGTGTGGATACACGGGGGCGGAGCGCGACTTCGGCGAGGAGGCGGATGTCAGTCCGCTGCTGAAGGAGCACGTGCTCAATGAGCTGACGCCCGGGGTGCTGACGGGCGCGGTCACCGGCTCGGAGAAGTACGAGGCGGCGGCGAAGGTCGCCGAATGGCAGGGCGCCGAACCACGCCATCTCGCTGATCTGCTGCTCCGCGCCGCCTGGTGCTGTGTCGACGAGGGGGATATCGAAGCCGAGCGCTACTTCCGACGGAAGGCCGCCTGGAAGTTCGAGGAGTCGCTCGGCTCGTGGGATGGGGTCTCCGAGGAGGAGCGGGCCGTGATCACCTACCTCGTCGGCGAGCTCTGGCGCCGCGTCGGGGACCATGAGGCCTCGCTGCGCTGGTTCAATGCCGTCACCGACGAGGTGGTCGACACCGACGGCCAGTCTTGGGTCCTCGACGCCGCTCGCCAGCAGCGCGACTGCCCGCGCGAGTGGTTTGGGTAGACAGCGGCTATGGGCTATGGGCGATGGGCTATGGGAGTCTGTGGACCTCAACGCTCATAGCCCACATCCGCTCTTCTCATCTCGTCCCGAACAGGCGGTCGCCGGCGTCGCCGAGGCCGGGGAG
>JBBQHX010000142.1:0-9160 GCA_038324385.1 Gemmatimonadales bacterium | reverse complement strand
CCAGTTCGCGGATCGTGTCGCGCTGCCGCTCGAGAAGCCCACGCCGCCGATCGCCCTCACCCATGTCGACGGGCGGCAGGCTGGCGAGGCGCGCATCGAGTGTCGCGGCCAGATCGTGGGGGATGTCCTGCTCGAGGCGGTCACCAGCGCGACGCAAGAGGCGCGCGCCCTCTCGCGCGACATGGGGTTCGTCCTCGACGCGGGCAACGAGGCGGACGCGATCGGGTCGGCCCTGCGGGACCTCAATGCCGGTGCGCTGCGCGGCCGCGACGTCTGACCGGACAGGCGGACCGGGGCGCCCGATGGGTGCGATCCGACGCGGCGCGGGTGTTTAGACTACGGGACGCACGGGCCAGCACCTGACCTGGGCGTCCCGTCTGCGTGTCGTCTTCCTGCCTCGCCGTGCCATGCCTCGCTCGCCTGTCCGAATCCGCCCCCGTTCGCTCCTCGTCGGCTCGCTGCTCGTTCTCGCTGTCGCGGGCGGCTGCGCCGATGGCGATGCGCAGCCCGGCCGGGCGACGGACTCCGCCAGCGCCGCAGCCGGCGACTCGTCAGGCGCGGCCACCGCGGCCGCCGCGGCCGCCGCGGCCGCCGCGGCCGTCCGCGATTCGATCGCGGCCGATACCGTCGTGCTCTCGGCGGCCGATTCAATGCGGCGAGGGCTGCATCCGCGCATGGCCCAGCCGGACACCGTCCGCGGGCTGTACGTCAACCGGTGGGCGGCCATCGGCAATCGGATGTGGCAGCTGGTCGATCTGGCGAAGCGCACTGAAGTCAACGCGCTGGTCATCGACGTCAAGGACGACCGCGGGCTGATGCTCTACCGGTCCGACGTCGCGCTGGCGAAGGAGATCGGGGCGGACACCCTTCAGCCAATGTCCGATCGCCGCCTCGCGACCGTGCTCGACTCCATGCGCCGCCTCGACATCTATCCGATCGCGCGCATCGTCGTGGTCAAGGATCCGCTGCTCGCGGCGGCGCGCCCGAGCTGGGCGATCCGCCGCCGCGACGACCCGTCGCGCCCGTGGCTCGACCGACAGGGGAAGGCGTGGCTCGATCCGCACCAGCCGCCGGTCTGGAGCTACGCGGTCGACATCGCGCGTGAGGCGGTGCGGATGGGCTTCGCCGAGATTCAGCTCGACTATGTGCGCTTTCCCGACGAACGCCGAATGGCCGCCGAGACGGTCTATCCGCTGTCGAACGGTCGCATCCGCGCGCAGGTGATCCGCGAACAGCTCGGCCTCGTGCGCGACTCGCTCCGGTCGCTCGGCATTCCCGTGACCGCCGACGTCTTCGGTCTGACAGCCACCGACACCACCGACATGGGGATCGGACAGAAGTGGGAGCTGTTCATCGACCAGGTCGATGTCGTCCTGCCGATGATGTACCCCTCGCACTACGCGCCGGGCACGTATGGCATCGGCAATCCGAATGCGCGCCCCTACGACACGATCGATCGTGGCCTGAAGGACATCGTGCGGCGGACAGCCGGAATCGCCAATGCGGCACGCGTGATTCCCTGGTACCAGGACTTCACGCTCGGCGCGCCGCGCTACGGCGTCGCCGAAGTGCGGGCGCAGATCCGCGCGGGGTACGCGAACGGCTTCCCGAGCTGGATCCTGTGGAATCCGGGCAGCCGCTACACCGAAGGGGCGCTGGAACGGAAGTAGGGCGCGTAGCCGCGTCAGGCGCGTCGCTTCTCGTCAGTCGAGGGCTCGGGCGAGCGCTGAGCCCGGCGCTCCAGCCATGAGCCGAGAGGCCGCCGTCGCGGCGGCCGCGTACAGGCCGCTGCGTGGTCGGATCGCGATCGTCACTGGCACGGATACCGACGCGGACGCCGTGCGTGCCTCACGGCGTCCGGCTGCTCTCCTGCTTGCGGGTCAGCGTGACGGACCCGCCGAACGGTCCGGTCTCGGCACTCGGTCGATGGTCGTCTTTGCGGATCGTCGAGGCCTCGCGGATCGAATCTTGAGAGTTGATCAAACGCAATGGCTCTCGCCCCGCACCCGGCTCGCGCTCTCGTCGGGAGAGGCGCGCTTCGACTTCCGTCGAACACGAGCGCCAACTCAGATAAGGAGGACTTAATGCATCACACTCATCGAACCCCGCACTCCAACATCGCGAGACTCGCTGTCGCTATCGCTGCCGCGACAACGCTCGCCGCCTGCGCCCCCCGGAACGTCGAGGTCGAATCGGAAGGCCGGCTCGAACCGACGGCGATGAATTCCATGATGGACCGGTCGGCCAGCGCCGTCGTCGCGTCGTGGCCGATGAAGCCGCGCGAAACCGCAATGTCCATGATCGAGAAGTACGGCGAACCTGACAAGATGGACGACAGGATCCTCGTCTGGACCGACAAGGGACCCTATTCCAAGATCGTCCTGGTGCCTGACGAGCAAACGCACCTGTTCCCCGTGCCCCACACGGATTTTCTCTCGCACACTGTCAAGGTCGCGATTCCGAACGACAAGCTCGACGAACTCGCCGCGTTTGACGGAAGCCTCTGGTTCCACCGCACTCGAGGCGAGTTCACCGCGCAATGCGACCTTGAAGCCCACAACAACATTGCGCTCAACCTCGGCCATGACATCGCGATGGGGAAGCGCACGGTCGAGCAAGGGCGCGCGGAGTACCTGAGGCTCGCAATGGCGTACAAGAACGGCGACCGCACGGATCCGTACCTGATGACGCTCATCTTCGAGCCCATGCCGAACGCCGCGGACCCGGGCATGCCGATGACACCGTGATGGTGTGAGGGCGCGCGCGCCTGATCGCGCTCTCCGTTCACGGTGAGGGACGAGCCAGGCATCGCCAGGCATCGCCAGGCAGCGACTTGGCTCGACTCAGGCGTCGTCCAGTTCGTCCAGCTGGAGTTCGAACTCGGACGCCATCCCCGGGTGCCCGAACCGCCCCGCCGAGGCGATCCCCTGCTGCAGGGCGGCCCGCGCCTCGTCAGGCCGGCCGAGGCGGGTGAGCGCCTCCGCCAGCCGGCCCCAGCCGTTGCCCTCGTCGTCGTGCATGGCGAGATAGGCCTGCAACTGGTCGGCGGCTTCCTGCCAGAGCTGGGCCTTGAGCGCTTCGTTGGCGAGGCCGAATCGGGCGAGCGCGTTCTCGGGGTTGCGGGCGACCATCTGGCGGAAGGTCTCGAGACGGGAGTCGGTCATCGGCGGAGCAGATCCTCGAGGATGGTCGCGACCTGCTCGGGCACTTCTTCCGGAGCGAAGTGGCGGACGTCGGTGAGCGGGTGGGAGGTCGCGGCGGGGATGCGGGCGGCCAGCTCGGCGGCCGCGGCCGGCCGAACCGATCGATCGGCCTCGCCCCAGATCACCGCCGTCGGTGCGGTGATCGCGTGCAGCCGGTCTGGCCGGGCGTTGCAGGAGGCCGGGTCGAGCTGCGCCAGATGCGTGAGCACGGCCTGGTGGCCGTCGGCGCGTTCGAACGGCCGCAGATAGAGGTCGGTGGAACGACTGCCGCGATCGGGGCGGCTGTAGCCGTGGCGCCACTCGCGCCGGATCAACCCGCGCAGCCAGCCGGCAGGGAGCCGTCGCGCCAGCCGTCCGAGCGATCGCACCGCTTTCAGCGGCGCCGACGGCCACGCGTCGTCTACCGCCGGGCAGACCAGCGCCAGATGCGAGACGCGCTCCGGAGTGCGGAGCGCGAGGTGCAGCGCCACGCCCGCGCCGATCTCGTGCCCGACGACGCAGGCCCGCGGAACCTGGAGCGCATCGAGCAGCGCCGTCACCCGATCGGCGTGCGCGACGAGCGTCCCGGGCCTCGAGCCGGCGCGGTCACTGCGGCCGTGGCCGAGCAGGTCGAGGACGACGACGCGGTGCGCGCGGGCGAGCAGCGGCGCAACCTCGCCCCAGAGATGGGCCGAGGTCGCGAAGCCGTGAATGAGCACTACCGGCGGCGCGCTGTCGCTCCGCGGGCCGGACGCGTAGTAGTACAGGCGAACTCCGCCGAGATCGAGAAACTCGCCTCGCATCGTCGGACGGGGTCAGGGGGGCGGGCGGCGGGTCGGACGCGGCCGCCCGGTGTCGGCCCGCGCCGACTGGCGCTCCCGGGCGATCCGCGCGGAATCGTCGACGGCGGCGAGGTTCTCGTCGAATTTCGCGCGGGTGACGAGCGGCAGAATTGCCCGGAACGTCGCCTGCTCCTCGCGTGCCAGTTCGGCGAGCCGTCGTTCGAGGGCGGCCGCGTCGAGCGCGCTCGACGCGCGGGCGCTGTCGCGCACCCGGACGATCTCGCGCTGATACATCACGTGGGTCCGGAGAACCTCCCCCCGCATGGTCGGCGGCAGGGTGATCCCCTCGAACCGGCGCGCCAGGGCGGCACTCCACCCGGCGGTGCGCGGCGGCGCGGCAACACCGCTGGTCTGGCCACGCGTGCCCTGCGCGGGCGCCGTCGTGGGGACGACCGGCGCCAGCACGCCCGCGGCGAGCGCGAGGAGCGCACGGCGGCGGGACGGGCGGAGGGCGGCGTGAAGCAAACGGGCAATCGGCCGCGTCGAGCGGGCCGATGATCGAACGGGCATGACGGGACTCCAGCTGGACGGAACAGGCCGTTGGCCCGATCGGCGCGCATGATGCGCGGACCGGGCCAACGGCCTGAAAGCTATCACCAGCTCCCCGGCGGCGCCGCTGCCGGCGGGCCGCACGGGAGCTCGTTCGCTTACGCGGGGCGGTTGGTGCCGCGCTGGCGTCCCTGGCGCCCCTGCGCCTGGTCACGTCCGCCGCCGCGCACGCGCTCCTGCATCGCCTTGACGTTCCGGTCGAAAGTGCCCTGCTGGTCGGTTGTCAACAGTGCGCGGACCGCGCTCTGGTGGGACGTCATGAGCTCGCGCCGCTTCTGCATCATGGCCGGATCGCGCTGGCCAGGGGTGGCCTGCTGCATCATCGCGCGCTGCTGCGACTGGAGCGAGGCGGCGAGCTTGCTGATCGTGTCCTGCTGGGTCGGCGTGAGCGTGATGTCGCGCAGCAGCTGCTGGGCGATGCCGCGTCCCTGTCCCTGGCCGCGCTGCTCCATCGCCTGCCCTTGCGCGCCCTGGGCACCGGCCCGCGCGCCGCCCTGCGCCGAGGCGGCCGAGGTGAACACCGACAGCAGAACGGCGGCGCAGAGCAGCGTGATCGATCGTGTCATTGGATCCTCCGGTGAGTCACTGGACCGTACACCCGCACGGTCGCGACAGATCTGACGCTGCCGCGCGGTCCGCGTTAACCCACGGGGAAGCCGGCGACGTTGTCGCTCGACTGGCGCCGGGTGGGAATCGTGCTATCGTTCCGGCGTTCGTGCGGCGACCCTGTCGCGCGACCGCCACGCTCCCGCTCGCTCCGCCCCGATCCGGGACGCGGGGTGCGCGCTTCGTTCGGCGGTCGGCTGACGGGGATCACCGCGAGCGTGTGGCCAGCCCACCCCCTCGTCCACCGCGGAGTCCCGTCGTGAGCGTTCCCCTTTCTCCGATGGGGTTTCCCGCGAGCCCCGCACCGCCGGCCAACGTGCCGATGCGGTGGTTGCTCGAACACGCCGCGCCCCCGATCCAGTATCGGGCGCTGGTTGAACTCGATGCCCTGCCGGACGCGCCACCGGGCGTTCCGTTGGATCTGCTGCCCTACACGCACCCGCAGGCGGTGCGGCTGGTGATGGGCCACGCCTGGGACGGCAGCGGTCCGGGCGGAATGCTTGGCGTGCCGCGCACCAAGGGCGCTGTCGAGACGGCCGGGACGATGCTGGCCGTTCGGCGCCTCCTCGAGTACGGCTGGACGCGCGACGCGCCCCCGCTGCACCGCGCGCGGCGGGCGCTCTTCCGGCTGTTGGCCGAGGACAGCGATCCGAACTTCCTGTACGACCTCGCCGCCGACGCCGGGAGTGACGAGATGCTGATCGCGCGCGGCCGGCGGATTCTGCGCGCGGCCGCCGCCGCGACGCTCGCGCAGGCGGGCTACGCCGAGGATCCGCGACTCCGTGGCGCGGCCCATCGCGCGACCACACGGGCGACGAACTATCTCGCGTCGTCGCTGGCCGAGAATCCGTGGGTGAAGGCGCGCGACGGCGTCGCGCTCGACGAGGAAGCGACCCCACCGTCGATGTATCTGCTGCTGATGCTTTCGCACATGCCGCTCTTCCGCACCGAGCATCAGACGGCGATGGACGCGCTGTACGAGTACGTGTCGCGCCCGCGGCCGACGCAGGGCACGCGGCAGTGGGTCGGCACCCGCGTGGTCGATCAGTCGCACCTCGTGCTCGGCGACTGGTTCCCCGACATGGCCAGCGCATCGGCCGACCTGCCAGGCGCGCTGCTCTGGCTGGAAACGATGGCGCGGTTGGGATTCCTGCGCCGCAACGAGGGGTGGTCGCGGCTGTTCGATCAGCTGCTCGACCAGCGTGACGCGTCAGGCATCTGGCACGCGCCGGGCGGCGAGAGTCCGCCCTCGATGCCGAACGATCCGCTGACCTGGCCGATCTATCCGATCGAGGCCCGCCAGAGCGGGGAGAAGTGCTGGACGGACGTGACCTTCCGCCTCGCCCTGATCGCGCGACTCGCCGGCCGGACGCTCGAGCAGGCGTGAGGCAGGCAGGCAGGCCTCCGATGACGATGCCCGGCGCGGCGCGTCGTCGGCTGCCGCCTGACGAACGCTGGCCCACCGGCGATCCGTCCTTGCGCGCACACTTTCACACGATGGCCGATGGCGCGCGGGTGCGCGTCGTCACCGGGGGCGGTCCCTCGGGTCGGCCCGTCGTGTTGCTACACGGGTGGGCCTGTTCGGCCTACAGCTTCCGCCATCTGCTTCCCGCGCTGGCGGCGGCAGGGTATCGGGTGGCGGCGCCGGATCTGCGCGGCCACGGGCAGTCCGACAAGCCTGACGACGCGGCCGCCTACACCGCCGACGCCCTCGGCGCGCACGTCGCGGAACTCGTCGCCACGTTCGGCGGCGGCGATCGGCTGCCGGTCGTGATCGGCCACTCGCTCGGCGGTGCCCTGACCCTTCGTCTCGCGTTAGGGCCCGACGCTGTCGCCGGCGCCGACGCCACGGTGGTCGCGCCACGGCCGGCCGCGATCGTCCTGCTGAACCCCGCCGGGCTCGGCCCGATGCCGCTGGCGACCGTGGCCCGCTGGCTCACCCCGGCGCCGGCCGCTGGCGTGCTCTCGCATGTACTCTGGCGACCGCTGTTCGCCCTCGTGATGGGGCTCGTCCGGTCCCGCGCCGACCAGTACACGGCTCGTGACCTGGACGAGTACTGGGCGCCCACCGCGGAACCGGCGTTCGCGCGAGCGCTCCGTCACTGTGTCCACAGCTTCGACTGGCGCCCGCTCCCGGCCGACCGGCTGCGGCACCTCGCGGTGCCGGCGCTCGTCGTCACCGGAACGTCCGACCGGTTGATCGGTGCGATGGCTGACGACTGGGCCGGCTGGGACGCGCTTGCCGCCGCCGGCGCGCGGCTGGTGCCGATTCGTGGCGGGCGCCATATCGTCCATGAGGAGCAGCCGAGACGCGTCGAGCGGCTGGTGCTCGACTTTCTACGGGAAACGGCGCCGGCGGCGGGGTGACGCCGGCGGAGCGGGACCAGGTGCCGCTCGGGTGGCGGGCCGGGGCATGCGGCGGTTAGCTTTGCAGCGTGGACCGCCGTGCGACCGTCACCCCGCTGGTGACGACGCTCGTCCGAAGGCGGTTCGTGGAGCTCCACCCAACGCTTGGGAGCTGGGGCTCGCCGGGCTGCGCCGCCGAGGCGGACCGCCCGCGACCACTGAATGGCGTGACTGATGGCGTGCCGGCCCCGCTTCCCCTCTGGAAGCGGGTGCGCGTGCGTCGCTCTGCACCGGAACCCGGGGACGGACCTCGGCAAGCGACCCCGGTGCGCATCCGCAGGGACCATGGGAAGCACCATCATCGAACCATCGCTGGTAGAGGTCGAGGCGCCGGATACGCCGCTCGCGACCTTCGAATCGCTCGGTCTGATCGAGCCCGTGCTGCAGGCCGTTCGTGAGGCCGGCTATGAGCACCCCACCCCCATCCAGCGCGACGCGATCCCGCTCGCCCTCCGCGGGCGTGACCTGATCGGCCTCGCGCAGACCGGCACCGGCAAGACGGCGGCGTTCACGCTGCCGTTGATCAATCGCCTCGCCGGCGGGCCGCGCCGCACACGCGCGCTGATCCTCACGCCGACGCGTGAGCTGTGCATTCAGGTCGAGGAGAGCATCCGGAAGTACGCGCAGTTCGCGCCCCTCACCGTGGCGCCCGTCTATGGCGGCGTGCCCTACGAGCCGCAGGAACGCGCACTGCACGGCGGCGTCGACGTGGTGGTGGCCACACCGGGACGGTTGCTCGATCATCTGCAGCGTCAGAACGTCGTGTTCGACGAGCTCGAGGTGCTGGTGCTCGACGAGGCCGACCGCATGCTCGACATGGGCTTCGCGCCGCAGATCAACCGGATCGTCGATCAGTGCCCGAAGTACCGTCAGACGTTGCTGTTCAGCGCCACCATGCCGCCCGAGGTCGAGGCGCTCGCCCGGCGGTATCTCCGCCGCCCGCTGGTGGTGCAGGTAGGGCGGCGGTCGTCGGCCGCGATCACCGTAACGCACGCCGTCTATCCGGTGCCGCGCGACAAGAAGAGCAGCCTCCTCGCCGACCTGCTCTCCAAGACGATCATGGAGCAGGTGCTGGTGTTCACGCGCACCAAGCACGGCGCGGACCGCGTCGTCAGGCACCTGGAGCGCGCCGGCATCCAGGCCGATGCGATGCACGCCGACAAGTCGCAGGTGCAGCGGACGCAGGCGCTCGAGGCGTTCCGCGACGGGCGCGTGCGCGTGCTCGTCGCCACCGATATCGCCCAGCGCGGGTTGGACATCTCGGGCATCACGCACGTCATCAACTACGACGTGCCGCAGCAGCCGGAAGACTACGTGCACCGGATCGGCCGCACGGGGCGCGCCGCGCAGACCGGCGACGCGTACACCTTCATGGCGCCCGACGAGATTGCCATGGTGCGCACGATCGAGCGAGTGATCGGGCAGGAGATTCCTCGCATCTCGGTGCGCGGCTTCGATTTCGGAACCGTCGCCGACGTGGTGGACGCGGAGGCGCCGGCCGGCGCCAGCGAGGCGAAAGCCTGAGCGCTCGCCGCGCCCCCGCTTCGGGGGCAATATCCGCCCGCATCGCACACG
>JBBQHX010000141.1:0-9179 GCA_038324385.1 Gemmatimonadales bacterium | reverse complement strand
GGGTGGCCGCTCGGCGTCGTCACGCTCGTCGCGCGGCTGGAGGACGGGTCGGAGTACCGTCTCGACGTGATGATCAAGAAGTAGCGATCGGCAGTGTGTGGGACACGCCCCGTGGCGCACGCCGCCGCGGGGCGTCTGTCGTTGGGCGTGTCTCATTCGGCGTGTCTCATTCGGCGTGTCTTATTCGGCGTGTCTCTTTCGGCGGGCTCGTTCGGCGGGTCGTGTGGCAGTCGCGCTCAGGCCGTCGTCGCATGACTCGTCGCGGGACTCGCCGCGCCAGCGCGGCAGCAGGCATCGCTGCTGAAGCGCACATCGTCCCAGTCGCGCGTCCACGTGCGACTCCAGGACGGGCGGCCGCAGTGCCGAACGCGAGGCCCGCGGTGCACAACCCGACCCTCACGGGCGTGAGGCAGCCCTCGTATGGAATCCAGATCCGAAGCCCGCGCGCGCGTGAGCCGCCGCATTCCCGCAACGCCTGACGTGGCGTTCAGCGCGTGGCTGGAGCCGCAGAAGTTGAGTCGATGGATTCTCGCGCCGGGTCCCGGCGAACGGGTCTCGCATGTGCCGATCGACGCGCGGGTGGGGCGTTCGTTCATCGTCGTGCTCAGTCGCGACGACGAGGCGATCGAACACCGGGGCGAGTATCTGGAGATCGTCAGGCCCGAGCGCCTCGCCTTCAGGGGGGGCCCTTCTCTCGCGCTCGGCCGACGAGGCGCGGGTCGAGTCGCGATCGCCGGCCTCCGACCGGTGCACGGTCACGGTGACGCATGTGCTGCATCCGCGGTGGGCCGACTACGGTTCACAGGCGGAAACGGCCTGGGCGCGCATGCTCGAGGCGATGGCGGTGCTCTTCCGCTGACGGCGACCTCACGGGAGTGGACGTGATTTCGACCCAGATCTCGCGAGCCAGCGCCGGCGTGTTGCTGGCGGGTGGACTCGTGCTCCTGTTCGCCGCGGACGTCGTGCTAGCGCACCTCATCCCTGGTTTTCCGGCCAGCGGGGCATGGATCGGGCAGCTTCTCGCTGCCGCCTGGCTCGGCCTCGCCGCCCTGGACTGGACCAGCCAGCGATCGCTGCTGGGCGGCATCTACGGTCGGCCGATCGTGCTGGCCAACGCGGCGCACTACTTCATTGCCTCGATGGTGCTGCTGCGTCAGGCGTCGCGCGGCGGGACGCCACCAGCGCTCTGGCTGGTCATCGTGCCGCTGGCCGTGTTGACCCTGGCCTACGGATGGCTGCTGATGCGCGGCCCATTCGCCCGCGATATCGACGCGCAGCGCGCCGCCGTCTGACGCGTCTGCCGTGCGGCTGTCGCGGCCGCGTGATGCCTGACGACCGGCAACGACTGAATCCGCCGCCGGTGTCGCGGAGGTGGGCGCCCGGTCACGGCTCGGGGATCTCCAGAACGGGCAGGGTGTCCTGCCGAACGATGCGGTGGTCACCGACCCGATCAGTGTCGGGGCCATCCGTTCGGTGATCGTTGCCTCCCGTGTGTGAGCGGTCGACTCCACCCCTGCAATCGCGATTCCGACCGGGCCGCGGATGCGTCGCTCCGTCCACCGCCGCGGATGCCGCCGACGGAGGGGGTCCGGTGGTTGCTTTGCAGGCGGCACAGCCTGCTGATGGAATCAGCGCCTCGGCGCGCCGAACGGCCTGTCGTAGCGCGCGGGCGATCGGAGTCGGCAACCGGCTGGTCGTGATCGATGCGGGCGCCGACATCGCGCTCGCGGTCGATGCTGTGCCGATAGATCGGGTCGGCTCGTCATGATGACGAACGGTGACGCCGCGACGATCGCCGCCACATATGCCGTGGCGAAGGTCGCGGGAAATCTCGACCTGCGCGACGAGCGCTAGGCCATAAGCGTGCGAAAGGACGGCGCGGCGGACGCGGACGGCGTGCTTGCAGCCGGCGTCAACACGACTTGGTGGCGATGCGATGGAGGGAATCGGTCTGCTGTTCACGAATGTCGCCACTTCGGGCCCCGCGATGCGGGTTCCCGCCACCCTGCCTCGCTGAGCAATGGCCGTCGAGAGTACCGTTCGCTGGGACCGAGTGGCGTCGGGCGAGCCCGTCGCGCGCGACGAGTTGCTCGCGGAGCATCTGGGGCTTGTGCACTTCGTCGCGCGGCAGATTGCCCGTGGCATCGCCATCGATGCCGACTTCGACGACCTGCTCAGCGCCGGCACCATCGGGCTGGTCAACGCGCTCGAGTCGTTCGACGTCCGACGCGGACTGGCGTTCAGCACGTTCGCCGCGCCCCGCATTCGCGGCGCGATCCTCGACGAGCTGCGGCGACAGGATCACGTGCCGCGTTCGGTGCGGCGCAAGGCGCGCGAGCTGGCGCACGCTCATGAGGCACTAATGTGCGCGCTGGGCCGTGCGCCGAGTGAACGGGAACTCGCGCGGCATCTCGGCGTCGAGATCGACATGCTCTGGCGCTGGGAGGCCGATGTGGAAGGCGCGTCGCAGCTCTCGCTCGACCATGCAGCGGACGACGGCAACGGACGCACCGTCGCACCCGTCGACCTGTTCCCTGGCGCCAACGACGTTCGTATCGACGATCTGCTGAATCACGAGCAGGAAGCCGGGCTGCTGCGCGACGCGATTCTCGAGTTGAAGGAGCAGGAGCGCACCGTGCTCACGCTCTACTACTTCGAGGAGATCAAGTTGCACGAGATCGCCACGGTGCTCGAGCTCACGGAGTCGCGGGTTTCGCAGATCCGCAGCAAGGCGATCCTGCGCCTGCGCGAAAAGCTCGGCCGACTGCGCGCCTGACGCGTCACGCGACCGGCGACGGTTGCCGGTCGCGGCATCTCTTGCCGCCTTGCCGACACCATCGCAACGGTTGGCAACATCGGGGAATACCGCTCACGATCAGGGCCGACGCTGCCGAGACTACCACCGTGCGCGGTGACGTGCCCGATCGCGCGGGCACGACGGTGCAGCGGGTCGCCGCCGCCCTCCACGCCGTCCAGGCTTCACCCGTAGAGATCGCCGCGATCCTCGCTTCGCTGCGCGGGTCGGGCGCTCTCACCGCCGACGCCATCATTCGATGAACCCCGTGTCCGCTTCCCGACCGCTCCCCGCCACGCCCCAACCGGCGCCCACTGACGAGGCCAGCCGACTACGCGCAACCGCGCGCGAGCTGGAAGACGTCTTCGTGGAGCAGATGTTCAAGGCGATGCGCGAGACGGTGCCCACCGACGGCATCGTCAGCGGGGGCTCGGGTGAGGAGATGTTCTCGGCGATGCTCGATCAGCGGCTCGCCGCCCAGGTGTCCGGCACCTGGGCGAACGGGCTCGCCGAAGCCGTCTATCGCCAGTTGCGCGAAGCGGCCGGCATCGCGCCTGACGCCGTGGCCCCCGCTGCTGATTCCGTGCACGTTGCGCCGTCCCCCGTCGCACGCATCGAGGCCGAACCGCAATGATGGTACTTGTTGTTACCGGTGGGCACCCACCGCCAGCAGTGGGCGGTCGAGCAGGATGATCTCGACGCGGTCGATGACACCGTGTTCGCGACCCCCCGCATGCTCGGGACGCTCGGCGAGGCGCGCCGCCGCCGGCCGGTGACCGGTGAGCGGGCTCGCGCGTCGACTTCTAGGATCCGACCGGCGTGACCGCCGCGTCGATCACGCTCGCTGGCCGCCCGCCTGACGATCCCGCAGGAACGCCGTCGAGTGTGCGCCACGACCCGACGGCACTGCGTCGCCGCTGTCTCGACGGATGAGGAATTCGTGCAGTTGATGCGACAGCAACAGCGCTACGTGGCGGCGACGACACTCGTCAGCACCGTAGACCAGATGGCTCAGGCCATCCTCACCATGTCTGAGCCATAGTGCTAATTCTGAGTCGCCGTCCCGGCGAAGCCATTCTGCTCGACGGCGGCATCCGGGTGGTCGTCGTCGCCTGCGACCGCCGCGGCGTGCGCCTCGGCATCGAGGCCCCGCCCGAGGTGGGGATCGTCCGCGAGGAGCTCTTACGCGAAGTCGCGGCGGAGAACCAGCGCGCTCCGGCTACCGACGGCGCGAACGCGTGGATCGCCAAGCTGCCGCCGGTGCGCCCCGTGCGCGACCTCGCAGCGCGGCCCGATGCTACTCCGATCCGTGACGCGCCGCCGCCGCCGTCGTCCGACGAAGTTTGAACCGTAGCTCCGGCGATGTTCTAACGTTTGCCAGCGACACCGTCCAGATCATCCACGATGTCGGCGATCATGGTTGCCTCCGTCCACTGGCGCTGCATTCGCTGATTCTCGCCGGCAAGGATGTGCCGCTCATGAGATTCGGTCGAGATCATCTCCAAGCAGAGGAGCTGGTCCGGGCGAAGGGCGGCTATGGTGCCGCGGGTTTGCCCCAAGTTCCACCATGCCGAGAATCCGCGGTCGTCCGTATGTTGCCCGCTGGCGAGACCGCGAATGTAATCATCCGGATCCTCTATCATCGCCAGTTGCTGACTCGCGGCTACGATGGCCGGGGAGGACGGCATGGGTCGAATGAGCGGGATGATCAGCGCCATGGCGGTGAACGCGTCCTGGCCGCGCAGTTCGAGTGAGACGCGCCCGGCAGGAAGCTGCAGCGACCAGTTCGCGCCAACTACGTTGATCCTGGCTCGATTTGCCTCGGCGCGTGAAACCGTAAGCTTTCCGTCGCTGGCAAGCCGGATCGCGAGCGACCGACGACGCTGAACGGTCCGGATCGCCAAGGCGGCTCCAGCGAAAAGTGCCGCGCCCAGGGCTGCTCCAACAGCGCCGCCAACGGCGGCGACTCCAGCCTGTATTGTGAGCAATGAACTGCCGACGCCAACGGCGGCGATGGCATTCGTCCGGGTGGCTCGACGGCCCACGCGCGCCATATGGCGAGCGAGCAATGACTGTGAGTAATCGTCACAGTTCAGATACGTGATATCGAGCGAACCTGACCGGGCGCGCCCGATACCCGAATCGACATCGCGATGCGGAGCCATTGAAAAGACCGTTCTGCACTCGTCTATCACGGAACTGATTTGTTCCGGGTCGACCAGGTTCCACCGCTCACACCGTGAGCACGCCACCCAGGCTCGGCTGCGCTTCGCGTCGAACACGACGTGGGTTCCGACCGGCAGTGACGTGAGAACCAGATTCCGGCCAAGGGGGCGTCCGCAGAAGGCGCAGGAGGAGTTCACACGACTGTCTTGACGGTCCGCGTCATGCTGGCGGGATCGCGTGCTTCCGCAACAGCTCCCTAACCCGATCCAGCGGCAGCGCTCGTATAGTGCGGCCGTTGCTCGTCGTCGTCGTGGCCATCGTTAGCGAGTTGTAGATCGCTTCCTCCGTCGCTTCCACCACGGCCTGGAAGAGCGGACTCATCGCGTCGTTCCCCAGCTCCGACGCCGCTCCGGCCGCCGCGCTCTCGCCCGGCGCCCGCCGCATCGACTCGGCCGTCGAGAAAGCGATCACGTAGTCGCCCGATCCGTTCGACGCCGACGAGCCCGTCCGCGCGAGCCCCATAATCGCGCGCGCGGCAAGCCGTTCCAGATTGCGGCTGGTCAGCGGCGCGTCGGTCGCCACGACGATCATCACCGAACCGTCCCCGCGTGGATCGGGCATCGCGCCGCTCGCGCGCTCGACGTCGGCGCGGAAACTGTACTGCCCCAACGACTTGCCGATCGGCGCGCCGAGCATCTGGAGGACGCCGCCGTAATTGCTCTGGACGAGCACGCCGACCGTGTGGCCGCCGAGACTGGCCGGCAGGACGCGCGATGACGAGCCGATTCCTCCTTTCCATCCGAAGGCGACGGTTCCCGTCCCGGCGCCCACGCTTCCTTCCGCGACGGGGCCTGTGCCACCTGGTGCGAGGGCCGCGTCGAGCGCGCTCACCACATGCTCGGCCGTCACCGGTCGCGAGCGAATCGCGTTCAATCCGCCGTCGTTGGTCTCGCCGACCACCGGGTTGATCGACTGGACGCGTTGCATCCCCGGTTGCCCGAGCATCCACCCGACGAGCCCGTCGGCGGCGCGCCAGACGCACAGTGTGCAGGTGAGCAGGATCGGCGACTCGAGCTCGCCCAGCTCTCGTAGCTGCGTCACGCCGAGCAACTTGCCGAAGCCATTGCCCACGTGCAGCGCGGCCGGGACGCGGCGGAGATAGGCGTTGCCGTCGTGTGGCAGGATGGCCGTGACGCCCGTGCGCACCGAGTCGCCCGCAATCACGGTGGTCTGGCCGACGCGGACGCCGGCCACGTCGGTGATCGCGTTGTGCGTGCCGGGGGTGAAGATCCCCGGCGCGACACCAAGTGCCCGCGCCCGCACGCGCTCGCCGTCGGGCGGAGCGGTGCGCTGCTGGGCGCCGATGGGATGCGCGAACGCGGTGAGCAGCAGCGTCGCGACCGCGAGAGTCGCACGCGCATGGATCGATCGGAGAGTCGTCATCGTCCACCGGCAAGGGCCGGAAGCCGCATCGCGACGGCGAGTCCATCGCGCGTGACCGAGCCTCCATCGGGCGCCAGGAGCCGAACGACGGCATCCAGCACCTCGTCGGGAATGTCGCGCGCCGCGTCGCCGGTCGGACCCACAACGCCGGCGACGCGGATGCGCAACGTCGCCCCGTCGCGGTCGGCGGTGACCGTGACCGCGCCGCCGGCAGGTTCGGCCGCGTCGAAGAGGAGCAACAAGGCGTGCAGCGCCGCCACTGGATCGACGCGCACCGGTGGCACGTCGTCGTCGATGCCGAGGTCGACCGCGGCGCCGGACGCGTCGGCGCGCTGCGGGTGGAGCGCAGCGGCATCGGTCAGGAGATCCTCGGCACGCATCGACTCGGCATGGGGGGCCTCGCCGCGAGCGAGGAGTCGGAGGAGGCGGACCGCGCTTTCCAGCCTGGTCGACTCCTCGCGCAGCATCAGAACCAGCGGGCTGGTGGTCTCGTCGAGGGCGGCGCCGATCGAGAGCACGGCGTGGGCGCGGTTGTTCAGCGTGTGGGCGACGCCGCGGAGCAGCCGGTCGCCGAGGTCGCTCCAGAGTGGGTCGGGCGAACCGGCCCCGGCGGGGGGGCTCACGGGCTCCTCCGCCGCACGCGGGGCGCCGCGCACGCCGAAAGAAGGGTCGGGGTGCCAAAGGCCGGGGGAGCGGGCGATACTCTCCCACGGGGCATCCCGGTTCCCGGGGGCGAAGTCTTGATCGAGGCGGTCATCGCGTGTTCCTGATCATCGGTCTCGTCGTGGTGTTCGGCGGCATCATCTCCGGGTACCTGCTGCACCACGGGAATCTTCTCGTGCTCTGGCAGTGGACCGAATTCATCATCATCGGTGGCGCCGGACTCCGCGCGATGATCGTCGGGAATCCGCCCGGGTGCTCAGGCGCGTGATGTCGCGGACGATGGCGCTCCTCAAGCCGTCGCCGTTCACCGACACGGCGTACGCCGAGCTCCTGCAGGTACTCTATGACGTGTTCCAGAAGGCTCGCAAGGACGGCCTCGTCGGATTGAAGGCGCACATCGAGGATCCCGAGAAGGGCGATGTCTTCACCAGGTACCCGAACTTCACGGCGCCGCACCACGCCGTGGCGTTCCTGCCCGACACGTTGAAGCTGCTGCTCACCGGCACGATCGAGCACCACCACCTCGACGACATCCTGGAGACCAATCTCGAGCAGCACAACGAGGAAGGGACGATGATGGCGCACGCCGTCCAGAACGTCGCCGACGCGATGCCCGCGCCGCAACATCGCGCCTGACGAGCGCCCTTCGCTCCCCGAGCTGGAGCAGTACCCGGCGGTCTCAATCGGTCATCGCAACGCGTGAAGGGCAGAAAGTTGTCCTCACCGCGTGACGCGTGGGAGTCAATGGGAGACCAGACTGAGACGGCGCGCAGTGGCGTTGGGCCCGCGCATCGACTCAGTGCGGCGGAGCGACGAGCGTTACAGCGGCGGGTCCGGACCCTCGGCGTCAGGCACCCGGGGAGTCCTCGTCGAGCTGCGCGCAGGCCTCGCCGGCGAGGGGTACCACCTGCGGGGCGCCCGTATCCGGCCCCGGTCCCCGATGCGGCACGATCTCGACCGGCCAGCCATAGACGCGCTGGACGATGGCCCGGGTCAGGACGGCGGCCGGCGCGCCCGCGGCCGCGATCCGCCCCTGGTCCATCAGCACCAGATGGTCGGCGTAGCGCGCGGCGAGGTTGAGATTGTGCGTCACCAGCAGCACGGTCGCACCCTGACGCGCGAGGTTGCGGAGGAGCTCGAAGATGGCCATCTCGTGCCTGACGTCGAGCGCGGCGGTGGGTTCGTCCAGCGCGAAGGCGTCGGGGTGCTGCGCGAGGGCGCGGGCCAGGCGCACGCGCTGGCGCTCCCCACCCGAGAGCTCGCTCATCCCCCGGCCGGCCAGCGCGAGCACGTGCGCGCGTCCCATGGCATCGAGGATCGCGTCCCGGTCGCGTGTCCGTTCGCGTTGCCAGGGCCCGAGGTGCGGGTAGCGCCCCATCGCGACGCAGTCGCGCACCGTCATCGGAAAGGGAGCGTCCTCGTGCTGGGGCAGCACGCCGACGATCCGCGCCAGCTCGTTGCGCGACCAGGCGGTGATCGGGCGATCCCTGAAGTGAATCGACCCGGACTGTGGGACGAGGGTGCCCAGTAGCAGGTGGAGTAGCGTGGACTTGCCGGCGCCGTTCGGACCCAGCAACGCGGTGCACCCGCCCGAGGGGAGCGTCAGCGAGACGCCATCCACCGCCGCGCGGTCGGCGTCCGGGTAGCGAAACACCACATCGGTCGCCCTCCAGGTCGCGCTCATGCGCCCCTCCGCCGGAGCAGCCAGATGAAGAACGGAACGCCGATGAACGCCGTCACGACGCCGATCGGCAGTTCGGTGGGAGCGGCCGCCGTTCGCGCGATCACGTCCGCGAGCACGAGAAAGGCCGCACCGAGGAGCGTCGCCGCCGGAAGCAGAAACCGATGGTCGCTCCCCCAGATCAGTCGCACGACGTGCGGCACGATCAGCCCGACGAAACCGATCACCCCGCTCACGGCGACGGCGGCCGCGGCGAGCAGTGAGGCGAGTCCGAAGGCGATTCGTTTCGTGCGTTCGACGTCGGTGCCGAGGTAGGCGGCCGTCTGTTCGCCGACGGCCATCAGGTTGAGCGGACGGGCCAGTGCGAGCAGCGCCGCCAGCGCCGGCCCGAGGTAGAGCGCCAGGACCCCGACCGACCGCCAGGTCGCGCCG
>JBBQHX010000140.1:0-9200 GCA_038324385.1 Gemmatimonadales bacterium | reverse complement strand
GCCCGGCGGGCCATAGACCGGCTGCTGCGGATAGCCGTACGGCTGCGGGTAGCCCTGCGGCGCGTAACCGTTCGGGGCCATCGGCTGGCCGTAGGGGTTCGGCGAACCGTAGCCCAACTCCTGATGCGAGACGTAGGGCTGCATCGGCGCTGCCTGCGAGGCGAGGTTCAGGTCCGAGCGCAGGCCGTCATCCAGGCGCGGCGAGGCGTCGCTGCCACAGGCGGCGAGCAGCGCGAGCGCCGGGATCATCGAGAACTGGAGAGTCTTGAGCATGGATTCCTCCGAGTGGACGGCACCGCGACTGGCCGCGGTGGCGGGACCTCTAAGGGCATGCGCCATGCCTTCGGACCACCACACCCAAGTACTTGTCCAGCAACGGGTTGACATCCGGACCCAGGTCACAAATCGCAACCGCCGTCCCCGCCCTGCGGCACCTCGTGTCCACTTCCGGAGACGACCGAGATTACCGAGGGCGCGGTGGTCGTGCCCGGCAGCCGGCCGGTTTCGTCGGCGTGGGGACGCGAGCAGGGGCTGAGATTGGAACGTCGCTGATCGTGAAGTACCGCGACGCCCGCAGCAACGTGGGAGTCCCCCTCGAAAGCGCCCTCAGGTAGCGCCACCGCGGGGCTTGCGCGGCAATTACGCGTCGCGCAGGAACTCGCGCGCGACTTCGTGCATATTCCTCCTGTCTCCAACTCCGGGTTTCTCATGCGTCGTATCCTGCTCGCGTCCGCCGTCGCCGTTGCGCTCGTCGCGACCGCCGCGCCGTCGTCCGTCCTCGCCCAGCAACCGGCCGCGGCCGCTCCCGCCGGCCCCGCCGTCGGCGATGTCGCGCCCGACTTCACCGTGACCGGCGTGACCAAGGACGGCGTCCTCGCCGCTCCGATCCGACTGTCCGGCCTGCGCGGCCAGACGGTCGTCGTCGCCTTCTTTCCGAAGGCGCGCACCAGTGGGTGCACGGTGCAGATGGAGTCGTATCGCGACCGCTACGCCGACCTGTTCAACGGCGGCGAGGGTGTGACGCTGCTCGCCGTGAGCACCGACAAGACGACCGATCTGGAGGCGTGGGCGAAGGAGGCAAACTTTCCGATGACCTTCGGCAGCGACGTCGATGGCGCGATGGGCAGACTGTTCGGCGCGAACCGCGGCGCGATGAACGACCGCTCGCTCTTCGTCATCGGCCCCGACGGGAAGATCGCCTACATCGCCCGCCCGTTCCGGCAGATGGCCGAAGAGGCCTACACCGACCTCGGTGCCGCGATCGATCGGCTCGCGACGAAGAAAGTCGGCGTGCAGTAGCGCGCGGATGACGCGCGCGGAACGCCACGCGCTGCTGCTCGACCTCTACACCGCCGCCGTGGCTGCCGCGAATCCGCGTGCGGCCACGGCGGCGGCGCTTTCGGCGGTCGCCGTGCCGTCGCACGGTCGCGTGCATCTACTCGCCGTGGGCAAGGCGGCCGATGGCATGGCCGCGGCGGCGGTCGACTGGCTGCGTGCGGCCGGGCTGCGCCCAGTTGGAGGGGTGATCGTCGCGTCGTCAGGCAACGAGCCCGCGCCTGACGATCGGCTGCGCCGCGTCGTCGGCGACCACCCGGTGCCGGGCGTGGCGTCGGCCGGGGCGGCGGACGCCCTCGGTGAAGCGGCGGTAGTGGTCGCCCGCGACGACCTGGCGCTCGTCCTGCTCTCGGGCGGCGCCTCGGCGCTGGTGGCTGCACCGGTTTCGGCGGAGCTGACGATGGCCGATCTCGCCCGGACGACGGAAGCGCTGCTCGCCTCGGGCGCCGACATCGCCCTCACAAACGGGGTGCGTAAGCGGTTCAGCCGGTGGGGGGCGGGCCGCTTGGCGCTGGTCCTCGCGCCCGCCCGCGTTCTCTGCCTCGCCATCTCCGACGTCGCCGGCGACGATCTGGCGACCATCGGCTCGGGACCGTGCGCGCCGGACGCGTGGACCGCCGCGGTGCTCCGCGGCGTCCTCGAGGCCGCCGCGATCACGCCGCGGCTCCCCGCCCGCATCATCGCGCATCTCGACGCCGTCGTCGCCGGCACGCTCCCGGAAACGCCGAAAGCCGACGACGCGGCGCTGACCCGCGTGGAGAGTCGCGTCATCCTGTCGAACGCCGACGCGCGACACGGAGTGGTGGAGCGGGCACGCGCGCTCGGGCTTGACGCGTCGGACATGCCCGGCGAGCTGAGTGGGGAGGCGGTGAGAGCCGGCGCGCGAATCGTGGAGCAGCTTGACGCGTTCCCGACCGCGGCAACCGCGGGCCGACCGCGCGTGCTGGTCTGGGGCGGCGAGCCAACGGTGACCATCCATACGCCGGGCGGACGGGGTGGGCGGTGCCAGGAGCTGGCGCTCGCGGCCGCGGCGCGCCTCGCCGCGCGAGCGGCGCACATGCCGGAGGTCGCGGTGCTCGCCGCCGGCACCGACGGGCGCGACGGGCCCACCGATGCCGCCGGCGCAATCGTCGATCGCGCGACGTGGGCGGCGATCGGCGACGCGGGGATCGATGCCGCGGCTGCCCTCACGACGCACGATGCCTATCCGGCGCTCGACGCGGCCGGGGCGCTGGTCCGGACCGGCGCAACGGGCACCAACGTGCGCGACATCGTGCTCGTACTCGTCGACCCGGCAGCCACGCCCTGACGGATCATCGCGATTCGTCCGGCCCTCTTCCTGAGAGGGAACGAAACCGCGATTTTTCAGAGCTACACCGGTACGCGTCATTCTCCGCGCGCGCCGACCGGGTTCACGCTGATGTGGGAGTTCCGATGGCAAACTCGCCGTTCACCGTCGGCCTCGTCCAGATGGCCGTTTCGACCGATGCCGAGCGCGCGGTCGCCGAGGCGATCACGCACGTGCGTGAGGCCCACGCTCGGGGAGCGCAGATCATCTGCCTTCAGGAGCTGTTCAACGCCCAGTACTTCTGCAAGAAGCAGTCGTGCGACCGGTTCGATCTCGCCGAGCCGATCCCCGGCCCGACCGTGTCGCGCATGCAGGAGATCGCGAAGGAGCTCGAGGTGGTGCTCATCGTGCCGATCTTCGAGCGTCAGGCGGCGGGCGTCTATCGCAACTCGGCGGCGGTCATCGACGCCGACGGCGCACTGCTCGGGACGTATCGCAAGATGCACATCCCGGATGATCCGCTGTTCAACGAGAAGTACTACTTCGTGCCGGGCGACGTCGCGCCTGACGCGCGCGGCGATGCGCATCCGGGAACGAGCGGCTTCCGCGTCTGGAAGACGCGCTACGCGACGATCGGCGTGCTGATCTGCTGGGACCAGTGGTATCCGGAAGCGGCGCGCATCACCGCCCTTCTCGGCGCCGACATCCTGTTCTATCCCACCGCGATCGGCTGGCATCCCGCCGAGAAGAGCGAGTGGGGACAGCCGCAGGTCGAGGCGTGGCGCACGATGCAGCGGTCGCACGCGATCGCGAACGGCATCTTCGTCGCGTCGCCGAACCGCGTCGGGCACGAGGACGAGCCGGGGACGAACGGCATCGAGTTCTTCGGGCATTCGTTCATCGTCGATCCGTTCGGCCGCATGCTCACCGAAGCGGGCACCGATCCGGCCGTGCTGGTGGCAACGTGCGATCCGAAGGTCACCGAGGAGGTGCGCCGAAACTGGCCCTTCCTGCGCGATCGCCGCATCGACGCGTACGGTCCGATTCTCAGCCGGTATCTGGGGGCCGCGTGAGCGGTCCGACCGGCGATCGTCAGGCAGCCGGGGCGGAGGTCGATCACGACCTCCGCCCCGGCACGTTGCGCATGCCCGCCGAGTGGGAACCGCATGCGGCCACCTGGATCGCGTGGCCGCATCACGAGCCGGACTGGCCGGGCAAGCTGGGCCCGATCCCGTGGGTGTACGCCGAGATCGTACGCGTGTTGCACCGCTACGAGCGGGTGGAGATTCTCTGCCACGATGAGACGGTGCGCGAGGCCGCCAGGCTGTGTCTGGCCGCGCACGGGATCGCGTCAGGCAGCTACCGGCTGCATGTCGTGCCGAACGACCGGGTCTGGCTGCGCGACTCCGGCGGCATCGGCGTGCACCGGGCCGACGGGGGCATTGCGCTGCTCGACTGGCAGTTCAACGCGTGGGCCAAGTACGACAACTGGGCGCAGGACGACCGCGTCCCCGCCCACATGGGCGCACTCGCCGGCCTTCCCACCGTTCGCCCGCTCCGCCCCGACACGGGCACGCGCGTGGTGCTCGAGGGCGGCGCCATCGACACCAACGGACAGGGCCGTTTCCTGACCACCGAGGAGTGTCTGCTCTCGTCGATTCAGGAGCGCAATCCGGGTCTCACGCGTGAGGGCTACGAACAGGTCTTCCGCGACTGGCTCGGCGTGCGCGAAACGATCTGGCTCGGCGAGGGCGCGGTCGGCGACGACACCCACGGCCATGTCGACGACATCGCGCGCTTCGTCGATCCGGACACGATCGTGCTCGCCTACGAGGCCGACCCCGCTGACGAGAACCACGAGCGCAGCGTGGACAATCTGCACCGCCTGCAAGCCGCGGGCGGACGCGATGGCCGCCTGCGCATCGTGACCATTCCCTACCCCCGTGCCGTGATCATGGACGACGTCCGCCTCCCGGCGTCGTATGCAAACTTCTACATCGCCAACGGCACGGTGATCGTCCCGACGTTCAACGACCCGAACGATCGTGTGGCGCTGAACACTCTGGCGGCGCTTTTCCCGACCCGTGTCGTGGTCGGCGTGCACGCGGTCGATCTCGTGTGGGGGCTCGGCACGCTGCACTGCCTGACGCAGCAGGAGCCGGCTGCGCGGTAACATGGCGTCCCTCGGGTGGTGAGGGGGAAGGAGATCTCGACCGCGGCCGACGGAGTGGACTGCTCTCGGCGCGCGACTCACCGTCCGCGGCCGTTCTCTGCGGTTCAAAATCGGTCGTTTCACCTCCAAAACAGGCTCATCAGCACCTCCCGGCACCCCGTACACCCCCGTAGATTCGGGATATGTTCGGAACTGTAATCCCAGAGACGCGTGACGCCGACGCACACCCGCTTTCGCGGAAGCTGGCTGTTCTGGCCGATGCCGCGAAGTACGACGCATCGTGCGCCTCGAGCGGATCCAGGCGACCGCGCGCATCGCAGAAGGGCGGGCTCGGGAGCACCGAGGGGATGGGGATCTGTCACAGTTACACTCCGGACGGCCGGTGCGTGTCGCTGCTCAAGATTCTGCTGACGAACCTGTGCATCTACGACTGTGCGTACTGCATCAATCGCCGTTCGAGCAGCGTGGAGCGGGAGCGGTTCACACCCGAGGAGGTGGTCCGCCTGACGCTGGATTTCTATCGGCGGAACTACATCGAGGGGCTCTTTCTCAGTTCGGGGATCATCCGGTCGTCGGATCACACGATGGAGCAGCTGGCGCGAGTCGCGCGGACGCTGCGGGTGGACCATGGCTTTCAGGGCTACATCCACCTCAAGACGATTCCCGACGCGTCGCCCGAGTTGATCGCCGAGGCGGGGCGCTGGGCCGATCGGCTGAGCATCAACGTGGAGTTGCCCAGCCAGCGCGATCTCGTGGCGCTGGCGCCGGAGAAGGATCTGGTGCAGATCCGGAGCGCGATGGGTGGGATCCGCGAACGCATCGACGAGTCGAAGGCGCCGGTGGCGTCGATCGTCGGGGCGCGACGTGGGGCGGCGGCGCCGCGGTTTGCGCCGGCGGGGCAGAGCACGCAGATGATCGTCGGCGCGACCGCGGCCACCGACCAGACGATTCTGCACGCCGCCTCGGCGCTCTACAGCGCGCACCGCCTGCGGCGGGTCTACTACTCCGCCTTCAGTCCGATCCCCGACCCGATGGTCGGCGTGCTCCCGCTCGTCGCGCCGCCGCTCGTGCGCGAGCATCGGCTGTATCAGGCCGACTGGTTGCTGCGCTTCTACGGTTTCGCCTGGAACGAGCTGCTGCCTGACGACGAACCGAATCTCGACCTCGCCATCGATCCGAAGCTGTCGTGGGCGCTGCGACATCGCGAGCAGTTCCCGGTCGACCTCAACGCGGCGCCGCGCGAGATGCTGCTCCGCGTGCCCGGACTGGGCACCAAGTCCGTCAACCGGATCATCAGGATCCGGCGGTGGCACCGGCTCCGGCTGGACGACCTGATGCGGCTCAAGGTGCCGCTGAAGCGGACGCTGCCTTTCGTCACCGCAGCGGACCGTATCGGGCCGGCGCTCACGCTCGACCGTGGCGATCTGCGCGCGCGCCTCACGCCGCGCCCCGAACAACTCGACATGTTCGCCGCCGCGCCGCGCTCCGTCTCCACGGGGCAGCTCTGACGATGAGCCGCATCGGCGTGCGGCCGGCGCCACGGCGGGTGGTCGTCCCACGCGACTTCGACCGGTGGCGCGAGATCGCACGCGCCCTCCTGCGCGCCGAGGTGGCGCCCGATGACGTCGTGTGGCAGGATGAGGCGTTCGGGCAGCCGGATCTGTTCGGCAGCGCCGGCGACGGCGAGGAGGAGCCGGCGCCCGTGCCTGACGCGAGGGCGGACGAGATGCGTCGCGTGCCGCGCGCCTTCGTGTCGACGGCACGCATCGTCGCCGCGCACGCCGACGCGGAGCGCTACCCCCTGCTCTACCGTGTGCTCTGGCGCCTCACGCATGGCGAGCCGCACCTGCTCGACGTCAGCGTCGATGCCGATGTACTCGCGCTGCACGTGCGGGAGCGCGCGGTGCGCCGCGCCGCGCACAAGACCAAGGCGTTCGTGCGCTTTCGGCGTGTCGAGGACGCGGAGGGCGAGCGGTTCGTCGCCTGGCTCGATCCCGAGCACGACGTCCTCCCGCTCATTGGCGACTTCTTCACGCGGCGCTTCCCGTCGATGCGGTGGGCGATCCTCACGCCGCAGCGAACCGCCGTCTGGGATGGCCAGACGCTCGTCTTCGCGGCCGGTGCTCCGCGCGCCGCGGCTCCCGCCGACGACGAGCTCGATGCGCTCTGGCGGACGTACTATGCCGGCATCTTCAACCCGGCGCGCGTCAAGGTGCGGGCGATGAAGCGCGAAATGCCGATGCGCTGGTGGGGCGACCTTCCCGAGGCGCGCCTCATCCCGACGCTGCTGCACGATGCCCCGGCTCGTGTGGCCGCCATGCATGCCCGGGCCGCCGCCGAAGGCGCCGCCCTCGCCCAGGGCGAGCGTCCGCGCCGCGGAAAGCGCCGCCGCGACGGATGGACCGAACCCGGCGGCGCGGAGGAACTCGGCGGCCGGTTTCCCGATCGGGGCGCACGACTTGCACCGTCCGGGGGCGATGCCCTGCCCGCTCCTGCGTCTGGCCGCGAACCGTGCCCGCCGACGCCGGGCGCCGACCGTCTGGAGGACCGACCGTGAAAATTACGCTGCTCGCCGATGAACACATTCGACTCGACCCCATCGGGTCGGCAATGACGATCGAAGCGCTCTCGCCGGAGCAGCCGTTCTCCCCGTTTCACATGCTGGCGGGCTCGCTCGCGACCTGCACGTATTCGGTGCTCTACTCGTGGGCCTCGCACGCCAAGCTCGACGCCGCCGATCTCGCGCTCGAGGTAACGTGGCGCTTCGCCGACGATCCGCACCGCGTTGGCGAGATGCACCTGACGATCGACTGGCCGAGCCTCCCGGCGAATCGGGCGAATGCGGCGCGCCGCGTCGCCGAGCTCTGCCCGATTCATCATACGTTGCTGCAGGCGACAACGGTCGAGATGACCGTACGTCAGGCCGTGGCCGCGTCAGGCAGCGCGGCTGCCGCGGCGACCGCCTGATGGCCTCGGCACCTCGCATCCGGCCTCGTGCGCGCGCCCGCACCACTCCGGTGACGACCTATCCCGTGGTGATGTTCACGGTCCGAGGGCAGCGGTCCCAACCGCCCGTGGGCACGACGTCGACCCGCCCGTATACCGTGGTTTATGACGGCACGTGCAAGGTGTGCACACGACTCGCCAACGTGTTGAAGCGGTGGGAGAACGGGAAACTCGAGGTCATTCCGTCGCAGGCGCCCGGCGTCCAGGCGCGCTACCCGTGGATTCCGCCGCAGGCCTACACGGAATCACTGCAGCTTATTGGCCCCGGTGGTGAGACGTGGCAGGGCGCGGCCGCGGTCGAGAAGCTGCTCGACGTGCTCCCGCGCGGCGGGCTCGTGTCCTGGCTGTTCAAGGTTCCGCTCGCGCGACCGGTCGCGGACCGGTTCTACAGCTGGTTCGCCCGCAACCGCTACAAACTCGGCTGCGGCGAGCACTGTCAGTATCGGGCGCTCAAGGTAAACTTCGACGACGCGGACAGCTGAGTCGTCAGGCGCCCACGTCGCGGCAAGCGCGCCACGATCGTCAGGCTTCAGCGCGCGGTCGGCTCCGCGCCTGCTTCTCGACGGTCGTCTCGTCCGCGTCCTTGGCTTCACGCTTCCGCTCCAGGACGAGCTCCCGGAACCAGTTCTCGACGTGGTCGGCGTTGCCCTCGCTGAGGGCGGACTCGTCCTTCTGCACCTCGCCCACCGGTCGACCACCGCTGGCGTCGGCCAGCGCGTGCAGCAGAGACTCCCACGTGTGACTCTGTAGCGTCGAGCCGATCGGATGCATCATCATCCAGTCCAGCAGCCCCGCGCTCTTGTCGTAGACGAGGATCGTCAGTTGAAGCTGCCCCTGGCCGGTATCGGCGGTCGACAGCCGGATCCCGCCCGCGAGCGGGTGGCCAGCCAGCGTCACCATCGTCAGGCACGTCGCCGTGACCTCGGCCACCCGCACCTGGATGTTGCCGCGACCGGGGAGGCTCATCGTGACCGTGGCGCCCTCGTTGAGCACGGTGGGCGTGCCGGGCTCCGGGGCGACCTCCACCGTCCACGGCGTGAGCTCGTCAAGGCGGGTGCGGATCGCCATCATCACGTCGGCGGCGTCGAGCGTCGCGCCCTCGACGTCGAGCGTGAACAGCTTGCGCTCGAGTGCGCCGACGCCGTCGGTGGGAAGCTGCACGGGCTGTGAATCGGCGAGCAGTCGAAGCCCGTCGGCGAGCGGCGTGGCCGTGACTCCGAGCAGATCAAGCGCGTTTCCCTCCGGCGCGCGAACGATGCTCCCCTCGTTAAGCATCGTGATCTGCCCACGGTCGATCGGTAGGTCGATGCCCACCTTCTCCGCCATCCAGGCGCCGAACGAGGCGAGCGCGCTGGGGATCGGAAGGCGCGGCGGCTTGCGGTCGACCATCGTCGAAAT
>JBBQHX010000139.1:0-9354 GCA_038324385.1 Gemmatimonadales bacterium | reverse complement strand
GCCCCGTCCACCTCTGACCCGGTCGCACCCGGCCGCATCGCCGCGAACGCCGCCCGATTTCCCCGCCGCCCCGCCTGCCACCGCCGCTCCATCTCGGCGGGCACGCCCCGCTCGCCCGGCCGGAGCACGTAGGCGAACCGCTGGATGTCCGTCACCCAGGTGCCGAACACCTTGATGCCAAAATCAGTCTGGATGAGGTCGCCGCCCGTGATCACGCGGTCGGTGGCGTGGGAATGCCCACGATCCGCCCCCGAGACGACGTTCGGGTTCTGCGACGGCGACCATCCGTCGCCCACGCCCAATTCGCGCATCCGCGTCTTGAGATAGCGGGCGACGTCGGCGTCGCGCGTCAGGCCGGGGACGACGGCGGCATACGCCTCGAGCTCGAGTGCCTCGGTCAGACGCGCCGCGTCGCGTAGAACGGCCACCTCGGCGGGCAACTTCACCGACAGCCACTCGGCTACCAGGTCCTCCGACGATACCAGTCGCGCCGCGAGCTGCGGGCCCAACGCCCCTTCGAGCGCCGCGCGCTGGGTGGCCGAGAGGCCGTCCGCGGCGGGGCGTCGCTCCGAGGAATTGATCGCGATCCGCGCCGGATCGGCCGCGGCGAGCGTGCGCGCCACCTCGGCGTAGACGTCGGCGCCGCGCGGGATTGCGTGGACGCTGTCGTGGATGGCGAGGTCGGCGAGCGCCATCGCCTCGCCGACGGGGGAGATGGCGAGCGACCGGACGCCCTCGCCCGTCCGAAGAAAGAGCACCGCCGCCGCGCCGCCGGCATTCTCGCCCCCCACGTGCGCCGCGAGCGGATCGTTGGCGTTCTCCCGCGTCAGCACGACCCACGCATCCACCTCGGCGCGGCGCATCGCGTCGGGGAGGAGTTGGGTGATGCGTGCCTGGCGGATCGCCGGCCAGGGATCGGGCTGGCGGAGGAAGCTCGTGAGGCCGTCGGTCGTACGCCGACGGTCGGCCAGCGCGGCGGCGCGGGCCGGGTCGGCCGCGAGCGGGCGCTCGCCGATCCGGGCGCGCCATTCCTCCACCGCCGCCGCGGAGCCGGCGGGCTGCTGCGCCACGGCCTCGGGCGCGGGACCCGTCGTGACGGCCAGCAGCGCCGCGGCGAACGGGAGGAGGAGCGGGCGCGTGCGGCGCGTGGCGACGATACGGAAAGGCATGGACCGGCTCAATGTTTACGGGTGAGTGCGCGTTATATCATAAGAATACCCCGCCGGCCACTTCGTCAGTGGCCGATCGTGCCCGTGCCTCGCCGTCGACCGCCCTCGCGCGGCCCCTGACGTCGAGCGCCGTTGGTCGTTTCCTCCCCACCAGGATCGGATTCATGCCGCGACTGTTCCCCCCGCTCGCGCGCCTCTCCGCGGCCCTCGCCCTCGTGGCAGCGGTCGCACCGGGCGCGAGTGCCCAGTACAACACGGTTCCCGATGCAGGCGCCTACGCGCTGCGCGGGGTGACCGTCGTCGCGGCCGATGGTCGCCAGACGCCAAACATGACGATCGTCGTGCGCGACGGCCGGATCGCCGCGATGGCGGCCAACGCCACCGTGGCCCCGGGCGTGCGCGTGCTGGAGGGCGACTCGCTCTTCGTCTATCCCGGGCTGGTCGACGCGCAGGGCGGGGCGAAGTTCGCCTTCACCGAGCCGACGATCGACCGCGCACAGGTGCAGTCGTGGGATCCACCGCGCTCGCTGCAGGGGTTCACGCCGGCCCGTCGTGTTGCAGACGCGCTGCAGGCGACGGGCACCGACCTGGCCGCCGCTCGTCAGGCGGGTGTGGTCGCCGCGGCGGTGCATCCGGAACCGGGGTTGATGCCGGGGCAGGGCGCGCTGCTCGTCTATCGCGCCGGTGCCCGCACGCCGTCCGACCTGATCGTGAACCCGAGCGTTGGCCAACTGTTCGGCTTCCGCGGCGGACGTGGCGTCTATCCGGGCACGCTGTTCGGCGTCGTCGCGATGACGCGTCAGGCGTTCGAGGATGCACGCCGCTCCGGCGTCATCAGCGCATCGTATGATCGCACCCCCGCCGGTGCGCTGACCGCGCCCGGGATGGACGCCGATTACGCCGCGCTGCAGGACGTGATCGCCGGACGCTCGCGCGTCTTCTATGTTGCCAATTCGTCGACCGACATCATCCGCGCCCTGCAGCTTGGCGAGGAGCTGGGCTTCACGCCGGTGATCGTTGGTGGACAGGAAGCATGGAAGGTCGCCGACGAACTCAAGCGGAGGAACGCGACGGTGCTCGTCTCGCTCGACCTTCCGCGTCCGCGTCGCTGGGTTCCGCCCACCGACGGTGCACCGATGACCGGTGCGATGGCCGACTCGGCGAAAGCCAAGGGTGCCCAGGACGATGCGGCCGTGATGCGCGAGAAGCAGCAATATGAAGAGGTCTATGCCAATGCGGGCAAGCTGGCCGCGGCCGGCGTACGCTTCGCGATCACGAGCGGCGGCGGCAAGGCGGATTTGCGCGAAGGCACGCGGACGCTGATCCGGTATGGACTGAGCGAGCAGGACGCGCTACGCGCCCTGACGACGACGCCGGCCGAACTGTTCGGCATCGCGCCGATCACGCGGGTGGCGGCGGGCGTCCCGGCGACCTTTGTGGTCACCAGCGGTCCCATGTTCGAGAAGGACACGCGCGTCGCCTACACCTTCGTGGAAGGGATGCTCGAGCGTGGCAAGCCCGGTACGCCGGCGCGCGCCGCGACCACCACGGCGAACGCGGGCACGCCCGGCGCACCTGGCCCCGTGCGCGGCGGCGAGACCACCGGTGGTATGCTCGCCGGAAGCTGGAACATGGAGATCGCCGCGCCGCAGGGCACGCTCACCGGCGTCATGCGCCTCACGTCGACCGGGGAGACGTTCACCGGGACGATCAGCAGCGAGATGGGTGAACTGCCCGTGACCAACGGCCGGATGACGGCCGGCAACGTCTCGATGACGGTGACCTTCCCGTTCATGCAGAACGCGCAGGCGAGCTTCACCGGCACGATGGCCGAGGGGCGCATCACCGGCACCGCCGTCACCCCCGTCGGTGAGATCAACTGGAGCGCGACCCGTAGCGGTCCGCCGGGCCCCGGCCTCGATCGGGAGCAGGAGGAGGACGAGTGGGAAGGCCACTCGCACGGGCCGCCGCCGGTGCGCCGCCCTGAACCTCCGGTGACCCGGTCCGCCCCGCCCGCTGGCCCCGCAACGGGGCACGCCCATCCTCCTTTCGACCGCTAGCGGGACTCGCCGACATCATGACATCCATACTGAACATCCGAACGGCTCGCCGCGCGGTACTCGCTGCGGCTGCCGTGCTTCCCCTGCTCGCGCCTGACGCGAACGCTCAGCGCGCCCCGACGACGCGCGGCAACGGGATCATCGCCCCCAACACCGCCACGACGCAGATCGCGCGCGGTACCGTGGCCGTGCCACGTGGCTCGCTGGCCATTCGCAACCTCGACGCGGTCTGGACGGCGACGGGCGAGATCCTGCGCAACGTGAACCTCGTCATGCGCGATGGGGTGATCCGCGCGCTCGCGCCCGGCGCGGCGATCCCCGCCGGGATGACGGTGATCGAGGGCGCCGGGATGACGGCCATTCCCGGCCTCATCGACACGCACTCGCACATCGGTATGTCAGGCACCAACGAGGGGAGCGTCGCGATCGTCCCCGAAGTCCGGGTGATCGACGCGCTCGCGCCTGACGACCTGGGCATCTACCGCGCCCTCTCCGGCGGCGTGACCACGGCCGTCATCCTGCACGGTTCGGCGAACCCGATCGGTGGCCAGAGCGCCACGATCAAGACGCGCTGGGGCATGGACCATCCGTGGAAGCTCCTCGTCGAGGATGCGCCGCGCACGGTCAAGTTCGCGCTCGGCGAGAACGTGACGCGCAAGGGACGCTCCGGCACCGGTCCCGTGCGCTTCCCCGCCTCGCGCGAGGGCGTCGAGGCGATCTATCGTGAGGCGTTCACGGCCGCACGCGCGTACAAGCAGGCGTGGGACGGCTACACGCGCAATCCATCCAGCGTCACCGTGCCGCCGCGGCGCGACCTGCGCCTCGATGCGCTCGTGGACATCATGGAAGGGCGCGTCAAGGTCATCGCGCACTCGTATCGCAGCGACGAGATCGTGATGCTGATGACGATCGCCGAGGAGTTCGGCTTCCGCATCGACCTCTTCACGCACATCCTCGAAGGATACAAGGTCGCCGACGAACTGGCCGCGCATGGTGCCGCCGCCTCGACGTTCTCCGACTGGTGGCAGTACAAGCTCGAAGCGTTCGACGCGATTCCGTACAACGCGGCGATCATGCACAGCAAGGGCGTGCTGACGACGCTCAACTCCGACATCCCGTGGCTGCAGGGCACGATGGTGATGGAGCTGAGCAAGCCGGTCAAGTACGGCAACGTGCCGAAGGAAGAGGCGCTGCGGATGCTCACGGCCTATGCCGCGAAGCAGCTCCACATGGAGGACCGTATCGGCACGCTCGAAGTGGGCAAGGAAGCGGACGTCGTGCTGCTGAGCGGCGATCCGTTTGACAGCTACACGCGGGTCGAGAAGACGATCGTCGACGGCGTGGTCTACTACGACCGCATGCGTGAGGCGACGACACGCAACGAGCCGATCCGGACGCTGGCCGCCTATTCGGCAATTGGTGCGCCGGGCTCCGCGGCCACCTCGGACGCGACCAGCACGCCGCGTCCTCAGGGTGAGGCGATGCTGGTCTCGGCGCCCGGGCGCGCCGTACTCACGCCGAGCGGAGCGGGCGTCGTGACGGCACTCGTCGGCGCGACGGTGCATCCCGTCTCCTCGCCGGCCATCACCGATGGTGTCGTGCTCGTGCAGGACGGGAAGATCCTCGCCGTCGGCCCGCGCGCCGGCGTCCAGATCCCGTCAGGTGCGCAGCAGGTGAACGTCGCCGGCAAGCACATCTACCCGGGCATGATCGAGCCGATGACGCAGCTCGGCATGATCGAGATCGAGTCGGTGCCGTCGGCGCGCGACGATTCGGAAACGGGACGCTTTAACCCGCACGTCTCGGCGCTCTGGGGCGTGCACCCGCACAGCGAAGCCATCCCGGTGGCCCGCGCGAACGGCATCACGCTCGTGCATGCGGCGCCCACGTCAGGCCCCGTGGCCGCAGCGGGCGCGGTCGTGCAGCTTGCCGGCGACACGCCGCCGCGCATGGCGGTCGAGGAGCGCGCGACGCTCGTCGTCGAACTGCCTGGCGCCACCGGACAGGCCTGGGAACCGGCCAAGCTCGAGGGCGAGCGACTCGAGGAGGTCGTGCAACTGTTCGAGCGCGCCGTGCTCTACGCCGACGGCGCGATCACCCGCGACGATCCGACGGCGCCGTTTGAGCCGAACGTCAAGGCGTCCGAAGCGATCCTGCTTGCGGCGATGCTGCCGGCGGTGAACGGGGAGCGCCCGGTGATGTTCAAGGCGCGCACCGAGCGTGAGGTGCAGACCGTGCTCCTCTTCCTCGACAAGTTCCCCAAGGTGCGCGGCGTGATCGTCGGTGGCGACCAGGCGCATCGTCTGGCCCCGGAGCTCGCCCGTCGCAACATCCCGGTGGTCGTCGGCTCGATGCTCACGCCGACGTTGGACCGCGATGATGCCACCACCGCCGGATGGGAGAACGCGGGACGGCTGCACGCCGCCGGCGTGAAGGTCTCCTTCACGACCCAGTACGTGCCCAACACCACCGACGTACGCAACCTGCCCTACCACGCCGCACGCGCCGTCGCGTACGGCATGCCGCAGGACGCCGCCCTTCGCGCCGTCACGATCAACGCCGCCGAGATCCTCGGCGTCGCCGATCGCGCCGGCACCCTGGAGCCAGGCAAGCGCGCCGACCTCATCGTCACCTCGGGCGATCCCCTGCAGATCGTCACGCAGGTGGAACGCGTCTGGATCAACGGCGTCGAACAGTCGCTGGCGACCCGCCACACGCGCCTGTGGGAGGCGTTCCGGGATCGGTAAGGGCGAGAGCTAGAAGCTAGAAGCCAGCAGGTAGGAGATAGGAACTAGGAACTAGGAGACAGGAGACAGGAGACAGGAGACAGAAGGAAAGGCGATGTCATCCCGCAGGAGGGCGCGCAGCGACCGAGTGTCGGGATGGGCTTTCCGTACCCATTGGCCGGCTATGGGCGAGGGCGAGCCCGTCCCGACACTCGCGCCTGTCGGCGCTCCTGCGGGATGACACCTGCCCATTACGCCTGACGGCGGGCCTGCGGTAACCGACCGTTCCCCGCAACTCCTATCTCCTATCTTCTGTCTTCTGTCTTCTGTCTTCCGCCACCGCCCACCGCCCACCGCCCACAGCCCACAGCCGCTCTTATGTCCTCCCCCCGCATCTCCACTCGCCGCGCCTACACGGGTCGCGTCATCTCGCTCGACGTCGATCGTGTTCGCTTCCCGGATGGGAGCGAGGGCGAGTTGGAGATGGTGCGGCATCCGGGTGCCAGCGCGATCGTGCCGTTTCTGAGCGATCCCGCGGGCGACGATCCGCAGTTGTTGTTGATTCGGCAGTATCGGTATGCGGCCGAGGGTTATCTGTATGAGATCCCCGCCGGGCGGCTCGACCCCGGCGAGGAGCCGCTCGACTGCGCGCGGCGTGAGCTGCGCGAGGAGACCGGATGTACGGCGGGGCGGATCGAGCACCTCATGACGATGTACACGACGCCCGGATTCACCGACGAGAAGATTCACCTGTTCATCGCCAGCGACCTCACGCGCGGCGAGGCGGCGCTCGAAGCGGACGAGTTCGTCGAGCTCCTTCCGGTGCCCCTCTCGCGGGCGCTGGAGATGGTCGAGCGGGGCGAGATCCGCGACGCCAAGACGGCGCTTGGTCTGCTCTACGCCGCCGGATTTCGCGCCGGGCGGTAGCGAGCGCACGAAATTCGTGTCGCCTCACCACTGCAAAAGCGTCCTCGATCGACGGGCCGGCTGTCCACCTGGGTGGACAACCGGCCCGGAATCGTTTACATTGCGTCTCGCGGCGCTTCTGTAAGACGCTGTGCTGCAAGATGTTGTGACATTGGACACGGCCGGCGGCCGGGGGCACGGGGTCTGCGTTACCAGAGGGCACACACCCACCGGGACGCAGCAACCAATCTCGACGAGGGTGTGTCGAAACGAGGACCCGCCGCCAGGCGATCCACAGGGAGGGAGCAAGATGGCTGACATCGCGCGCAAGCAGTCCATACAGCCGGGGTCGGCCGTCCGGGAGCAGCTTCGGTCGCTGGACGATTCAGGCGTCGTCACCGCCTTCCTCGACGGGGAAGAGCGGGCGTTCCAGGAGCTCGTGGCGCGCTATCAGACGCGGCTGTTGAACTTCGTCTATCGCACGATCGGCGATCGCGAGAAAGCCGAGGATCTCGTGCAGGAAGTGTTCATCCGCGTCTATCGCCACCTGCACCGCTTCGACCGGTCGAAGAAGTTCTCGACCTGGATCTACACGATCGCGTCGAATCTGGCCAAGAACGAGCTGCGCAACCGTTCGCGGAACCCGCTGGTGCTCTTTCAGACGATCCGCAAGAACTTCCAGGACGAGGAGCGTCCGCTCCAGTTCGAGGACAGCAGCATGCGTCCTGACGATCTCTTCCGGAAGCGCCATCTGCGCGAGCTGGTCGAGCAGTCGGTGGACAAGCTGCCGGCGCATCACCGTGAGGTGTTCGTGCTGCGCGAGCTCGAAGGCAAGTCGTACGAGGAGATCGCCGAGATCACCAACTGCAACCTCGGCACGGTGAAGAGCCGCCTCAACCGGGCGCGGAACTCGTTCGCCGAGATCATCGGTCCCTCGCTCGACTAGCACGGTGTGCGCCGTGGGCGGCGCATGCCTTGACGACGATCGACGAAGGGGGCGCGGAGCCGATCCGCGCCCCCTTCGTCGTTCCGGACCCCGGATCGATGCTCGGGCGTCGGGAGGTGGCGTCGCCCTGGGTCCCGTCGGCGAATTGGGGAACCGCCCCTCGGGGAGCGGGTATCGTATGCCGTATCCAAACTGCGCCTGCGGCGCCGGGATCGCGTGCAGTCAGGCGCGGCATCCGGGGCGCCCCCCCCGACGAAAGCGATCGTGTCGCGCACCGCGCCGAACACCGCGCGCCGAGCGACGCTTTGACCAGAGGCTGACACCATCCGTATGGATTGCCGCATCTTCCGCAAACATCACTTCGCCTTCGTGGACGACACGCTGCCCGGGACCGATCTGGTCGCGATGGAGCGGCATCGTCAGGAATGCGCGACCTGCGCCCGGCATGACACCGTGGTTCGCCGGAGCTTGCTGGTCGTCCGGAACCTGCCGGAGATCGAGCCGTCGGCGGACTTCGCGGACCGGTTGCAGCGGCGGTTGGCGGACACGAACATCGACCGGCGTCCGGTGCATCTGGGCACGCGCCTCGCCGCGCCGCACTTCGGCGCAACGGCGATGACGCTCGCCGCCTGTGCACTGTTCGCCGCGGGTGTCACCGCCTGGTCAGGCAGCGATGCTTCAACGCGGGTGGCCGAGTTCACCGCCGCCGCACGCGAGGTGCCGATCGCCGTCCCGCTCGGCGTGGGCAACGGAACGGGCATGCCGTCGCTCCGTCTCGCCTTCGAGACCACGCCGCTGCCGAACTACACGGGCGGCTACGCGATGCCGCTGCTCGACATCGACCAGCAGGTGGATCCGGGGCTGGTCGCGTCGGCATCGGCGGGACTGATGGTCTGGCCGGGCCTGATGATGGCCGACGATCTCCCCCGACCGTTCGTGGAGGCCGGTTTCAGCCTGGCCGAACTGGTGCGGTAGTCTCGCGCGCGTGGCGCGCTGCCTGACGCGGGTACCGCGACATGTCAGCACACACGAGGGGCCGCCGGCATTTGCCGGCGGCCCTTTCGTTATCGACGGAACAGACCGCGTCAGACACGGCGCAGCTTCTCGGAGAAGTGCTTGCGCGCCTTGGCCACCTTGGGCGCTACGACGAACGCGCAGTACGGCTGCTCACCGTTCCGGGCGAAATACTCCCGGTGATAGTCGCCGGCCGGCCAGAACGTCGATGCCGCCTCGATCCGCGTGACGATGGGGTCGTCATATCGGTGCTCGGCTTCCAGCTCGCGGATCGTCGCCTCGGCCACGCCACGCTGCTCGTCGTCATGCACGAAGATCGCCGACCGGTACTGCGAACCCACGTCGTTCCCCTGACGGTCGAGCTGCGTCGGATCGTGAATCGTGAAGAAGACGTCGAGCAGGTCGCGGAAGGAGATCACCGTCGGATCGAAGTCGACCTGCACGATTTCGGCGTGCCCCGTTGTGCCCGCGCAGACGGCTTCGTAGGACGGCGACGCGACGTGCCCGCCCATGTAGCCGGACTCGACGCGCGT
>JBBQHX010000138.1:0-9387 GCA_038324385.1 Gemmatimonadales bacterium | reverse complement strand
CGCGCGATCAGCGCCGCCGCGTCCCGAGCGACGTCGGCACGCACCTCGCGCGCGATCGCGACGCCGTCGATCAGCTCAGCGGGCAAAGTCCACCGCCCGCGTCTCGCGGATCACGACCACCTTGATCTGCCCCGGATACTGAAGCTCCGCTTCGATCCGGCGCGCGATCTCCTCGCTCAGCGCGGTCATCCGCACGTCATCGACGGTGTCCGGCGTGACGACCACGCGAATCTCGCGACCGGCCTGGATCGCGAACACCTTCTCGACCCCGCGATAGCTCGACGCGATCCGCTCGAGCCCCTCGAGCCGCTTGACATAGGTCTCGAACGCCTCACGACGGGCGCCCGGCCGCGAGCCAGAGATGCTGTCGCCCGCCTGAACGAGCACCGAGACCTCGCTCTCGTGCGGCACGTCGTCGTGGTGGGCGGCGATGCAGTTGACGACGAGCGGCGATTCGCCGTAGCGCGTCGCGACCTCCACGCCGAGCTGGACGTGGGTGCCCTCGTGCTCGTGCGTGAGCACCTTGCCGATGTCGTGCAGCAGCGCGCCACGCTTGGCGAGCGCGACGTCGAGGCCGAGCTCGGTTGCCATGATGCTGGCGAGCCAGGCGACTTCCTTGGAATGCTGCAGGATGTTCTGCCCGTACGAGGTTCGGAACCGCATCCGGCCGATGAGCTTGATCAGCTCGGGGTGCAGCCCATGCACCCCCACTTCATACGCGGCCTGCTCGCCCGTCTCGATCAGCGACTCCTCGACTTCACGCCGCGCCTTGGCGACGACTTCCTCGATGCGACCCGGGTGGATCCGGCCGTCGGACACGAGCTTCTCGAGCGCGAGGCGCGCGACTTCGCGGCGAACGGGATCGAAGCAGGAGACGACGACGGTGTCGGGTGTGTCGTCGATGATGACGTCGACGCCGGTGGCGAGCTCGAAGGCGCGGATGTTCCGCCCCTCGCGCCCGATGATGCGCCCCTTCATCTCATCGTTCGGGAGCGACACCGACGACACGGTAAGCTCGGCGGTGTGTTCGGCCGCGATGCGCTGCACCGCGAGCGCGACGACGCGCTTGGCCTCGCGCTCGGCGTTCCGGCGGGCGGCGTCGCGGATCTCGCGGACGCGGTTGGCGGCGTCGGCGTGGGCCTCCTCCTCGATCCGCTGAATCAGCGTCGATTTCGCCTCCTGCGCGGTCATCCCGGCGATCTGCTCGAGCCGGCGCCGTTCGTCGGCCACGAGCTGATCGAGCTCACCCTGGGCCCGCTCGATGGCCTTGTCGCGCTTGCCGAGCTCACCAAGCTGGGACTGGAACTCACGGTCCCGCTGGTCGAGCCCCTCTCCGCGGCGGTCCAGCGAGGCCTCGCGGTCACTGACCCGGCGCTCCTCGCGCTCGAGCTCCTCGCGCCGCTGCCGGGCATCGACCTGCCACCCCTCGCGGAGTTTGAGCAGCTCCTCCTTGCCGGAGAGGAGGGCGGTCTTGCGGAGGGTGTCGGCCTCGCGCGCGGCCTCGGCGAGCACCCGCTCGGCGGTGGCCTCCGCGGTGGCCTTGGCGGCACGCTGACGCTCGAGTTCCTGCTCGGCGCCGGCCGTCGCACCGGCACTCCTTCCATAGACGAACATCGCCGCGGCCGCCACGAACAGCATGACGACGAAAGCGGCGAGCACTGGTATCGAGGGCATAGCGGGGATGCTCCGGCGCGGCGGGCGCGCCCGGGAGTGTATGATTTCAGCCCCGACCCCGTAACCGAATGACGACGCAGCCCCGCCGCGCGGGGAATCGTGCTAAAACGCCTCGCACAGCAGGGCACCACGCCGCGGCCAGCACAGGGTGCGGCGCCACGGAGCCCGGACATGAAAGGCGGTTAACTCTCGTCACGAATTGCAGCTACGGCGCCTGGGCGCTCTCGCAAAACCTATCCCGCGGCTCGGGGAAAGGCAACGCGGACGCCGGGGGGGTCGCGTGGTGGATGTCATGCGGGGGTGAGTGTCGCAGGATCGACCGCGGAGGACGCGGAGGACGCGGAGGACTGCTCCCGCAGCCGGGGGTCGGCGCCCGGCGCACGTGGTTTGTTGCGCACCGACGGCGTTGTGGACTGAAAGGGAACGGCAACCGCCACACCCACTCGCCAGCCAATCGGTCTCTGCGGGGTGCGAAGACGACCGCTCGCGGTGCCGTTCCCCTCACAACGCAGCCAACTCGGGGCCGCGACGCCGCTCGCCCCGCTAACCGAAGCGTGGCCCCCGCAGGCAGTCCTCCGCGCCCTCCGCGTCCTCCGTGGTCGATCCTGCCGGACTTCATGCCGCAGACCACCCAACAACGCGAGCAGGTCGGTCAACTACTCCCGCTTCGCCGGCGGCAACCATCGCCGCATCTCACTCGACAGCTCCTGCACGCCGCCCGTCAGCTCCACCGACGCGGCATGAGCACGAAACAGCTCGTCAGTGATCTGCAGCGCCGCGAGGATCGCCGCCTTCTGGGTGTCCACCACCTGGCCCCCGTGGAGCACCCGCTTGATGGCCGAATCCAGATACTCGGCCACTGCGCGGGTGTGCTCGGGGGGCGTGTCGCTGCGGATCGTGTACTCCTCGCCCACGATCGTGACCTTCACGGACGATTTGCTCACTCGGCGGGGCTCCCCTGTTCGCGGATGAACCGCATGCGTTCCAGCAGCACGGTGATGCGCTGCGTCCCGGCATCGAGACGCGCGCGCAGACGGGCGTTGTCCTGCGCGAGCTCGGCCTCGCGGAGGGAGACCATCTCCTCGCCCTGAGGGCGCTGTTCGGCCGCTTCGGCGCGGGCCTCGAGCCCTCGGACCTGTTCCTCCAACTCGCGGATGCGCGCCTCGGCCTGCAGCGCGCGCCGGCGGAACCCGGCGATCTCCTCCCCGACGAGCCCCATCGCGCGGCGAGCCTCGGCGAGAGCGGCGGCACCGGCGTCGCCGAGTTTGGCCGCGCTGCCGATGGTGGGACGGGACGGATCAACCACGCGGTCGGACATCCAACTCCTCGGCCAGTAGCTTCAGCAGGCGCGACCGCCGGCCCTCGATTTCCTTGTCGCGCAGGGTGCGCTCGGGATGCCGCAGCACGATGCGCCAGGCGAGGCTGCGTGCACCCTCCGGCACGCCGGCGCCGCGGAACTCGTCGAACAGGCGCGCCGACTCGAGCAGGTCGCCCAGCCCGCGCGCGATCGCGGCGGCCACCGTTCCGGCAAGATGCGTGTCCGGGACGGTCAGCGCGAGGTCGAACTCGGCGGCCGGATAGAGCGGCAGCGGCGACGCCGTGACCGTAGGCGCGGCCGATCCAGCGAGACGGGCGCCGAACTCGTCGCCGATGGTCAGCTCCACGCCGTAGGCCGGCGCGGCCCAGACCGGCGCATCCAGCGGCACGCGCAGTACCTCGCCGATCGCACGCCCCTCCAGCTCGATGCGCCAGAGCACCGGCTCCCCGTCCACAGGAACGAGCGTCGCGTCGGCGCCCGGATGCAGCTCGGCCAGCAACAGCTCGGCGATGGCGCGTGCATCCCAGTGGTCGTAGGGCGCCGGCTTGGGATCGGTGAAATGCGGGGGACGACGGGCGCCCATGACGAGCGCGGCGACCCGCGTCTCCTCCTGCGGGCGCTCGCCCGTGGCTCCGGGCGACATCGCGGCGCCGATCTCGAACAGGCGGACGTCGCCCTGCATGTGCGCCAGATTGTGCTCCGCGCGCCGGGCCAGGGTGTCGAGCAGGCGCGTGCGGAAGAAAGGCTCGTTCTCGGCGATCGGGTTGCGCACCCGCACGGCGGGCTCGCCGGGGTCGGCGACGAACGGGAGCGGGCGCACCTCGTACAGCCCTGCCCCGCTCAACAACTGCCGCAACCGGTCGGCGACGCCGACCAGCGCCGCGTCAGGCACCGTGCCGGGGCGGAACGGCTCCGTCGTTCCCGGAATCGCGTCATAGCCGTGGAGGCGGGCGATCTCCTCGACGAGGTCGATCTCGCCGAGGATATCGCGCCGCCAGCTCGGGGCGTGGACGGTCACCGCGTCAGGCAGGCGCTCGGCGACCGTGAACCCGATCGACTCGAGCAGGCGGGCCAGCTCGCCGGTGTCGAGATCGACGCCGAGTACCTGGCGCACGCGGGCGGCGCGCAGCCGGACCGCGGCGGCGGCCTCGTGAGGCGCGCGGATGTCGACCGGCGCGCCGTCGAGGCGGCCGCCGGCGAACGTCTCGAGCAGGGCAACCGCGTCGGCGAGGGCGACCGGGGCGATCTCGGGGTCGATGCCGCGCTCGAAACGATAGCTCGCGTCGGTGGAGAGGCCGAGGGCGCGGCGGGTGGCGCGCGTGGTGGCCGGGTCGAAGACGGCGACCTCGAGGAAGAGGTCGGTCGTGGTATCGGTGACCTCACTGCTCGCGCCGCCCATCACGCCGGCGACGGCGATGGCGGCCGAAGCGTCGGCGATCACGAGCGCACCGAATGGGAGCGCGCGATCCTGGCCGTCGAGTGTGGTGATCCGCTCGCCGGCACGGGCTTGCCTCACGACGAACTCGTCGCCGACGCGGGCGAGATCGAACGCATGCATCGGCTGGCCGTACGCGTGCAGGATGTAGTTGGTCACGTCGACCACGACGTTGATGCTCCGCGAGCCGACGGCAGCCAGCCGCGCGACCAGCCAGTCCGGGCTCGGACCGACGGTCACGTTACGGACGACGGCGCCCATGTAGCGCGGCGCGGCGGCCGAATCCTCGACCCGCACCCGAACGCCGGCGGTCACCGCCTCACGATCGGCCACCGTCGCGTCAGGCAACGTGCGGGCACGTTCCCCCAGCTCGGCTGGCCGGCGCACCGCGACGCTCTCCGCGGCGGCGATCTCGCGCGCCAGGCCGAGGTGGGAGAGCAGGTCGGGACGGTTGGGGAGCACGTCGACGACCAGGCGCGTGTCACCGACCGGCAGCGCCTGGAGCAGCGGGGTGCCCGGCGGCACGTCGAGCTCCAGCTCCAGAATTCCTTCATGGTCCTGACCGAGCCCGAGCTCACGCGCCGAGCAGAGCATCCCGGCCGAGACGGCGCCGCGGATCTTGCGGCGCTCGATCTTGAGGCCGCCGGGCATCACGGTGCCCACCGGCGCGAATGGGTAGAGTGCACCCGCCCGCACGTTCGGCGCACCGCAGACGACGTCCTCCAACTCGACCCCGCCCGCATCGACCTTGTTCACCGACAGGCGATCGGAGTCCGGGTGACGCGCGCTCTCAACCACGCGCGCGACCACGAACGGGGCGAGGTCGTCGCGTAACGCGTGCAGCTCCTCCACGGTCGCGCAGCGCATGGTGAGCAGATCGCGCAACTCCGCCGGCGTCCGCTCAGTGGGGACGAAGGCGCGCAGCCATTCATATGATGCGTTCATCGGGCGACCTGCCGCAGGAAGCGCATGTCGGAGTCGTAGAGCGTGCGAATGTCGGGGATGCCGAAGCGCTGCATCGCGATGCGTCCCGGGCCCATGCCGAAGGCCCACCCCGTGTAACGTTCGGCGTCGACGCCGGCGGCGGTGAGCACGTTGGGATGCACCATTCCCGAGCCGAGGATCTCCATCCAGCCGCTTCCCTTGCAGCCGGCGCACCCGGTGCCGCCGCAGAGTTGGCACTCCACGTCCATCTCGGCCGACGGCTCCGTGAACGGGAAGTAGCTCGGGCGGAAGCGGGTGCGCACGGAGCCGAAGAATCGTGAGGCAAAGCGCGTCAACGTCGCCTTCAGGTCGACGAAGGTGATGCCCTCATCCACCGCGAGACCTTCGATCTGCGCGAACGCCGGCGCGTGCGAGGCGTCGAAGAAATCGCGGCGATAGACGTTGCCGGGGACGAGCACGCGGATCGGCGGCGTGTGCTGCTGCAACACGCGGATCTGCACCGGCGAGGTGTGCGTGCGCAAGACGATCCCCTCATCGAGGTAGAGCGTGTCGTGCAGGTCCATCGCCGGGTGATCGGGCGGGAAGTTGAGCGCGGTGAAATTGTGCCACTCCGTTTCCGCTTCCGGGCCGAGGGCGATCGTGAAGCCCAGCTCGCGGAAGATCTCGCGGATCTCGTCGATGACCTGCGTCACCGGATGCACGCCGCCGCGCCACTGCTCGCGAGCGGGCATGGTGAGGTCGAGCGCGGGTCCCGAGCGCGCAGTGGCGCCTCGTGCGGCATAGGCGCCGAGCGCGTCGTCGAAGTGGCGCTTGAGATCGTTCAGCGCGGCCCCGGCGGGGCGCCGGCTCTCGGGCGGCACCGCGGTGATCGCGCGCTGCAGCTCGTCGAGGCGGGCGCGCCAGTCCTTGAGGGTACCCTTGACGACGTCGAGCCGCTGACCGGCGTCGAGCGTCGTCAGGCGGGCGTCCAGTTCCTCACGCAGCGCGGTGGCCTGGGCGAGATAATCGTCGAGCGTCACGGGGAGCCGGGTCGGGGAACGGAGGCGGGGGGAGGCGGCGGGCGTGAGGCGGCGGCGGCGACCGCGGTGGCGCGGGGCCGGTGTGAACGCTCCGAACGCGCCGACGGCGGCAGAGGACTCGAGAGTCGCCTGCCGCCGTCGGAGAGTAACGGCGCCGTGGGGGCCGCCGCCACTCGGATGCGTCCGGCGAGGCGCGGAGGCTCCGCGCGTCGCCGGTCAGGTCATGATGCCTGCAGCGCGGTCCGGGCCTGGTCGGCGATGGCCGAGAAGGCGATGGGATCGTGGACAGCGAGGTCGGCGAGGATCTTCCGATCGACTTCGATCCCGGACTTCTTGAGGCCGTTCATGAAGACGCTGTAGCTCATGTCGTTCTGGTGGGCGGCCGCGTTGATACGGACGATCCAGAGACGGCGGAAATCGCGCTTCTTGTTCTTGCGATCGCGGTAGGCATAGCGCCAGCCACGCTCGACGTTTTCCTTGGCGGCTTTCCACAGCTTGCTCCGGGCTCCGAAGCCGCCGCGGGCCGCCTTCATGATCTGCTTCTTCCGCTTCAGGCGGACAACATTCGATTTGACGCGAGGCATCGCTCTACTCCGTTACGGTTACGCCTGCATGGAAATCACGCCTGCAGGAGGCGCCTCATGCGCTTCCGCTCGCCATTGGTGGCGATGAGCGCGGCCTGACGCAGACGGCGCTTCCGCTTGGACGTTTTCTTGGTGAGGATATGGCTCTTGTACGCGCGGTTGCGGCGGACTTCACCAGACCCGGTCACGGAGAAGCGCTTCGCAGCGCCCTTGTGGGTCTTCATCTTCGGCATCGTACGCTCTCACTTCGGCGAAAGAATCATCGTCATCGAGCGCCCTTCCAGCTTGGGCTCGACTTCGACTTTTGCAACATCAGCTAGATCGACGGACACGCGATCGACGACCTGACGCCCCAACTCGGGGTGTGCGATCTGGCGACCCCGGAACATCAGAGTGACCTTGACCTTGTTTCCTTCTTCGAGGAAGCGCCGTGCGTGCCGGGTCTTCGTGTCGAAATCGTGATCGTCGATTCCGGGACGCATCTTCACTTCCTTCAACAGAATCACGTGCTGCTTCTTCTTGGCGGCCCGGGCCTGTTTGGCCTGTTCGAACTTGTACTTCCCGTAGTCCATGATGCGGGCCACGGGCGGGCGGGCCAGCGGCGCAACCTCCACGAGGTCGAGCCCCAGGTCCTGCGCAGCGGATAGCGCCGCATCCACTTCCATGATCCCCATCTGATCCCCTTCCGGACCGATGACCCGGATGGGACTGATGCGGATCTGACGATTGATGCGAACGCGCTTGGTAGGATCCTGGATACTCGGGCTCCTCGTGAGGGGCAGAACGGAAAACGTGCGGACCCGGTGGGAGTCCGCACGACCGCGCGGCCACCACCCGCGTGGGGTGACGTACCGCCGCTGCTCATGGACTCCTGTAGCGCCTCGCGTCGCGAGGGCCCGAGGGTGGGGGCAACAGGCACGTCGCCCCGCTTGATGTAGTGTCGAACGGGGAAAGCTAGGGGGGCCGGCGGGTGGAGTCAAGGTACCGGGACGGGCGAAGGCGAGCCTTCCCCACCCGCACCCCAGCCGCGACGGAACGATTCGGCGCCCGCGCCGCGTTATGCTCCCGCACGGTGACGCCAGCGGGCGCGCGGTATTCCGCCCCGCCGCCTCGCCCGGTTTTCCCCCGGTCCGACTGCCGCAATGTCCGCTTCCGTTCCGCCACACGCCGCCGTTCCGCCCATCGAACTCACCGCGACCGATGATGCCGGCCGTTCCACCCCCGACGCCGGGCGGGGTGACGCTCCCGCCGTCGCGCCGGCGGTGGCCCCGGTCTCGGTGCAGCCGTACGACTTCTCGTGGCTGCGCGGGCTGCTCGGCGCACCGATCGGGGTCGTCGTCGCGCTGGTCGTGTTCTGGCCGACGAACATCGCGCTGGGCTACGCGCTGGGCTCGGCGGCGGCGGCGCTGGTGGCACTGACGATCGGGATGAGCGCGGGCGGGGTTGCGTTCTGGGTGGCGGTGGCGCGGCCGTGGCGGAAACTGCCGCCGCGGAACGACCGCTAGGGCGATGGGCACCCAGAGGGCGCTGGCTGATTGCGGCGCGCGACGAGGCGGGCTACGATAGCGGCGGCTCGCACCGCCCCCAACCCGCCCTCCGATCACCGTCCGATGCATGACGCGCCCGCTCCCGCCGCACGACTGCGTCGATCCCCCGCCCCGCTGATCGCGGGCGCGGCGCTCGCCCTGCTGCTGACCCCGCTCGCCGGATGCGCCGGCGATCGAGCCGACGCGGCGGCGGCCCGTACGACCGTGCAGGACAGCGCGGGCCTTCGCATCGTCACCAACGAGCGGCCGTCGTGGCCGGCAGATTCCGGATGGCGCGTGTCCGCCGAGCCCACGCTGTCGATCGGCGCCGTGGATGGCGACTCGATGCTGATCCTGTCGCGCGTGTTCAGCGCATCGCGCCTGACGAATGGCCACATCGTCATCGCCGACGGGGGATCGACGCAGCTCCGCTACTTCGATTCCACGGGGCACTTCGTCGTGGCGGCGGGCGGGCGGGGCGAGGGTCCGGGGGAGTTCACCTTCCTCGGCAGGATCTGGCGACTGCCGGGCGATACCGTCGTTGCGACCGATCTGACGCCGCGCATCTCGCATTTCGGACCGGATGGCCGGTATCTCCGGGCGACGGAGGTCATCGCGCCCGAGGGCGTGGGGTACGTCAGCGTCATCGGTCAGGCGGGCGATGGCCACTACCTCTCGATGAGCGGCCGCGGTTTCGGATCAGATCAGGCGGGTCGCGTGATCGCCGACTCGATCCGGCTGATCGTCACGCCGGCCGGGGGAACGGGCGGACGGGAGTTCGCGCGCGTGCGGGCGCAGGAGCGATGGGGACTTCGGATCGGCGATCGCGTCTCGTTCCCATTTCTTCCCTTCTCGTCACCCTCGTCCTACGCGGCGGGTGGGGACC